>NZ_WLTU01000025.1:51996-364497 GCF_009706275.1 Providencia sp. wls1943
TGGCTGCTGTGCTGCAGTTTGAGGCTGCCCCGCCGGATGAGCAACAAATTCATTTCCATTATGCACAGGCGCTATCGGCTGTTCTTGGGTTATCGAATGAGCTTGCACTGGTGGTTCGGTAAATGACGGCATAAACAGCGGCGCTGCTGGCTCATCATCAACTAAATCATCCACCGGCGAGAAACGCTCAAATGCCGATAATGGCGTACTTAAATCAATTTTAGGTTCAAAATCATCCGCATCATTATCCAGCTCATGCTCATCATCGGCATGGGCAGTAAAGCGATGGATATCAGAAGGTGAAGTTTGCTCCGTTGGCACTATTTGTTTTGTCGGTTCAAAAGCTGGCGTAAATGCCGGAGCAGAAGCCCAACGATGTTCAATTTCTGGCTGAGTAAACGTACTCGCAGGCATATAATCCTGGGGAGTTTCTGGCTCTGGTGCAGGAACAGAATCAACCGCAGGCTGGTTAACCTGAAATGCAGTGTCAAACTCCTGCATATCGACTTCAGGCTCACCGTAGCGTTGACGTTGCTGCTCTAAGAATTGAACGCGCAGTAATCTTTCTTGCTCTAGCTCATCGTCAGTTTTTACTTCATTTTCAGGCTCTTCAGCCGCAGACCATTGCTGATAAACCTGTTCACGCTGAGAGGCTTCCTCTTGACGACGTTGAAGCTCCGCATCGCGCTGAGACGGAATACGAATGCCATACAGTTCACGGCGAGTCGGCAAGCGAACCGGATTTGGACGAGGTAATTCTGGCTCCAGATTCTTTTTCACTTGCGCGTGGCGTTCCATCGCTGCAATCGAAATACCCGCAGCGGCTAGCGCGGCAGGGTTGGCAACACGACTAGTTACCGATGATTCACTCACGTCAGGGCTTCCCATATCAATGGTGGGCTCTACAGGCGCAAACTGTGATGATGTAAATGTTGGAGCTGCCGGTTTGGACTCAAAAACAGGTTCTGGAACAAAAGCGGGCTCAGGTGTAAATGTCGGTTCTTGAGGTATAACAAGTGCAGGAGAAAATGCCTGCGTTGGTGCCACTTGAGGCTGATAATCATCAGGCACTTCAAAATGGTATGTTTGCTGCTCTTTAGTCGCTGAAGGCTCTTCTGTCGCGGAAAATGTCGGTAAAACTGTATTTTCCGTTGGTTGAGCAGTAAAAGTAGGCTGCTCTGCCAAAGAAGCGCTTGGCTGGACTGGCTCAATAACCGGTTGCGCTTCAGAAGCTAACAGAGGATCAGCCATAACCTGTGGTTCAACCGCAGGCTGTACATCCTCAGAAATGAGCTCAGAGACTGTTGGCGCGGAAAACAGTACATCATCCGCATCAAATTGTTGGTTTTCATCATTTGCTTGATGCTCAGCAATTTGAGCACGCTGTAGCGCCTCTTCGGTCTCTTCAACATCATAATCGTAGTCATCAAGTTCATCACCACGGGCGCGGTTTGTTAGCAAGGTGATAGGAAGCAATATCCCTGCCCCTATTTTTTCTGCAATAGTCAGCCAAGACCAACCCGTGAAGAGGGTAAAACTGATTGCCCAAAGGAATAACAGCGCCAAGGTTGCACCCAATGAATTAAACCACGGCATAATTGCAGTACTGAATACACTGCCAATGACCCCGCCAGAAGCGAAGTTAGGTAAATCATCAAAGTTGAGTGCGGCCAAACCACAAGATGAAAGGATCAGTGCTAACCCGCCAATAAGGCGTAAAGAGAGTGAGAAAAAGTCAATATAGCGGCGCTGGCTTTCATAGTGATAAATTGCCCAACACCCGAGTAACAACAATGGCGGGATCGCAAACGCGAGAATACCAAATGCAGAAAACAGGATATCCGCACTCCATGAACCAATACTTCCCCCTAAGTTTTTAACGGGAGCGTCCCAGTTAGTTTGTGACCAACTTGGATCGGAAGGATTAAAGCTCCATAGCGCGACCATAAGAAAAATCGCACAGAGGCAGATTGCCAACAAAATCACCTCTAATAGCCGTCTGCCGCTACTGAGCTTTTTAAATTTGATGTACTTATCTTCGGTATATTCTTGGCTCATTATTGTTTCTTTACTGACTGATGTTCTTGCTTAATACGTGATTATCCTATGATTATTCTAACACTAATCCTCTAAACGCGCCTGCTTTAAGGGGATTAAGACAAATTATCACACCATAGAGACCATAAGACTCAGTATTTCATCTTACGAATAGGGTTTCAAACTCTATTTAAGGTCAAAATTCTTAATTGTTTATAGCTTTAAAATCAATAAATTGAAATGAAAATTTCTGACTAATTTTGAGTCTATCGCAGACAGCGACGAGAGAATGTTCGAAAAAGAACCATTGGGAAAACTGAAGAGAAAAATTATAGCGCTTAAAAACGGAACAACGCTGAGTAAACCCAGCGTTGAAACAGCAGTGCGACAACAATGCAGATTGCTGTGCAGGAATGATGAACACAAAGTGCAATTAGCGAGTTTTAATCACTAAACGGTTGCTTTGTTTCACTTCTTCCATAACTACGTAGGTACGAGTGTCGTTTACACCAGGAAGGCGTAATAACGTTTCACCTAGCAGTTTACGATATGCGGACATATCTGGCACACGCGTTTTCAACAGATAGTCAAAGTCACCGGAAACGAGATGACATTCTTGAATTTCTTCAAGTTTTTGAACTGCCGTGTTGAATTGTTCGAATACATCTGGTGCTCCACGGTTTAAGGTAATTTCAACGAAAACCAGTAGCGATGCATCTAAATAGTGTGGATTTAACAGTGCGGTATAGCCAGAAATGAAACCCTGTCTTTCAAGACGACGAACACGCTCTAAACATGGCGTTGGAGATAAACCAACACGCTTAGATAGCTCAACGTTAGAGATACGCCCGTCTTTTTGCAATTCGTTCAGTATATTCCTGTCAATACGGTCAAGGTCTTTGCCAGGACGCTTTTTATTGTCAATCATCTCTTATCTCTCTTTCTTTAATTGTTATTTTCTACATCTTATAAAACGGTACCATCTATTCGTCAGTCTTCCTAAGCGGACTAGCGGGCGTGGAACCTATTCTATTCGTAATAACTGAAGTTCTCGTAAACCGAAACATATTTACCTTTGGAGCGGCTTACAATCGTCGCGACATTGCCAGAATGTGTGACGTAAAGTTAATTTTCCAGTAAGAACAAAAATGCGCCATTTCCATTGACCTGCTAGATAATTAACTCTTAGATAGATGTTTTCGCAAATGCGCAGCCGATTGTCAAAGTAAATGAATAAAAATCAGTACAAGATTTCGGTTTTTTTTTCAGTAAAACGTTTCGCAGACGCAATTCAAGATAATTCCTAAAATTACCGTTTCGTGATTAAAGCACTTTCCCTCTCATTTTTTAACTCTTAATTGGTATTGCCTATCAGAAAAATTTGTCCCCTCCACATCAATGAATGGTTAAATCACTTTTGTTACCCCCCTATTTCTCCTACAATCGTTCTTATGCTTTTTTGAGACTAAAAAGAGGAATTCATGAGCACAACCACACATCGCAAGTTAATCATTTTAGGTTCAGGTCCTGCAGGTTATACCGCAGCCGTTTACGCAGCTCGCGCAAATTTACACCCTGCACTGATTACTGGGGTGGAAAAAGGCGGTCAATTAACCACAACCACGGAAGTTGAAAACTGGCCGGGTGATCCTGAAGGCTTAACAGGCCCGGGACTCATGGAGCGCATGCATGCCCATGCAGAAAAATTCGAAACCGAAATCATCAACGACCACATTACAAAAGTGGATTTCCAACAGCGCCCTTTCCGTCTCTTTGGTGATGATACAGAATACACTTGTGACGCATTGATCATTGCGACAGGCGCGTCTGCTCGTTACATCGGTCTACCATCAGAAGAAGCCTTTAAAGGTCGCGGAGTTTCTGCTTGTGCAACGTGTGATGGTTTCTTCTATCGTAACCAAAAAGTTGCGGTTGTCGGTGGCGGTAATACTGCCGTTGAAGAAGCGCTGTATCTTTCTAATATCGCGTCTGAAGTACATTTAATTCACCGTCGCGATAGCTTCAGAGCGGAAAAAATTCTGGTTAATCGCCTGATGGATAAAGTTGAAAATGGGAACATTGTTCTGCATACCGACAACACATTAGATGAAGTTCTGGGCGATGATATGGGCGTTACAGGCGTTCGTTTACGTTGCACCAAAACCGATAAAACGGAAGATGTTGCTGTCATGGGCGCCTTTATCGCTATCGGTCATAGCCCTAACACCGCAATTTTTGACGGTCAGTTAGCTTTAAATAATGGCTATATTAAAGTGCAATCCGGCACCAACGGTAACGCCACTCAAACATCTGTTGAAGGGATCTTTGCGGCTGGCGATGTAATGGATCACATCTACCGCCAAGCAATTACCTCAGCCGGCACTGGCTGCATGGCGGCATTAGATGCCGAGCGTTACCTTGACGGGTTAGCAGACAAGAAATAGTTTTTTAATCTAACAATCGCTAATCTGAAATTCCTTGAAGCCTCATTTTTACGTTGTCGTTCATTAAGTTCGCAACGAAATAGAATGGGGCTTTTTGTTTGATAACAATTCACCAAGGGTGATAGAATGTGAGTAAGTATAACTATATTTTATGGTATAAATCAGAATGGAACGACTATATGTGTTAGGTAAACGATTTGAACGTCTTTTGTTTCTCAGTATTATAGTAATAATTCTAAGTATTATAACATATTCTCTATCAAAATCCGTTTCTGAAATATCAGTACTTTCAACTACAAGTGAATACAAACGAATATTAAAAGAAATGAATGAAAATGAAAAGTTGATTGTTAAAATTAAAGAAATAGTTAATTATCATGTAAAATTCAATGAAGAAGAAGAACTAAGATTAAGTGAATTTAATCAAAAAAATAAAATCAGCCCTGATTTTATAGCAAGTCAAAATGAAATAAGAAAAAAAGTCGGATTAAATTTAGTATCACCAACTAATGAAGAATACACTCCCACGATAAATTTTAGAAAAGATACAGACTTAATAACAGTTAATGACATAAGAAAAAGATTAGGATTAGAAGAGGTAAAAGATATTACTCTAGCTAAAGATACTGAATTAAAGTATTTATTAAATCTTGCATTTAATAATACTGGGAATTTTAAAAACAAACATAATCTAATGAGTGATCAGAACTGGGATTTCGATAAAATAAAAATAGAAATAAATAAAGAAATCGAAAGTTTAGATAACATGAAAGTATCCATATATGACATTGACACTCCTGTACATATTCCATTTAAAATAGGTGATTTAAAAACCACTATATCTATCGTTAACATTCAATCGTTTTTAGTCTATTTCATGCCTGTTTTCATTTCAATCTGGATAGGAACACTCTATGTGACAAGATATAGTGAGATTATTTTATTAAAAAAGATAAAGAACAACTCTCTATGTTATCCTCATATCCTAAATATTTACGCCTGCTACTCATCAAAAAAGAATTGTGAAATTCTAAATAAATTATCACTTGATGTTAAATCCACTAAAAAAGAAATTAAGTCATCCATTCAGTTTTATTCTATTACTAGAGTAGTATTTATTTTTTTATTGCTATCTTTAATAGGCATTCCAACATATCTAGGAATAATGAATACATTCAACGATTTAATTTTAAACTCATTTTTCGGATTTTTTATGGTTTCCTTTTTTTTCATTATAAATATTATTCAGTTGATTTCATTTTTAAATCTAGAAGCAACACAAATGAATCATTATTTTTATCATAAGGATATTTAAATGAGAAGCATATTATTCATACTAATGGTTATATTTTCTCATTATACACAAGCTAAAGAACATATTTTTACTTCATATGGTAAATCACTTGTTAGATGTAGTATTTTTATTGAAAAAGGTGATGGTATAACAGATAGATATGAGAAAACATTATGGTTAGCTGGTGTTGCTACCACTATAAATTACTTTGAAAAAAGTGGAGATTTTGCAAAAGAAGCTAGTCTTGGAACTATTCATGACTATGTCAATCTTTTTTGTGAGAAAAACCCTGATTTATTAGTATACGATGCTCTATTTGACATGAAAAAAAAGTTGAGTCGAAATTAAAAACTAATTTTTTATCTTTATTTACTTAAGAAACTATGAATATAAATTTATTAATCTTAATATAATTTACCTTTGCAAAACATATTGATAACAAAAATTGTTCTATTCAAATAACTGGCTTTTATTATGTAACATATCGAATGGAAGCTGTTATGATAGGCAAAAATTCGGTTAGATTTGATGACAAAGTCAACAATCTTAACCGCACTCAATAACATGAAAACTACACCTGCTAACTAAATCATTATGGATAAATCAAGACAGACTGAATTGGTGCGTTGGTTAAAGCAACACAGCGCTCCTGCTAAGCGTTGGCTCCGAATTTCTATGCTATTAGGCATAGTCAGCGGTTTATTAATTATTGCGCAGGCTTGGTTCCTCGCCGTGATCCTACAAGCGCTCATGATGGAGAGTATTCCACGCGAGCAACTCCTCACCGACTTTGCGTTATTAATTAGTGTCTTTATTTTACGCGGTGTTGTTCATTATCTTCGTGAACGCGCTGGCTACCGTTGTGGACAAGTTGTCAGACAGCAAGTCCGCGGCATGGTATTAGATAAACTGCAAGAATTAGGCCCTGTTTGGGTCAAAGGTAAGCCAGCAGGAAGCTGGGCGACGATTATTCTTGAGCAGATTGAAGATATGCAAGATTACTATTCTCGCTATCTTCCGCAAATGTATTTAGCCACCATCATCCCAATCATGATCTTGATTGCCATCTTCCCTTTTAACTGGGCAGCTGCGCTGATCTTATTTGCAACCGCACCGTTAATTCCGATTTTCATGGCACTGGTTGGGCTGGGTGCTGCCGATGCTAACCGCCGTAACTTCCTTGCTTTAAGCCGTTTGAGTGGCAGTTTCCTCGACCGTTTACGTGGATTAGACACCCTACGCCTGTTCTTCCGAGGCAAAGCAGAAGTCACCCAAATTCGTGAATCCACTGAAGACTTCCGTTCGCGCACCATGGAAGTGCTGCGTATGGCATTTCTATCTTCCGGTGTCTTAGAATTTTTCGCGTCAATTTCCATTGCAGTGGTCGCTGTTTATTTCGGATTCTCTTATCTTGGAGAGTTAAGTTTCGGTAGCTATGGTCTGCCTGTCACACTATTTGCAGGTTTCCTTGCACTGATTTTATCCCCTGAATTTTTCCAACCTCTGCGCGACCTAGGCACTTACTATCACGCAAAAGCCCAAGCTGTGGGCGCTGCTGAATCGCTGGTAACCTTACTCGAAAGCCAAGGTGATGAACAATTACCACAAGGCGATAAGGTGATTGATGAGCAACCTATTCGCATTGAAGCCAAACAGCTGGAAGTTCTCTCCCATGATGGCACTATCCTCGCGGGCCCTCTCGATTTCATCATTGAGCCGCAGCAACGCATTGCCTTAGTTGGCCAAAGTGGTGCGGGTAAAAGCTCCCTATTAAACTTATTACTTGGCTTCCTGCCTTACCAAGGTTCCATCACGATTAATGGCAATGAGCTCAATCAATTATGCCCAGAACAATGGCGTGCTTTAGTGGGCTGGGTTGGGCAAAACCCACATTTGCCTGAGCAAACATTGCAAGAAAATATTTGCCTAGGTAAACCTGATGCTACCGAAACAGAAATTCAATCAGCAATTGAAAAAGCCTATGTGGCGGAATTTCTGCCAAACTTACCGGATGGGTTAAATACTCGCTTAGGCGATTTCGCTGCACGTCTTTCTGTTGGGCAAGCCCAACGTGTCGCTGTCGCTCGCGTACTCTTAAAACCTTCTCGCTTATTGCTATTAGATGAGCCAGCGGCCAGCTTAGATGCACACAGCGAACAGCGGGTAATGGAAACACTGAATCAACTATCTGAGCAGCAAACCACGTTGTTAGTCACCCATTTACTTGAAGAAACCATGGATTACGACCAAATTTGGGTGATGTCTAACGGGAAAATTATCCAGCGTGGTGACTACCAACAACTGAGCCAGTCTGAAGGTGCCTTTGCCCAATTACTCGCTCATCGCCAAGAGGAGCTTTGAAAATGAAAGTGTTACTCCCCTTCTTAGCCCTCTATCGCCGTCATTGGTTTTTGATTTCCTTAGGGATCATTCTGGCGATTGTCACGCTGCTTTCCAGTATTGGCCTTCTCACGTTATCGGGATGGTTCTTAGCCGGTGCTGCTATCGTTGGTGCGCCGGGGATCTTTTTCTTTAACTATATGCTCCCTGCGGCTGGAGTTCGTGGTGCGGCTATTTTCCGTACTGCGGGACGTTATGCCGAGCGTTTAGTCAGCCATGATGCAACATTTAAAGTCTTAGCCCATCTGCGAGTTTTCGCCTTCAGTAAGGTTTTACCGCTATCTCCCGGTGGGATCAGCCGTTTCCGCCAAGGGGATCTATTAAACCGATTGGTGGCGGATGTCGAAACCCTAGACCACCTTTACTTGCGCGTTCTCTCCCCGATTGTCAGTGCTTTCTTTGTCACGTTTGTCCTGATTATTGGTTTAAGCTTCCTTGACCCTCGCCTAGCATGGACATTAGGCGGCGTTATGCTGTTCCTGCTGTTTACGATGCCATTTGTATTTTATCGTGCTGGTAAACCGATTGGACGCGAACTGACTGAACTGCGCGGAAATTACCGCATCGTATTAACTTCAGCATTACAAGGCCAAGCCGAATTAGCCTTATTTGGTGCGACTCAACGTTTTCGTCAACACTTATCAAGCATCGAAAATTCATGGCAAGGTCGCCAGCAGCAGCAAGCTGCACTGACAGGTTTATCTCAAGCCATTATTTTGTGTGCATCAGGGCTTACCGCAACCTTGCTTTTATGGATGGCCGCTGAACATGTTGGCGGAAATACACAACCCGGTGCGCTGATTGCCTTATTTGTTTTCTGTGCATTAGCCTCATTTGAAGCGTTAGGGCCTGTTGCCGTCGCATTCCAACACATGGGGCAAGTGATCGCATCGGCTACCCGTGTCTCTCAGTTAATGCATGCGAAACCGGAAGTGAACTTTGTCAATCAAGGTAATGAACTAAAATCGCTAGAAAATTTAATCATTGATAACGTGACGTTCACTTATCCAGAACAGCCTTTCGCCGTACTAAAAAATATCACTTTGTCGATCAAACGAGGTGAGCACATCGCGTTATTAGGAAAAACGGGCTGCGGTAAATCAACGCTGCTGCAATTGCTCACCCGCGCTTGGGATGTGGACAGTGGCGTGATATCGATTAATGGCCAGCCAATTCAAGCTTACAGCGAAGAAGCGCTACGTGGCGTGATGTCCGTGGTTCCTCAGCGTGTTCATGTCTTCAGTGATACCCTACGCAATAACTTATTATTAGCCAACGAGCAAGCCACTGACGAGCAACTGTGCGATGTACTGACTCAAGTTGGCTTAGATAATTTGTTGGATAATCAGCTAAAATTAAACGCATGGATGGGTGAAGGCGGTCGTCAATTATCAGGAGGAGAGCAGCGCCGCTTAGGTATCGCTCGCGCCCTTCTGCACAATACGCCGCTGGTATTAATGGATGAGCCAACAGAAGGGTTAGATGCCCACACTGAACAGCAAATTCTCAGCCTGCTCAAGCAAAAATGTGCCGATAAAACCCTGCTGGTAATCACCCATCGTATGCAAGGTTTAGAGCAAATGGATACCATTTGTGTGATGGATAATGGCGAAATTATCGAACAAGGCTCACACTCGCAATTATTAGCTGAGCAAGGTCGTTATTATCAGTTCCGTCAACGTCATTTGGTTCAGCAAACTCGCTGAGGTGCACCATGTACCAATTAGACGATGATTCATACCTGTTCCCGCCCGTGTCTGAAGCGATGCGGGAACCTAATGGGTTACTGGCGATCGGCGGTGATTTATCATCTCGCCGCTTACAAGCCGCATACTATGATGGCATTTTTCCTTGGTTTAACCCTGGTGAAGTGCCTTTATGGTGGTCACCCGATCCGCGAGCCGTCTTGAGAGTGGGCGACTTGCATATCAGCCGTTCCATGATCAAAACATTAAAAAAATCTCCTTATCGCATTACCATAAATCATGCGTTCAAAGAGGTGATAGCGGCTTGTGCAGTTCGTGCAGAAGGAACGTGGATCCTTCCTTCCGTACAGGCTGGTTACCTAGCGCTTCATCAAGAAGGGCTCGCCCACTCGATTGAGGCGTGGCATGGTGATCAGCTGGTGGGCGGTTTGTATGGCGTGAACATGGGACACCTATTTTGTGGGGAGTCTATGTTCAGTAGAATGAATGATGCGTCCAAATGTGCTTTTATTACATTCTATTTTCATTTTTTGCGCTATAATGGGCAACTTTTTGATTGTCAGGTACTTAACCACCACACCGCTTCACTTGGCGCGACGGAGATCTCCCGCAGGGATTTTCTGCATATTCTTTATCGGTGGCGTGACCTGCGGATTGACCCAGCATGCTGGTTACCACAGTCAATTGATTTACCTCAATCATTTGAAAAATCACCACTTTTTAAGCGATAGAAAGTGGCAATACAGTAATTTTATCCCCAACTATTTTAAAGAAAGATCGCTTTAAAATGCGACACTTCTTTACTTAGTGTGGGTTTTTGGGCATTATCTTGCCCGTAAAAAATCACGGTTATTAGACTTAGAGGATTAGATGGCCAAAGAAGATAATATTGAAATGCAGGGAACGGTTTTGGATACCCTGCCAAATACAATGTTCCGCGTTGAACTAGAAAACGGTCACGTTGTGACTGCGCACATCTCTGGTAAAATGCGTAAAAACTACATCCGCATTCTGACAGGCGACAAGGTAACTGTAGAGTTAACTCCTTACGACCTGAGCAAAGGCCGCATCATTTTCCGTAGCCGCTGATTTTCGATTTTCAGGCAAGGCCTGACAAGACCACAGGTGCCTAAGACACCTGTGGTACTAGCTATTGTCAGATTACAGCATCCTCTGGAGAGGCCTTGTGTACGCTACTGAAGCTGTATGTCAGTGTGTGACTCTTTTCATCAAGCCCGATACTCACCGAGCCGCCATTCGTTAACGAACCAAATAACAGTTCATTTGCCAATGGTTTCTTCAGGTTATCCTGAATGACACGCGCCATAGGTCGGGCCCCCATTGCTTTGTCATACCCTTTCTCACACAACCAACGACGAGCCGCTTGGCTTACCTCAATCGAAACACCCTTCTCATCCAACTGTGCTTGCAACTCAACAATGAATTTATCCACCACTTGCGTGATGATATCCATCGACAGCGCATTAAACCAAATAATGCCATCAAGACGGTTACGGAATTCCGGTGAAAATGTCTTTTTAATTTCAGACATCGCATCCGTACTATTATCTTGCTCTGCAAAACCAATCGAGCGGCGCTGAGTTTCTTGCACCCCTGCGTTGGTGGTCATTACCACAATCACATTACGGAAATCCGCTTTACGACCGTTATTGTCCGTCAGCGTACCGTGATCCATCACTTGCAGAAGAATGTTAAACACATCCGGGTGCGCTTTTTCGATTTCGTCCAATAACACGACGGAATGCGGATGCTTAATGACGGCATCGGTCAGCAATCCACCTTGGTCAAAACCAACATACCCCGGAGGCGCACCAATCAGTCGGCTAACCGTATGGCGTTCCATATATTCAGACATATCAAAGCGCAGCAGTTTCACATCCAACGCTTTTGCCAGCTGCACGGTGACTTCCGTTTTACCCACGCCAGTTGGCCCTGCAAACAAGAAGGAGCCGACAGGCTTATGATCTAACCCTAAGCCTGCGCGATTCATTTTAATCGCCTCAGACAGCGCCTCAATCGCTTTATCTTGTCCAAAGACTAACATCTTCAGGCGTGAGTCTAAGGTTCTCAAACGATCTTTATCGCTCGAGGAAACGGTTTTTTCTGGAATACGCGCAATACGCGCCACCACGGTTTCGATTTCAGGTACACCGATGGTTTTCTTACGTTTGCTAGGCGCCACTAAACGCGTTCTTGCTCCCGCTTCATCGATAACATCAATGGCTTTATCTGGCAGATGGCGATCGGTAATGTATTTCACCGATAAATCCACCGCAGCCTGAATGGCTTTCGCGGTGTAGCGAACATCATGGTGAGACTCATATTTCGGTTTCAACCCATTAATGATACGCACAGTTTCTTCAGGAGTAGGTTCCACAATATCAATTTTTTGGAAACGTCGAGCCAGCGCTCTATCCTTCTCAAAGATATTGCTAAATTCTTGATAGGTCGTAGAGCCAATCACACGAATACGCCCACTTGATAACAGCGGCTTAATCAAGTTTGCGGCGTCTACCTGTCCACCCGATGCCGCACCAGCACCAATAATTGTGTGAATCTCATCGATAAACAGAATGCTTTTCGGATCTTTTTCCAACATTTTCAGCAGCGCTTTGAAACGTTTTTCAAAATCACCGCGATATTTAGTGCCTGCCAACAATGAGCCGATATCCAGTGAGTAGATTGTGCAATCTTTCATCACTTCAGGCACATCATTTTGCTCAATACGCCACGCTAAGCCCTCAGCGATCGCCGTTTTACCTACGCCGGATTCCCCAACCAATAATGGATTATTCTTGCGGCGACGGCACAACACTTGAATGGTACGCTCTAATTCAGCCTGACGTCCCACCAGCGGGTCGATATTCCCTTTCTTAGCCTGTTGGTTCAGATTGGTAGTGAAGTTGTCCATATGGTCTTCTGAGACCGGCTGCTCTTCACTTGGTGGTGTATTGTTTGCGGCATCATCCTCCGATGAAGAAGAATCTTCACCTTTAATGGTACCGTGGGAAATATAATTAACCACATCGAGGCGGCTAACATCATGCTTACGTAATAAATAAGCCGCTTGGGATTCTTGTTCGCTAAAAATCGCCACTAGCACATTCGCGCCAGTCACTTCGCTGCGTCCTGATGATTGAACATGAAAAACAGCACGTTGCAGTACGCGCTGGAAACTCAAAGTCGGTTGAGTGTCTCGCGTATCATTCTCAGGCAATAGAGGCGTGGTTTGGGCAATAAAATGTTCGAGTTCTTGTCTCAAGGCAACTAAGTCGACCTTACAAGCCTCTAAAGCTTCACGCGCAGAGATATTGCTCAATAATGCCAGCAATAGGTGCTCCACAGTCATAAATTCATGGCGATTGTCTTTCGCTCTGGTAAAAGCAACATTTAGACTAAGCTCCAATTCTTGATTGAGCATAAGCACCTCCCAAAATTGATATTAAGACTCTTCAGACTTTCTCTATAGTACACAATAAAGGATATTCATGTTCCCTTGCAAAAGCATTGACTTGGGCGGCTTTCGTTTCTGCAACTTCAGCAGTATAAACACCGCAAATACCTTTACCTTGAAAATGCACATCTAACATTATCTGTGTAGCGCGTTCTTCATCAAAAGAAAAGTATTTTTGTAACACCTCAACAACAAAATCCATCGGCGTATAATCATCATTATTTAACAGTACTTTATACATCGATGGTGGTTGCAGCGCCTTTTCAACTTCATCTTTAAAAATTGTGTCAGTTTTAAATGTGCCCAGAAAATCACTCATTACTTTCGTGCTCAGTCGTATTACTCAGTGTGGAAATTCAATTTAAGCATAGCCTTTATTATCAATGATATCTATTCACTAAATAGCAATTCAATAAAGCTAAGCCATTAAAAATATTTTGTCTTCATTTTGGTACTGAATTCTCAATTTATCCCAGTGTACCATGGGCTGATGACTAACTTATAGCACCTAAATTTTGTGACGCACATCAAATAATTTAAAAATTCACGAAAAACGCTCATCGGATTATTTTCAGTTTATTCAAAAAGCCAAAATCCGACTCTTGACCAGATATCCCTCTTCAATACAGTATAAAATGCGCGCGATTAACTTCGTATTTATACCTAGTTTGCATGTGTATTTTATTCATGCGCTTAATAATAACTTAACTTATTGATTCATAATTATTTAAATGGCATTAACCCTTGGTTTTATGCCATTTTCAACTATCATTTAACCTCTTGATTTAACGATATTATTTAAATGGTTTTGGGGAAGTCATTTTCTTAGCCATAAGATAAATTTTACCTTATTTCTTGATCTCCATTAATATTTTACTGTATATAATCACAGTTATTATTTAACTGTTTTTATATACAGCACTTTATGTAAGGAGAATGTACGATGGTTACTATTAAAGTTCGCTTCGCTGCAAGCATGAAAGGTAAATTACCTATGGGGACTTTCGACGCATTGAGAAATGAGATCACAAAAAGATTGAACCCCAAATACCCTGATTTAAATATCGATATTAGTTGGGGATCTCAAGCTAATGTTTCTATTGATGGCCTTGGTAAGAACGAAAAGAAAACCTACATTGAAGAAACGCTGGAAGAAATTTGGAATGATGGAGATTGGATGCCTGAAATGAAAGAAACTGAGGAAGTAGAGTATTTCGATAAATGATCTGAGTGCGCCAACTACTCGAGCTGGCGCACCTTAGTTATTACTCTTCTAGTTTGCTTGCTTGTTCTTGTTTGGATTCTTCCTCTAATCTCTCCGCTTCCTCACGTGCAGCTTTTTCAACTTCTTCTTTCGCTACCCGCTCAGCTTCAATTTTCGCTAATCGCTCAGCTTCAGCTAGCTTCTGATTGTAGATAGAATCACTTGGCATATTCACACGAACATCAATCCAGTGACCATTTGGAATATCGCAATAGTCATAGTCTTCACGCTCAATGTTATTCTCATCGAGAAACTCTGGATAAGTCATTAGGCGCTGGGCTTCGAGTCGAGGATGAAGAGTGTGCTTTCTATAACGAGTTTCAATGATGATGTCACCGTCTGGCAGTACATCAAAATCAGCCCAAACTAAAGGTAGGTTATTAATCCCATTCGGTACAACTAAGCCTCCGTGAATCCCGCCCCAACTTGCGTCAGAGTTCATACCGAGAGTGCCTTTGAGTTTATAGCGACCGGTACCGAGTTTTTCTAGTTCAACTCCTTCAGCCTCTTCGTTAGGTTCAATATCATCTGTGAAAACTTTAATGACAGGAGATGCTGCTTTTATATTTCCGTTTGCATCTTTTATAGTATTAAGTGTTGAATAAACAACACCCCAACTTTGGAAAGCTCCTGCTCTAAAATATCTGAAGAAAAAATCTTTTTGCCATGCTGCTAATTGAAATTTTTCTGCTGTATTTCTAGAGACTGTAAAAGTAGGGGCGTACTGACATCCAAATGGTGCTCCATTTACGTTTAATGACCCTCCTGGATCCCAAGACCCTGTAGCTAAGGCATTATCAAGATCAAAACCAGTCGGATATTTTGCTACGACATCACCTAAGCCGCAATCCCCAACCTGCATTAGCGTTCCGCTGGCATCAGGTATTACATGATTTTTCCAAGCCCCGCCCTTTCTCTGCGTATTTAATCTTGCGGTTCCAGGTACCGTTGTATCTAACTGGATGTTGTTTCCTGTTCTTTCATTTGTAACTTGAATTACATCATTTTTTGATGTGATGTTTCCACCAACATCAATAGCCCCAGATATACCGCCACCTTTTTTATCAAACTTATCATCTATTAATTTTTTCAGCGCAATAATACTTTCTAGCCTTACCGTTTCCCCTGTTGGAGTTTTAATTTCAACGATGCCGTCCTGTGTTAGCCATGTATCCATATTTCGCAAGAAATACTGGATATACTGCTGATTCGCTAGCATCTTGCGAACGCCATCGCTCATGCTGTCTAGAACGAATGTCGCTATCTGATACTTGGCTGCTGAAGCTGCCACTGTCACAGGATAAGTGAGGTTAATCTCTGTATCTGAGTTCACTGATAATATTGTGTTCATGTACACAACGTTATTGATGAGATAAGAGATTGGGCAGCCTTCTGATATGCCGGCTAAGTTATCTTTCCAGCGAGTTCCTGTGCCGGTAATTTTAGTCTGACCCGCTGTCGTTTTGATTGTGCCTGTTTGATAAATCATATTAACTCCAAAATTTGGACGCAAAAAAAACCGCAGTTAAGCGGCTTATCGTTGAATTGAGTATTTAGAAGTAGTCGTTGAAGTCGATGGCGTAGCTGCCGGCATACACTATCTTGTTGTACATGTAGTTGGCATACGTGGGGTAATCACCAATGGTCCACATCCTTTTCGCTATAAGCTGTTTCCCTGATACCCTAAATCCAGACATGTAACAGTTAACGGTATTTCCCTCATTCTCCAGCCATGTATTGGGGCTATCCATCGTGAACATCGGGACATCAAATTTACTTGTGGCAACATTATTGCTCGTGTTAACTATCTGCCCATTGTTATAAAACGGTGTGTACTCGGAGTTGAATACTACCTTGCCCTCTCTGTTCCAAATCGTTAGTCCATCGGAAGGTTGAAGATTTAACCCAGACGCAAATATCACAACATACACCCAGCCAGACTCTAGCGAAATTATCCGGTTATTAGGTCTGTCATAACGTATCGTTTGGCTTGTATTTTCAGGTCGAATAAATACACAAACCGAGTTACGGTTAGGAATAGAATCCGGAACGCTCCAATAACCCCGCCCATTCTTATCCGCTTGTATAAATATTTTTTGCCGAAATACACAATATGAAACCGTGGATTCTTGGGTGATAGCTCTAAAGTTATCAACGGCAGCATCTATCTGCGAGTTAATAAAAAGCCCATAAGAGTCTTGCGGGGCTTCCTTCAGTACACCGTATAAGAAAAAGTGGGAGTTACCATCACTCCCCGGTAACCAACCTGAATCACCGCCCCACCAGTCATAGTTACAATAGAATGTATCGCCAGACACCCAATAGCTTCCGATACTCACGCCCTGCACCGAACCATAAGCCAGAAAGTGGCATAACGCTGAGGGCACAATAACCACATTGTATTTTGACATTCCTGGTACATTAACAGACTTATTTTTTTGATACGGCTGTGGGCTGAGTGGATGAATAACAATATGCTTTAAGAAGGTTAGAGGATAGGAATTGTTAGTGATTTCAATCGGCTTTCCGCCATCCTTTGGGTTTATGAATAGTCCATAATCATCACTCATGCTGGACGCCTCCCCACTTTCACCGCCCATCTACCATTTTCGTCATAGACTGTCATTCCGGTACCATCGACTAACACCCGACCTGCATCCCCAACTATTTTAAAATCCCCGCTAATGAGCAGCTTATTGAATTCAGCATCACCTGTTTTAGCATCGATATTAAAACCCACCTTGCCGGGGACATAGTTTGCTGACGTCATTTTGTCAGTTACAACCACGCTATTTAGCCACGCTTTATCGATGAACGTTTCATTCATGAAAATCTGACCGTTCTTCATATACATAAACGTTTCAAACTTGCCATTAGATGGGTTGATGAAAGCAAAGTTATTCGCCATAAATCCGATGTAAGTGCTGACTTTTCCAGCCTTCACTTCAGCGCTAATAACCATACCCGCTTTGTAGAATTGCTTGTTGTACCAAACACCTGCGTTCACATCCCACGTTGCGTAGCCTTCACCAGTAGCCGTAAACTCAGTTGTTGCCTTCGTGTCAATAAGCGCACTTTGCTCACCAAATTGAGCTTGCACCCGAGTTTGTGACTCTGAGAATGCTTTATCTAAACTTGCAATAGCTTGGTCGTTCTTGATTACCCCTGCTTTCACTCCATTTATCGACGCATTCACTTCAACAACAGATTGAGCCCATGCCAACTCGGCGCTAGCAAACACGCGGTCTAGTCGCTTAATTTCAGCCATCGATTGACCATGCTTTGTGAACAAATCTTGCTGAACTTCGAATGTTGCAGAACCTTGTATCAAGTTTGCTTCGTCGAGCCAGTTGAGTCGGTCTTCAAGTCGCTTGCCAGCTTCGGTAGTCATGAACTGGTTACCCATTTCATCTAACGCGCCTTCAGGTAAAGCATTTGGCTGTCCAGTTGCTTCAACGAATTGAGACTTTCCGTAACTGTTGACCGTTCGAACATAAAACCAATAATCGGTACCCGCTTTTAAACTCTCTTTCGTCCAGAACTGCCCTTGCCCTAACCGATTGGATTTTGTTGTAACTTCCAAATCGTTAGTGTTTGCCAGCTTCTTGTCGCTGAACCAGAATTCAAATGTATAGCCGTGTTGTGCTGACTCGCCAGCGTGTGGAACGCATGTTAATGAGAACATCCCGCCAGTCACTTCAACACTGACAGGCTTAGGTGGTGCTTGAATATCAAAATCAATAATGGCGGGTGCAGACATGGCGCCAGCGGCATTAATTGAACGAACTTCAGCGCGATAGGATCCGCGAACAAGTCCTGACAAGTCGACTCTATCTTGCGGTACCTGAATTGATTGAATCACTTTCCCATCTTGAATAATGTTCACTGTATTGTAGCGAACATCTGCAGCAGCTGATTTCCAACTCAGATATCCCTGAACAATCTCGCCGATACTAACCGTCACAAATAAGAGGTTTAAAGGTGGCGCCACGCCGCCCGTCGGCAATACAGTAAACGGTGGTCTAACAAATGGCTTGCCGATCACATCCTCATAAATATAAGCACCATCCTCCTCGAGGAGGATATCAACTCCTTCCTGCGGGTGAAATTTCCACTCAGCGACACGAAACTCAAGGTTTTGAATACCAATATGAGGAAGATTTAATAAAACAACCTCTCCTGGTCGATACGCGTAACCATCCATATTCATGCGCAATTGAACACGGCGACCTGCACGCTTTTTCCGTAGATATAAATTAGAAAGCCTAGCTGCTTGGTATGGGCTAGTGACAAACCGGTAATCCATGTTCTCTTTGATTTCTAACCCATCTTCATCAATCCATTCTTCGATAATGACAGGCTCAAAGTCAGTTTTGATGTACAACTGCTCGGCATCAACAAACGTCCCGTAAATCGCATTAGTGGCATCGCGTAAAGCCAGTTCCGGCGTGATGTTAACGGTATCAATGATTTGATTCGGTTCAATGCGTAATACTGCTGGGCCATTGTAAGCCTGCATTAAAATCCCGTGCTTGCCGGCTACATAGGTCGGCTCCGCTGCAATGCATTTGTGCATGTGATCGAGTATCGATGCTGGAGATTCAGAAAGTTCATAGGCCCCATTAATTGTGTAGCGTGGTTCGGCAACACCTTCTGGGCTAACGACTTGTTCGTCACATAGATCTGCAGCGACCTTGAATGATTCAAAATCGATATCAGCATCAGGCACACTAAGATAGCTGCGATAAAAATCGAGAACTACCAGCGCCCCATTGTTGTTCCAGATTGTTTTATTCGTGCGAGGATCGAATAGCTGCTTACCCCAAACCTCTACTTTGACGTTTGGCACGCCGTACGGAAATTTTTCAGCATCGTATTTCAGCGTTAACCGTAACCATGCCAGACCATCCCCGATCATGTCTTCTTTCCATGATGGTGCATTCTTTAGCATGTATGGGTCACAATCACTCCGGGAGTTATGAAACTCATAACCCGCTTTATCGCCGAAAGTTCCTATCAAATCATCATTCAGCCAAATCTTGCCGATGTGATCAACTTTGTGTGCAGCAATGGCTAATGCCATAAATAGACGTTCATTTTCATCTTGTTCGCCGCGCTCTTCTTCTGCGAAAAACAATAAACCAGAACACACCGTTTTCCCCACAATAATAGTTTCTGATGCAACCGCAGAGCGTAGCATTTGTTTTCGTTCAGATTGGTCCCGATAGCTCATCGATGGCATTTTATCTTTGAAGATCATGGTACCAGCAGCTTGCACAGCAATACCCGCTACGATTAATGCTGTACCCAATCCACCAGTGGCGATGACCCCTGCAATCATCAACCCAGCAGAGACAATGTTAGTGACCGTCTTTCCCATTTACTCTACTCTCCACGCTTTGACTGGTTGATGATTAACTGGCATTGCCCCTGACTCGGTAACCGCCCAAACTTTATTTGCCCATATAACGCCAAGCGTCTTCCCGTCATCGCCGTTAAACATGACGATATCGCCACGCATTGCTCTATCAGGTTCAATTTCTGCAAAGAAATCTGATAGCCCTGTTTCCAAGTCACCGAACTCAGACTTTAAGACTCGCATAGCTCCAGCTTTGGTTTTATATCTGCCACGCGCCTTTTCTGCGATATCGATACCGCATACGGCAACTGCACAATCGGCAGCAAATAAACAACAATCATGCAGCCCCCATGAAAATGGCTTCTGTGTTGCTTTTTGTAAGGTTTCTGGGAGTCTGATTGTCCAGTTAGGATGTCGCATTGCTGATCTCCGAGCATAAAAAAACCCGCCGAAGCGGGTTGGTTGGATGTGCACTTGTTTTACTTAAAGTTTAATGATTTTTGTATGTGAGTCTGACTTTTTTCATCGTATGTTATTATTGTTGTATAATTATCTCTCACTAAAGCACCAAAGCTGTTCTGCGCATCCACATAGCCATCTATTTGAAATGTACACAAGCCAGCGCTTGTAATTGAAACTTTAGAGTAATGAGGAAACCTTGCTGTAGATGGTGACTTTAATTTAGATTGTATTATTGTCTGTGATGCTAAATATGCTCTCTCTTCATCATTACAATAATCAACTTCTTTTTTCTCTCCATTAAAAAAGAATATTAAAATAAAGTACAAGGAGACAGCGCCGACTAAAATACAAATAGATGTTGACAAAAACTTCCCAAACCTATTATCAGTCTCAATTTCCCTATCATTGCATTCTATTTTTTTTGTTTTATAAATTGGGTCGTTTTCATAAAGAAACGTTTTTAATTTATCTTTATTGACTAAGAATAGCCAGTCATCGTCTATAAAATCACCATGGGTTATCACCCCTTTTTTCTCGAGATCCTCTAGTATTAATACTGCTTGGTTGTATCCGATATTAGCTCTTTTTTTGACTTCATTAATGGAAACAGAATCAAGTCTCAATAAAAATCGTGAAACAATTATATATTTATTATCTATTTCCACACTATTCACCATTATTTATAAATGAAAGATGGGGCATCCTTTTTACTACCCCAATAAATCGAACGTTCAGCCATTTGGGCTACATATCTGAAAATACGATCGCCTTTATGCCGCTTTACCCATGACTCGTCGGTAAATCTGTCAGGCAGTCCATTAGACCATCGCTCAAAGCGATTAGATACCGTAACAGATACTTTGTTTAGCCCACCGGTAGACACTCCAATGTTAGATATTTGACCAGCAAAAACAACTTCAGCAATTGCTGGTCTACCATTTCCATCCAAGGCTACTAGTAAAATACTAACATTTCTACCTCGGCTACGCTCATTCATGACGTCAGCCACAAGCAAGGAGTCAAACCCAGATAGTGAAAGGATAAGTTGCTGTGGACTTGTTGAGTTACTTTCCGTCACAGGTTCAATTTCACCAAATGAACCAACGCCTTGGTAATTCTCACCGGCTATAATCAAATTACCTACGCCAGTATGTGCAAAAGTTACACCTGACTTTAACTCCAATTTTGCCGCAATAACTAACTCATAGCCATCATTGATGGCTTTGACCATGTCATTTGAAAATGGATGATATAGCATTAGTAAAGTGCCTCCTCAAGAGTAATGCTTACGCTTGAAAAAAACCCGGGGCGATATTGAAAGTTACCTTGATCATTACTCGTTAGCTTAAAAATACCGAATGGTTTGACGGTTTCTATCTTCTCGTTGATTGACGGGGAATTTCGTAACATCGGAGAAATTGGAATATTTGCATTTCCATCATTATCACTAATTACATTTTCCGTGATGATCTTGAGTTCATTACTGACTGTAATATAGTCGCCTTTACGTAAAATAATTGAATTTGCAATCCATCCTTTTGTTTGCAACATAGTACCAGTTTGGTTTTCCTCGCTAATAATTGGGCTTCCCTTTCCGATTAACCCTGGTCTTAGCCAATTGCTGATCTTAACTCTCCCACTTTCTCCATCAAGTTGTGCAAGAATAACTTCAAGTAACCTTGATTTTTCATCTGTTAAATTGTTGAACGATAATACACATTTCCAACGGCTACCGGGAAAGCGCACTGTCTGTGCGCTACCAGTAAATACAGAAGTAAATGTCTGGCTATTGCTCAGTAACTGCCAATTCATTGTTGAAGGTACAATGCTATCTGGCCACACCAATACCATAACTACCCCCTGAGGCTCTTTCTTATATTCCCATTTGTTTGAAAGTCACGCTGAATCTTAGCTAGCGCATCATCAGAACCTTGTTTTGCACCTAATTTAGCCGCCTGATGCATAGCTTCATACAATGCCTGATCACCATTTCCAGATACTTGAATAGTCTGGTAAATTTCTATTTTGTTTGTTTGGCTGTTGTCAGTTGCGCCGAAAGAGTTTCTGCTTATCCCTTTAAACTCACTGCCGCCAAAATCTGACTGATTAATAGTGTTAGTGGCTCCTCTAGAACGCATTGATTCTAGATTATCTACCCCAATGCGCTTGGTTGATTCGGCGTCAAAAACAAATTCTTGTCCGTGAACCACACCTGATATTTCATCGGTTCCACGGTTTCCTGTATACCCACCTCGACTATATCCTTTCCAGCTAGTCGGCATTCCCATGCCGCCAGTGCCTGATGCAGTTGTGGCTGCGCTACCTGCACCCGCCGCCGCGCCAGATGATAATCCGCCAGCAAACCCACCCATCAATCCTGTCAGAGCGTTAGTGATCATGGCTTGCATAGCAATACGAACTAAATCCTGAATAATTGACTCCGCAAGTGATGCAGATATATCTTGTAGTGCCTCGGAAAATGATTTAGAGCCGGTCAATATCCCAGTTAATGAATTCCCCATTCTCTGCTCAATAGACTCAAACAAGTTAATTTGCATGCGCTGCCAATCTCCCTGTGCGGCATAAAGCTCTTTACTTGCTTGTAATTGTGCAACTTTGGATTTATTTGTTGCTGCAGTCATTAACTGCTCATAACGCTCTTTGCTAATTAGACCATCACGATAAAAGGCTTCATACATTGCCTTTTGCTCTTCAAGTTGGTTTTTCAACTGAATAACAGGATCAATTTCACCAATTATGCTGATGTTTGGCAGGGCAATGCCCTTAGCCTGATCAGATAACCGGTTCTTTGCCATATCTTGTTCAAGCCGTGTTTTTGCATATTGATATTCTTTATCAGTGAGTAAACGTGCATCAAGCAGGGCTTTCAATTCTTTATTAGCTTCTTGCTCATTACGGATTAATGCGCGGGTAGGTGAATATTTTTCAGCAAGCTCAGAGCGTTGCTTCATGTGGTTTTCTGCATTTAGAGTTTTTAATCTTTCAAACTCACCTTGCTTCATTCCGCCAGCTTTGTAGCTCTCTTGTAACTTACGTAATGTTTCATTTTCACTGAGAGAAATGCGCTCAAGACTAAGTGAATGTTCAAGCTCAATTTGCTGCCTTAACTGCTGATACTGATTAACTGATTTATTTCCAGATTTATCCTTAGATGGAAGCTCTTGCTTTGTACCTACATCAACAATAGTATCTTCAGTCTGCGCTTGCTTCGGTTTTTCACCAGACTTAAGTCTATCTCTGGCCTCATTTATGTTTTTAATCACCTCTCTTTTTATATCCATGTTATCATTGGCTTTTTCTAAATCCCTTTCGAGCCTAATGATGTCATTTTTTAACTTAGGTACCTGACCAAAGACATCCCACCCACTATCTAGATCATTTTTACGATCTTTTGTGTCTCGGAGCTCTTTAATCATCTTATTGCGTTCAGTAATTATGTTCTGCAGCTCATCTTCAGTATCAATTAGTTTTACATTGAGTTGTTTCTGTGACATCTGCATCAACGCTTCGGTCGTTTCAATAACAGCATCTTTTAAATTTAATGCACTTTGTCTAGCTTCAACGGCTTTGTTGTGGAAATAATAAATTGCGGAACCAGCAAGCATAGCTACACCTACTGGACCACCAATAGCTGAGTACGCACTCTTTAATATGTTAGATGAAGCGGCAAGGGCTCGTTGACTTAAAGATAATTGGTGGTTTGCAGTGGATAATTGGGCTGTGTATTTTACTTTACTTTGTATCGCCTCGTTCTCAATACGATATAATTTATTCCTCTGCTCGCTCAAATTCAGGGTTTCCATACCATGCTGTCGCATCATTGCATTGTGCCTAGATAAGCTTTGTCCTTGTTCAGCAGCATATTTTATCTGAGCATCTGCTTGAGCTATTCCTGACTTTGCAGTCTCAGCCATTTGTTTTGCTGCAGCCCTAGATGCGACTTCATTGTCATACCACAATTTTGTTTGTTCTTGTAATCCTTTGGATAGTCGCCCACCAAGTAATGGGATAACGCCATATGCGGCAATATCAACAACAGTACTTAAGTTTCCGGCCAATGCATTGACAGCATCCGTTGTCGTATTAATTCCTGCACGAAGTGGACCTGATGACATTTGCCCTACTTTTATGGCCATCCCTTCAAATGCCGATGACAAACCAAGTAAATCACCATTTAGGTTGTTAGTTCTTTCCTTTGCTTGCTCAAATGCAGTATCCGTTCCAGTTAATGCCTGAGTGAGCTCTTTAACCTTGCTAGCATTTTGAGACAAGATCATTGCAGTATTAACGTTTTCTAAGCCAAAAAGTTTTGTCAGTGCAGTAGTTGAATAGTTCTTTTTGCCTAAGTTTTCCAATGCTGAACCAAGGCCGACAACCGAGGGTTTCAGGTTTTTATCTGTACTCGCTTCAAGTTTTAAGATCATATTTCTAAGTGCCGTGCCAGCATCAGAACCTTTTACTTCTCGCTCTGCTAGAGTTTGAATTGCCGCATTTAGCTCTTCAAAACTCATTTTTGCGTTAGCTGCTGCAACACCACTTTTCTTTATCGCTTCGGATGTTTCATTTACTTCTGATGAACCATATTTAGCACCCGCTGCCAATACGTTGATATACCTGTCTGTTTCAGCCGCCGAGGCACCAAACTGGTTTAGCGATAATGCCAGTGTTCTTGTTGCATCTGGCAGTGTTGTGCCTGCCGCTTGCGCAAGGATTAATGCGCTTTTTGTTACATCGACTAACCCGGTGCTCGTTTTCATCAAATCCGGCTTGGCGGATGCCATTAACTTAATCGCTTCTGCACCTTGCATCGCCGAAAATTGGGTTGTTCTCCCCATCTCCTGGGCAGCCTCATCAAATATCTTCATTTGCTCGCCAGTAGCACCTGTAATGGCTGCAAGGTCAGATAATGATTGGCTATATTGTCGAGTCGTATTGATGATGGCGCCGAGAGATAATCCACCGCCAGCGATCATCGCCAATCGTCCACCAACACGATTGATAGACTTTTCAAGGGATGCAAAAGACTCTTCGGTATGTTTATTGTCAGACTTTACTTTTCGTGTGAATCGGTCTGATTCGCTACCGGCTAAGCGATAGGCATCTGCAATTTGAGTTCTAAAACTAACATCGTTTAGTAATAACCCAACTTTGAGATCAGCTAAATTTGACATATTTACCCCAGCATTTTCATGACTGCCGAGCACTGCTCATCCAGTGTTGATGATGCTGGCGTAGGCAATTGATTATCTTTCGGATCGTTATTAGATTCGTTATTCGTTAACGGATTTGCTTTCAGTTCAAAATGAGCCTGCCATCCAAGAAGCGTGGAGGCAGGCAGTGATAGGACGCGGTAAGGATCTATTTCTCCGAGTTGTTCTGATAACTCATAGGCAAACCGCAAAAGAGGAGTTTCAGTTAGTTTTTTTTTGCTTCTTCAAGCGTACCAACTGAATGACGCTTCACAATGGAAATGGCTTCAAACAACGATGCATTATCATGAGTATCAAGCAGCTCTTTAGCGGTTGGTAGCTCACTTTTATCGTATGGCTTCCCTTTTTCATCGACAATGCAAGACAAAATCATTTCAACATTTCGTAGTGATGAATCCATGACTTTACCTTCGGCATTGAGTCCAGCCGCTTCTTCTTCCAATGTTAGAAGCTCTGTTGCTGTCATTCTTCGAATGTTTACATCAACACCAAGTAGCTGAACTTTTTGAACATGAGCCTGTGATGTTAAAAATGCCGCCTTTAAATTTTTCATTATTTAGTACCGCCTGCACCTGCTGTTGCCGTTCCCCACACTAAGTTATTCTGTTTGCCTTTGACGGTAATCTGAATAACTTCACTGGCTGGTGCACTAATTTCAGCCATTTCCCATCCCGATAGAGCCATAATCATGGTTGCGGTGCGTTTATTAGGTAATTCAATGAAAAACTGAACAGTTTTTCGCTCTTGTGCTGCATTCAAGAATGCGGTGAAATCAGCATTCTCTGGATCATCAATAAACCCTAATGTTTTTTCAGGGCCTTCCGGCATATCTGAAATAAATTGCTTGTTTGTATCAATAAGTGTAGTGCAGTCAACGAAACTGCCCGTAAGACCTGTAGCACCAATAGCTTTACAGTTTACCAATGGTTTTAGTGCGGTGGGTAGATCGCTGACTTCACCATATTTTACAATAGTGCCAGCAGGCAACATTGCATATTCAGGGGATGATTTTTGACCAGCCATAATAACTCCTAGTTTCAATATGTTATTTAAATCGATATAACGCATCTCTGATTTCAGTGGTTAAAATCTTAAGAACAGCGTGTTTGTTGTAATCTAATGCGGGGCGAATAAAAGGACGGGAAACTTGTTTTACTGTGCCCATTTCCTGAGCAAAAGCTTTAATGAAATGCTTATTTGATGGCCCAACTGTAATTAATACTGAGCTATTCAGTTTTTTACTTTTTGTTGAGCGTATTTTTATGCTATCTCTCATATGGGAAGCTTGAGAGCTTTCATCAAACCCAGCATTACTCTTCATATCATCAAGAACTGGCTCCATGGCTTTCTTGCCAGCATCCCGTAATATTTTTGTTTTTATTTCCTCCTCAAGTCGACTTAGAGCCTCTCCTAATTCACGTAGACCTGTAACGCTAGCGTTAATTTTCATTTTGCGTTCTCTGGATAAGTAAGAACAAAATCACGCATCACTCTGAAAATAACGCGCTTATCTGTCTGCTCCTCTCGTGACTGCATGAAGGCCCCGCGCTGAACGGTTTGTACGGGATATGAACCGATATGACCGTGCGTGATGTTTTCCCAAGCTTCAAGCACCAAAGCCTCTAGCTTCAACGCTTTGGCATAATCATTGGGGATCTGAAAGGTAATTTGAAAACGCGATTGAACAAGGGCGGTTTTAGCGAGCCCAGTAAGCATTTTAGGGTCGCTGATGCGCTGATAAATAACCCCTTCCAACACATCAGATGGCAGTCCTAACGGATATGCCTTTAATCCTGTTAGTCGCTCCAAATCGGCTTTAATGTCAGTTTCTATCATGCTGATTGTCAGCCTCCGTCGTTATGATTAGTCGGTCTGACTGGTTTCTATCAACAGCGCGAACCGTAAAGTTGCGATTTTGATAAGTGATGATCCACCCGATATTAACGTCGCTGCGTGGTCGAATAGTGAATTGGTACGTTTCAATAACCTGCTGTTGATCGGCGGTGCGTATTTTCCGGTTAGACATCGCCTCCGCTTTTGCCCAAACATCTTTGACTTTCACCACGCTAGATTTAGGGACGCCGAGCTCATCCCTCACTTCCTCGATACGCGATAACCAAATCCGCTTATTGAGTTCGCCCGCTTTCATATCACCCCCTAAATATTGATATAGCGATATGGATCCAATAGCGCTTTAAATCCGGCAGACATACCCGTTGTTTCTCTATTTTCATAGAAATGACCCACCGCCAGCATAATGGCCAACTCAATATCCTCCGAGATCTGCAAACCATCTGGATCGGATTCAGGAATATCACCGTCATAAAGCGTTCTGTTGATGTAGTTTTCTGCCCGCTTCTTAGCCGCCAGCATATACGTGATCAGCAAGTCATCTTCTGTTGCATTGTCATCGTCAATCCGACATTGCGCCTTTAACTTCTCCAATGTGGGTAATGGCATGTTTTCACCTTAATGCCTGCGACCATGACCAGATCGCAGGCACAAAAAAACCGCAATTAAGCGGCACTTGACTGGGGGGTATTAATAATTATTTTGTGGCGCCTTTACCGACTAGCGCCTTAATCGCTGAAGTATCTTCAAGGACACAATCGAAGCGGTGGAACGCCAAGAATGCTGTCTGGTCATATTCAGCATAACGCTCAACTAAACGTTTCAGAGTCATGTAGGTCACACGACGCAAAATGAATCGATCAAAGTCACCGCAGAAGATGAATTTCTTACCCGCTTCCATTTTATCAATGGCCTGATCAACCACATATTGCATACCCAAGATAGTCGAAGGAGCAACGCCAGCAATCGATGGCAGCCACAGTGGGCGTTTTTGTGCATCCTCCATTTCTTTCAGGTTTTTTAATGTGTCATCGTTGAACGCTAAACGGAACTTAGGTCCGTTTCGGTATGCAGGGTCTAACGCATGTTCTAAAGCGTTAATATCTTTCCACCCAAACGTTGCGGATGCATCAATCGTACCAGTGACGGAAGCATCTAGCCCTTTAGGCTGCAGCGGCGATCCAGTCCCTGTGCCTTTAACTAAATACTTCGCTTCACCGCGACCAATCCGCTGAGCAATACGGCTACCTAAATATGCTTCAATATTCACGCCGCTATCTTGAAGTAACTCGTTTGATACGCGAATAATTTTAGAGGAAAGCTTTTTCGCACCTAAGATTGCAGTGCCAAATTCTACATCTTGTTCGCTAGCCGCTGTATTTTCGCCTAATAATTCCCCTTCTTCCTCTGTGCCATCCGAAGTGGACCATGTAATATCTTGTCCTGTTGATGTTGTTAAAATTTGTGCGACGCTGGCAATGCCACCATATGCCTTCATCTGCTCAATAATTTTATTCAGCATTTGTGTCGGTACGGTATACCCCCCTTTTTCATCCGGCGATGTTCCCTGCGCACGTAATTCTTTAAGCGCTTGACGCTCTTCCGTTGATAACTCACCGAACCCGCTACGCACAAAGCGATCAAAGGCTAAATTACGACGTTCGACTTTTGCGGCTTCAGGGTCATTATCAGGATTACGACGCTGCTCTTGCTCTTTGTCGTCAACAAATGACTGGTCTAGCGAACGTAATTGTTCTTCACGCTCAATTTGTGCTTCCAAGTTTTCAAGCTCTGTTTTCGCTTTATTCCACTCGGTGCGCTGCTCATCGGTCATCACACCTTCACCCACTTTTTCGTGAATAGCACGCATATCGACAGCGATGGTGTTACGTTTCTGTTTTAATTCATGAAGCTTCATAGTCATAGTATTACCTTATGCATTGAGTAAAGTTAAAATGCGCTCACGCGCTAATTTTTGATTAATCGCTTTTTGCAGATCACCGCCATTTCGCGCTTCCTTCCAAGCTTCCATCGAACGTACTGCGGCACCAGCATCTTGATAAGCCGGATAAGTCACTGGACTCACATCGAATAAGCGCGAGAATTTGTGAATTTCACGAATAATCACGCCTTCATCATCTTGATACCAATCTTCACCATCTCGGGCGACACGAAAGGCAAAAGAACTTTGGTTAATATCACCACGCTGCATCGGTGCTAGCACTAAATCACGGATAGTTTGAGTGTCCGGTGCGGTGATGTCATAAACCAAACCACGCTCATTCACACTTAAAGACAGCGTTCCTGCCGCTGTTCTTCCGAGAATATAGTTAGGATCATGGTTGAATAATCCGCGAACATCATCATTAAGCACGTCATCAAACGCCCCCGGCTTAATGATTTCTTTAAATCCATACATCAACTCAGAACGAGAGTCGAAAACAGAGCCCAGCCCGATAATATGGGTTGCTTGATTCTCTTCTCCGGGTTCGGCTCTCACTTCTCCCATATAGCAGCGAGTTTCTTGATTACTGCTCATCATTATCCCCTTTGGGTTTATCTGTTTGACTACCAACAGGCTGAGCAGCATTAACGCTGACTAACATTTCGTCCAGCCCATCAACTGGGTTCATATCTTCAAAAGCACGCACTTCATTTCGACTCATCCAACCATCAGTAATGGCATAATGATAAAATTGCGCGCGCTCTTTCGCGGTACCTCGTAATAAACCCGCCAAATTAAAGCGAGCATAAAACCCAGCTACTCTTTCTTGTCTTGTGAACAAGCGACGATTAAGTTCCTGCTCCCAATTAACCACCCACGGCATGATGGTATGGCGAACAAACTGAATGGATTGCTCAGAAATATTAGAGTAAGTCGCCTTTTCAAGGTCATTAATCATGTGAGCAGGAACGTTAAAGATCCCCGCAATCATAGAGCGGTTTAATTTCAACATGTCGATAAGCTGAGCATCGACAGGGGAAACGGTTAACGCTTTGTAGTCAAGATCTGCGGGGATAAGCATAGTTTTATTCTCCTGACTACGGAGTGCGGCACTTGCCTTTTGCCACATATCTTTTATACGCGCCCAACCATCTTTATTTAGCTCACCTTTAACAGACAAAATACCAGCCGGTCTTGCATTTCCCCCGAAAAAAGAGCTGGTGTATTTCTGTCCGCTCATTCCCATACCGATAGTTTCAGCATGCTGGGCAATAGGGCTTAACCCCATGCGTTGGTTATTGCCCAGAGCACGAATGTGGATCATGTCATCAGGACTGATGGCAAAATTACCGAGTTCATTGTAAACACCGTAGGTATAACGCCCGCCTGTATTCAATAGGGTTGTTTCCCACGGCATACATGCCTCGAGATTGGTCACTTCCCCTTTGCGGTTACGTACGACCTGCGTGTAACCATTTCCCCAGCCTAAAATGTGTCGATGTTTCGTTTCTCGCCATTTATAGCTGGTTTGCCACTCATTAGGTTCATCGTGAACAAGATGAAATAATGAATGGTCACGCGCTGTTTCAACTTTATTGCCCGATTTACGCATAATATGTAATGGCATTTGAGCAATAGATGAAGAAAGCACGTAAATACACGCATACACTGCGGCAAGCTTCATCGAGGTTTCAGGGCTAACATGTACATCAGCAGTAAAAATTCCATCGGTATCAATGGAATCTGAGGTAATAGGTACCGATGGATTTTCAATGCTTGTCAGTTCATCATTACGAAATAACGCATTAAGAAGCACGTTTCCCCCTCATTGCCGCCACTAATGCATAAACCACCAGCACGGAACCGCCGATCATTAATGTATTGGGGAGCCCATAATTTAGATAACAGCCTGCCATCACCGCGCTGAAACCAATCAATGCAGTGATATCGAGAAATAAGTTTTTCATAGGAATAGTAGATCTTCGTCAGGGTTAAGGGAGGAAAGAAAATCGCTATCTTCATGAAGCATAGCTCGCCCAATCGCCATAATTAACGCTACAGCACCGTCAATTTTGTTTTCATTTTGCTCTTTGATAGGTCTAACCACATCATCATTGCCTGGTAAAAATTTACCCACCACATTCCCCATACACCAAGTCATAATTGGATTTCCATCATGGTGAAAACGCCCTGAAGCAATAGCTGCTTCAAGCTCTTTCATGGGGTCTGACATATTTGTGTAATTTTGAACAATGGTGATAGGGTTTAATCCCTCATCCGCCAATTGGTGAGATAAATTAGTTGCACCGTGTGGGTCAATTGGACTTTCATCAATCGGATTATTCAAGTTATCTGCTTTGGCATCCTCCAAAATAACGCGATAATCAATTTCAGCACCATCGGTTAGTTTTAAGTGCTTAGTTTCAACCCACTTTCTGAATCGTTCCGCAGTTCGTTGATTTTCAATATCAGCACCAAAAACAGCATCATAGGGAACATAAAAACTGGGTGCTATACAGTAATAATGCCGCTTTCCGTCAATTTCACGCGTAAATAACTTAACTCGGGAGTTCATATCCAGTTTTCTGGCCAAGTCGAGCGATTGAACACACGATTGCCCTTCAAACATTTCCAATGTCAGTGTTTTATCTTCGCATTCTCGCCAACTCAGCATGTTGAAATACGCTGAACGCGCTGAAACCCAAATGTTTAGGTGCTTAGTTTTGAAGATGCTGGCAAGTCGAGGATTATTTTTCGCTCTATTTTGTTGGCTAATGAGGAACTCACTGTAGACTGAAACACCCATATTCGGGTTAGCCTTCTTTAGCGTATTAGGATCCGTCCAATCATCTCCTTCATCAACTGTATAAATAACGCCAAATAATTCATCATTAGGTACCGTACCATTCAGCATTTCAATCACTTCACGCCGCTTATCGTAACAAGGTCCCTCGATATTATACCCAGCCGTAGTAATCGCCCACATTAACGGCTGACGTCTAGCCCCCATCCCAGTAAGCATAGTTGTGTAGAGTGAATCAGTATCATGCTCATGATATTCATCCACAATCGCGCAGTGGGGTGATTGACCATCCCCAGGATCGCCGATAAGCGGCTCAAATCGTGCACCGTCTTCAGGGCGGTTCATATTTTTAGCGTTAACCTCGATCCCAAACGCCTCTGTGAGTAACGGTGTGCGTTTGCACATTAGCTTTGCAGGTCTGAATACTTCCCACGCTTGCTTTTCCGTTGTCGCGCCAGAGTAAACCTCTGCGCCAAACTCGTTATCACAAGTAAAGCAATACAATGCCACACCCGCTGAAATAGCGGACTTACCATTTTTACGGGGTATTTCGGTATAAACTTCACGGAAACGCCTAAGCTTAGTCCCTTTTTGTACCCAGCCAAATGCACAGCATACGATAAATAATTGCCATGACTCCAATGTGATAGGCATTCGCTTAAATGCCCATTCCCCTTTTGTATGAGGTAATAGCTGGATAAACTTAGCAGCTTGCTCTGCTAAGTCTTTATCAAATCGATAACGGAATTTACGCCCTTTCTCTTGGGCAAGATCGTCAATATGTCGCTGGCAGGCATCAATGACATATTGACACGCCACAATCTTGCCACGCACTACATCACGCGCATATTGATTTGCCGCATTGACGTTCGGGTAAGATTTACGGCTCATGATGAAATAATCCTCATAAAGGGGTTATCTTGCTTTTTCTGACCAGCCATACCAATTAATCGTTGACGACTACTTGGATCTAAACCCAGCATTGCACCAGTACGATCCATTTCACTCTCTTGTTCTTTCTTCGTTGTTAAATCGGGATTTTTAATTGGCCCACCCGTTGCACCAATTAAGCGAGTTCCATCTCGCATGATCGCAACCACTGCATTACGCCAAATGTGGTAGGCAACGCACCAACGTTCAAGCACGGCTAAGTCGGTAATACATAAAATACCCTGACCACAAAGCTCCTTGATCGTGATTTCCCACATAACAACAGCAAGTTCTAATTCGTTTTCTGTAAACCAATCTGGCGGCGACACGCCTTTTAGTGGTGTGAATACCGGCTCATCTTTGTTGAGTGCTCTTTTACCCGGATTACCAGCCAACTCTTTTCTGGCGGTAGGCTTCGGGCGGCGACCAGACTTGCCCGGAGTGCCAGCCATAACAAAACCTCCAATAAAGCATTAATAGTCATCGATACCCGGCAAATAAATTTGAGCCTCAGAAGCAATTCTCTCTCTAGCGGTGAGTAATAATTGCTTTCTTCCACCAGATCCCCAGTTCGCCATTATTCTTGCGCATCCACTAACATTTTTAGCTTCAGCATCAATGATGTAATCCAACTTATTTAGTCTAGCCATAATATCTAAGCCCTTTCTTGCGGCATCCTTGAAAGTGTTATAAACAAGGATTTCAAACTCAGGCTTTAACCAAGCCGCATATCGAATAACAACTAATTCAAGCGCCCATACACCATGATTTAACCCTCCGTTAATCACCTTTACCGCAGTGCAATTTTGCATTGCGCTTAATTTATCAACGAACGCTTTTACTTGCTTACTCCTCAGAAACTGGCTTGGATTTTGGTTTTCTCTGGCTTCACCATTGATTACCGCTGAAGCATGTAAATCATTCAGACTATATCGACCTTCATTATCCACTCTGACGGATACGCCATTAACGCTCACTCTTGGGAATTGCATAATGTTAACCTTACTTAGCAATGAACCTTGCTGCATAGGAGATCAGCCCATCGAAGCAACATCAGCTATAACTGATCACCTCAAGGCTCATTCCTAAGTACAGGTTCGATGTTTAAAAATAACGATGCATGCAGTGCACCAAATGACGGGTATAAAAAAGCCCCGCTATTGCGAGGCTTCTGATTTCTAATGCATAAATATGGCTAAACAATCAGCCAGTTTTAATTTCATTTTTCGCGGGTATAAAAATTGACTTAAGGCGGCGGTACTTTAAGGCGAGAGTGGTAGGGATTTGACCCGCCCCTCCCCCTTGAGCCTTGATGACTATATGGAAATTATCTTCTGGTTCGTTCGCTTGCCGTCTTGCTTCTATGGCACGACCAGCACAGCGATTGCAGATTGTTATCGTCATCGGTACCACCATGCGCCTTGGGTTTAATATGGTCCACTGTCTTGGCTTCAGTTGGCCTACCTGACTTCAAGCACTCTTGGCATAGATGTTTGTCACGATGCAGAACACGAGCGCGTATCTTGTCCCACCTGAAACCATAACCGCGCTCATGGCGGCTCTTGCCTTGCTGGTGGCTTTCCCATCCAGTGTTCATGTGCTCTTGGCAGTAACCACTACGGTCAGTGGTTGTTTTGCTGCACCCGTGCTTTCGACAAGCGCGGGGGATACGTGGAGGCATAATTTACATCCTAAATTTCATTTTACTTAATGGTTTATTTATAGTTAAAATCCAGTTCATTTTAAACATCAATAATGCAACTGATAGTTATATGGTATACCCACTATAAAATTATTTTTATCTTTGAGATGACTTGTTATGATAAAAAATTACGACCCGTGCGACCCGAAATTTAATCAACATAAATATGTTTGCAATATTGAAGGTGCAATTGAAAATATAATGTCTGACATAGGAGCTGCATATTATGTTGCGAGTAGTGATAATCATCTAATTACAGATTTTTATGGGGAGCATATTTTTGAATTCGATCATGATTTCTGTCGTTGGAGATTGGTATACCCAGATATTAATAATACTATGCAGCCCAACCCGCCTATAGAAATAAATTATCAATTCAATGGAAATTCAGTAAAAGGATTCATTATAGATGATGTTATTATATTTCAAATAATAACATTGGGCTATGATATATTACTTTAATTTATGAATTCATTAAAATGATATTCCAATAAATATATTTAAACACTCTGATTTAAAATATCTCTGTAATAACCGCAAATACTAAAAACATATATAAAACTCTACAAATGCTACTCAATGAATAGCATTTGTAGAATTAAATAAAATTATGTCTCTCCATAAGTCACGCCGTTTTTTCTCCAATGGCTGACGTTTCCACCGCATGAATCTATCCATATTCGGATTCATTGTTTTTGATTCTCAATATGCACTATCTGCTTAGAGGTCGCAGGTCACAGTTAACATACGAGACAGCGACAACGCAGCGCCTCGCTCGCAATTATTCTAGTTGTAGAACGCCATGTTCTTCAGAGCCTGAATAAGCAATCAGACCTTCATAAATAATTTCGTCACCATCACAGATAGTACCTACTTCAATTGTGTAAGACGGTTGACCTTCTTCTTGTGCAAATTCATGTAGTGACTTGATTTTCTCCAGTGTTAATACAATTTTTCCTGTCATTGGTTACCTTCCATTATTTTATTTACATCGCATAAATTCATGCCCGTGCGAATTTTCACTCCCGTATCTAGGTGAATCTCAGTACCTCGAATGCCATTAAAGCTAATGCCCTCGAGGTGAGTAATGCGGTCAAGTACCACTACGACACTTGAATTGTATCCGGGACCATAAGGGGGAAAGTTGTAGGTTTTCACTATGTCGCTATCTCCGTATTAATTTTCAAATAGCAGGATAATTACACCAATGAAAAAGCCCCGCATTTAGCGAGGCTCATGTTTGTAATATCTATTTGAGATTACTACTTCTTTAATGTTGTGCTCATTAATGATTAACGTATAGTGACGCTCATTCATAAGTAGTTATTCTCATTTAGCCCCGATATCTGGGGCGTTTTTATTTCTAGTCGCTTCAATTTCCCGTATTGCCTCTATTTGCCCGTTAGCCTTATCCAATGCTGATAATAAAGAATCAATCCATAGCACCGCTTGGCAATAAGTTAAGGTGCTGGTGGTAGTGGTACTAGCACTGGCTCTGTTAGTGTTTTGGGAATCGGCGTACATTGCCCGTAATTCGTGGGTGTACTTGAGCAACCCATCAGCAATAGGCTGAGGCACAGGCAAATCACAAGTAAGCTCTTTCTTGAGTATTTCGCGGTATTCAATGACTTTCTCCTGTGACTTAACATCAGTTTTGATGCCATTACGATATGCCGTTGTCGCTATTTGATTGAAGCGGTTGAATTGAAAGGATTGAGAAGCAATGACTTTGCTTTTGTTGATGTTATCCGCTTTAAGTAACGAATTACTTTCATGTTCAGTAACCGCCCACCAACCTGCAATAACTAGCATAAAAAAAAGCCAAACTGAGTTATCTATCTTCATAAGTTAACCTGCCGGGCTTTGTTGTAATTGACCGCACTTTGGCAGCGTTTTTCTAAACTTACCTTGTCAGTGCCACCGCAGGTATTGTCATTGAGTGCGTATACGCCAGCTGCCAAACAGACGGGGATTCCGATAATGAAAGCGGATAAGCATAAGCAAACTTGCCATGGCATACTGCGTTTTCTATCTCTCTGCGTGTTATCAGGCCTTTCCACTCTCTACCCCCTGCGTATGTCCAGCGTTTAAGTTCGTTGCAAGCACCAGCGATATCACCTGCATTCAGTTTCTTTAGCATCGTAGAACGTGCAAAAGCACCTGTGCCCACGTTGTAAGCAAAGGAATAAATAGCGGCTCGGGTGTTATCGTCGATATCAACTTTAATTAGAGGGTCCACGCCCTTTCTTACTTTGCTGAGGTCTTTTTCAAGCAAAGCTAAACATTCTGATTCTGTATATGTTTTTGTAGGAATAATGTCAGAACCCGTATGCCCAAAACAAACAGTAGTGACATTCACGACATCTTTATAAGGTTTGGTTTCCATCCCCTCAAAGTAAGCAATCATGCTTACAGTCAAAGCAACTAAGCCACCAGCGGTGGCAGTTTTTATTTTATTTGGTATTTTTGCCACTAGATTCACCTTCTCTTAATTTGAATTCTTTCCGCTTGTAGTACCAATTCACCAAAAATGTGGCGACTGTACATATAATCCCGATGAGCACCGCCCATTGGTCTAACGATAAAGCCCCAGCAGCAGTGGTGATAACTCCAAGAGCATAAGAAAAGGGGCTAGAGTATTTTTCGTGCATACGCATATCCACCCCCTGCGGAGTGTTCCAATAATTAGTTAATAAAAAAGCTGCCAAGGCAGCCTATGTCAATTTGATTGTAATCCCCGACTAATAACCCGAACTGTATCGCCAGTTACTGTCGTGATGTAGGCGTGGTCGGTTCGCTTGATATCAAATGAAGGAACAGAGTCCTTTGCGGTGTACTCCAGCCGAGCCACAATATCAGGATTTTCAGATACTGGATAAAACTCCAGCCGGTACATACTACCAATATGGTGAACCTCTTCGACTTTACGACCATTACGTTCTGCCATTAATTTAAGTGCGTACATAGTTATATTCCTTAGTGTGTAAATAATAGAAAGCCACCAGCAATAGCAGCTAGATTTAGATTAATGAATTTAATCAGTATTTGAGATAAGTTAGAGGTTCAGCCCTATGTGACTTACCGAAGGGATGGCTGATTAACTTCGGAGTGAGATTTATATGGAAAATTACAGTCTTATTGGCATCCACGATTTATCACGTGTCTTTATTGCTAACCCTGTGCCGGGTATAAATTACGTTGTAAATGTGAGCCTGAGTGTAAATGGAATCACCACAATCATTGGTTTGGATGCAATATCACACGATATAAAAAACAAGACGCTGAGCGAGATAAGAGAAATAGCCTACAGTGAGTTTTTGAAGGGGCTTCCATCTACTTCAAAATAAGTAAACGAAGCTCATTTATAGCGTGATCATTAAACGCTTGAGCTTGAGAGATTGCCGAAATTATTTGCAATGACTGTTTCTCAAGCTCTAAAACTTTATTACTGAGCAGCGCCACCCTCTCTTCCAGTGTTAATTGTTCATTATTAGGCTCTTTATTCTTCGACATAACAGTTCCTCTAAATGGAAAGCTACCAGCAAATTAATTGTAACAATTGAACGTGTTGATAGTGATTTGCGGTTGGTATATACAAAAAGGGCTACGCAATGCGCAGCCCTTTTTGATGGCGATAGAGTTATTTTCTTTTAAGTACAACCCTATCCCCCGTTTTTTCAACTATTTTATATTTTCTTAGCTTGTTTAAAACACCCACACCACCAGCAGCAACGGCAATAGATATTGCACTCCATGTGGTTGCTGTGCCTAATATCCCTACTGCTGCGCCAGAACCACCAATGGCAGCAAGTCCAGAGACAGGAGCTGCGGTTCCCCCAGTTCCCACAGTAGCATATGTAGCAAATGCAGCTATACCGATTGCCCCAATAGCTATTGCCCATGCAACATTTCCCGTAGCCTTAATTTTAATAGTGCTTTTAGCTAGATTGCCGGTCACTGTGATTGTATCAATATTCCCTTTAAGAGCTTGAGCTAATTCTTTTTCAGTCGTTATATCCATTTTTTAGACCTATAAATTGAAAGTGAGTGCCCTATTATAGGTCCAATATTTAATTTTAATACACAAAAAACCCCGCACAAATGGCGAGGTTTCATTCTATAAGTTAGGTGACAACGTATTCACTCTTATCACATTAGCACCCAAAATTCGTAACGAAAAGTATCTAGCTATCAATTGTTGATTTATTTGTCCATTCATCCATTTCCAAAACTGCACCAGCCATAATTAAACAGGCATCAATAAAGGTTTCAGCTATCATAAGCTTTTGTCTAATCTTACCTTCCGAACACTTCATGTCCCTTGCTATTGCTGATTTTGATATGTCTTTGATGTAGTGTTTTTCTATCAGATCATATTCATCTTTTTTGCCAGCTTTAATTAGCTGTCCAACAGCTGAGTCGATAAGTATTCCATCGTCATCGCAACAAGAAAGTCGATCACCATTCACATTAGGGAGTAAGCCTTTAAACCCTGCAGCAATTGGTGAATAACCAACACGACTTTTACCTTCGGCAGCCCAACCACCCCAGCGCTCTAAAACTAACTGAATATCTCTCATGCAATAATCTCCACAGCGTTCCGCACAACGCATTAACCAAATACACCCAGACCGATAGAGCGATCTAGAAATTTAAATAACAAAACTAACTGGCTACCGTTTTCTTGTTCCCACCCTTTAGGATCCTTGTGTAACTCGCTGTGGTGAACTCGACACAATGGGATAGTGAACAAGTCATGAGCTTTTGCACCTATTCCACCTTGACCGTATCCGATAATATGATGAGCATCGTCAGCTGTGGCGCCACAAACACAACACGGCTGTGATTTAACCCATTTCAGGTAATCATTGTTAGTCCAGCGCTGAAACTTCGGTAATTTCATAAAACTTGCTGGTGGCTCAGCGTCTATGGTTAAATTTAATACAGGTTTTGATACCCGTTCACCGCTCACCTCGGCGCTGAAGTTATGTTGAGAGGAAGAAATTAAACCCGAGGGTTGATGCTTTAATTCATCAGGTAATGTCGTGATAAGCATTCGGCCACTAAACATACCTAGGCTCGCCCCTGGTTTAAACATCACTGCATTCACTTCTGGAATGATGATTGGAGTTAATATCCATTGATGAATCATGCTGATTTTCCCCCTTCCGCATTAAGAGGGTGTATCTCAATTTCAAACCGACCACCTTTGACTACTTCACACCATTCAATGATTGCGCGCCTAACCTGAACATCATCACTCCAAACGCCTGCATGAGTTAATGCATCAAAAGGTGCTTTCAAGTAATTATCGATATCCATTCGACGTTTTGATGGTGGGTACATCTTCACAGTGACATATACATGCTCAGTGATTGCCTTTGGTTTTTTGCGTAATTGTTCATAGATGGCTGCCGCAGCATTTGCCCGGAACGCGCGCCCTTTTGCACTGATCAGAGTTTTACCGTTGATATTCCGCCAGCAAGCGTTAACACTTGGAGGAAATGGTAGCGTTAGAGATATTGAGTTACTCACTAATTACCCCCTTATTCCATACAATTACTGCCATTGGTTTATCATTAACGTCGGGGCCTTTAGCACCACAGCTATGACATCGAACATAGAACCATGTTCTATAACTATGACTTTCAACTGTTGTGTCAGAACTGTTGCAATAACGGCAAGGCTGGATTTCTGGCATCTTGTCTTTCATGCTCTAACTCCCGCCAGCAGTTTATCTAGTTGTTTAAGCAAAGGACTTCCCATATCGCCGATGTAAGCTTTTTCAACAACAGTTATCCCGCAGAAAATATCCTCTTTATCCCTTTCCTTCTTTTCCTTGAACACTGGCTCAGTATCTTTTCCTCTAGCAGCCTTTAACTTCGTTATTGCCATCGGATCTACTTCATAGTGATAAACTTCAATGTTTTTATGGGATGCTTTTCGTTTTCCTATCGACTTAACGCATCCGAGATCTACCAACATCTTTATCGCGTGATTAGCTTCTGAGTATGTGAAGCAAAGAAGTCTTTCTACATGACGCTGAGTGAATGCATCTAAGTGCCTAACAGCTTTTATGACATCGATGCTTCTTAAATAAACATTGTCTCTCATGCCGCCACTCCCATCTTTTTAGCTAACCACTGCGCTTGCTCTATGAATGCTTTGCCGCGCTGCTCTAACTCTTCACGATTGATGTAATCAAATGCTTTGCCAGTCCAAGTTTTATCGAAAACAACAATTGCTCCGGCGAAAAATGCCCCGGTAGGTTTTTGTTTTTCATCAGCAGGGTTAAACCACTTAGGAACGTCGAAACCGATACGCCCACGAATAAAGCAGATGTGATCCGCATTTTGTGGCCACCAACTTTCACTTGTTGCTGCTTTCAATAAAAAGACATAACGACCGCCCTTTTCGCGCATCGCTGAAGCATAATTCATAATGTGAATAACACCTGTGATGGCCTGTTTATCGTGATATGAAGGTCTTGAATATGGAGGGTTACCAAATGCTACACCGCCGATTTCTTTTAGCTTTTCCGACCAATCTTGAGTGAGCGCATTGTCCTCCGCAGTGTAAAAATGTGGGGCTTTGTTATTTTCACCATCAGTAAATAAATCCAGCGTGAATGGGCCATAGATTGCGTTAACGCCATACACCAGATTTTCGGGAGATTGCCACTGATCACCAATCTCATTAAGTTTATGGACTGGCTTGGCTTTGAGTTCATTGAGTTTTGCAACGTATTCGCTCATCAGATAGCACCTCGCTGCTGGTGGGCTTTTGCAAACATACGAATCCGCTTATAACGCTGCTGAACTTGAAAATAATCAGCGTAGTAGCTTAGATGGCTGAATTTTCTGCAAATAACTAAGCCATCACGAGAATCATTCCAACGACTACGTAAGTCACGAATAGCCCACCAGCGGCGCAGCTGATGCAACATGGCAACAATGCCAAAAACGTTAGTGCCATAGATTTTTTTAGCTTCACTGCGCATCATGCTGTCACCTCTCTCGCTGCTTGTTCTGCTGCCTGTTGCCAAATACCCGCCCATGCCTTGCGTCCAACAAAGTCAGTCATACGACGAACGCCAGATTTGCCCGCTAACTCAGCGGCAATTTCTTCGATACGGTTTTGTGGTTTTGAACGGGAACCGATGATGCGAGTGAATGCCTCGTCACGCTCAACTTGGTCGATAGAAACCTTTTGCTCACCCGCTAAACGGAGTGTTAAATCATCCCACTGGGTGCGTAATGCCTTCGGACATTGAACATTCTTTTTCCAAAATGCATCCTGGCTAACGCGTTTGTAGAATTGGCAAATCTCTTTGTGGGTGCGACCATCTTGGCTCACCATCAGGCGAACATCGTTAGCCCACTCAGTGTAGTTAGGCTCCTTAGGAGCATTGAGACCTAAATCTTTGAATACTTCGCACTTGCGGCTAAACAGCCATTCAGCACACTTGAGGTCATCCGCAGATCCCCATTTCTGGAAGTTAGGGCTGTAAATCACTGCCTCTGGGTAACGATTTAAAAAATCAATTTTAGGCTTGTCGCTGGATTCGCTAGAATTCTGCGACGAAGAGTTAGTTACTGATGGATCTTGTTTTGAAGTTACTGACGGATCGCCCCCAGATTCTGACGGGTCAAAATGGTTATTTTTGCTCGATTCTGACGGGACAGATTTTGATGCAACGGATTTTGACGCGTCAGGATTTGACGTATCAGATTCTGCTGGTTGAGGTAATGCGGCTCTCGCTGCTAAAGCTAATTTATCAACATTAAGCTGATAGATATTGCTCGCATTACGGTTACCTTTACGGCGCTTTTCTCTCGACAACCAACCATCTTTTTCTAAATCTTTGATAGCGGTACGCACAGTGCTTTCACCTGCACCAATTTGGCGGGCAATCGTTGGTACCGATGGCCAGCACACGCCCTCATCGTTTGAGAAGTCTGCGAGACGAGCCATGATAGCAACTGAGGTTATCTTCAAACCTGCTGGCGCACAGCCATCCCAAACATAACTTGATAGTTTTACGCTCATACTTGCTACCTACTCGACTCTTGTGAATTCATCTTTAAATTTGTACAAAGGGGCGAAGCATTCATGTTCATAGCCGTCACGCAGGTATATGACCCACTGCTTTTCTCGCTCATAACGTATGACGCGAACGCGAATACCACGCTTATCCAGATACACCCGATTAAGATTATTTGGGTTTTCATTAGACATGCGCCTCGCCTTTGCTATTGAAATAAAAGTTAGCCCAGTCGTTTCTCAACTCAGCGATATCTACCAATTGCTGCTCAGTCTGGTAGTTGCCCGAGGCATCTGCTGAAGTTATGATTTCTACATATTGAAACGGACCACTTTTAGAAGCTGGTAAGCAGCGGAATTGCTTTTTAGCTCTGATTTGGTTTAAACTGCTCATGCTAATTACTCCACAAATGTTTTTAGCGACCCCGACGCCCGGACCGCATATCTGGGCGTCACCCTTTCTGGCTATGCTCATCATTGTTTAATCCCATAAACGCTTTCTAAAGAACCCACGAAGCCCAATGCATAAGCAAAGACTTTCTCCATTTTTCTGTAGATAGCTGAAATTTCATCTGGTGTTAAAACGCCATCAGAAATACTGTCTTTGATTAAAACGCTTAACGCCCCCTGCATTGCTCCCAAACGCATTTGAATATCGAACAATTCAACCTTGTCTAAGCTCTCTGCTTCGATTTTCACCGCTGGCGTAATTCCGTGGCGTTCCATGTGATAAGCCACCAGCAACTCAGTACCGGACAACTCTTCAATCGCTTCCAGCTCATCAATTTCAAAAAAGCGACAGCCGTTTTTCTCATACAGCTTGTTGTTGAACGTTGTTTCAGATATCCCCAAAGCACCCGCCATTGCCGAACGTCCACCAGGAAATGCTTTGCACATCTCTTTCACGACTTCTTTTAGTGTTTGTTTGCACATATCTACAATTCCGTTGTTTTGTTGGTAGTTAACTCTGTTAGTTGGTTTTGGTACTGTTTGGTAAACCATCAAGCTCATTTGGATAAAGATCAGGTCTAAGTTGGTGTGGAGAAATTTCCCATCCGCCCATTTTGCAGAGTTGAATTACACGCTCCGCGGGAACCTTGTTGTTTTTAATCCAATTAAAAACCGATTGAGGTGAATTAAAACCGAATAAACGTGAGACGGAAGACGGGACACCTACGGCTCTAATTGCTCTCTCTGTAATGTTTTCTTTATTCATTTTTCTTCTCCGATTAAGAATAGAATAAATACTACTTAAAGTAGAGATAATAAGCAACTTAAAATAGAAATGACAATACTTAAAGTGCGAGATAGACTTCTACTTATGGTAGAAAATACAAAATACAGTGATTTCGCTAAGAGACTTACTGAGCGCATGAGAGATGCTGGTGTCGATGTTAAACAGCTATCTGAGAATGTCGGTGTTTCCTATGAAATGGCTCGGCGTTATACGCTTGGAACTGCAAAGCCCAGAGATGACAAAATGGAACAAGTAGCAAATACGGTGCATTCCACGCCAGTTTATCTCGACTATGGCGTTGATATATATGGAAGCTTTGGCGAAGAACAAGAAAGAGATACGGTAACAGTGAGGCAAATCGAAGCATTTGCATCTGCTGGGAATGGTTACATTAATAACCCTTTCCCTGAGATAATCCGCTCAATAGAAATCCCCAAAGAAAGAGTCTATGAACTTTTCGGTAGAAATAGCCTTGATGGTGTCGTAATCATAAATGCTGATGGTGACAGCATGTCGCCAACATTGAACCCTAAAGATTTGCTCTTTGTAGATACAAAGGTTGAGCAATTTACTGGCGATGGCATTTATGTATTTAATTTCGAGGGCTCGACATTTATTAAACGATTACAAAGAGTTAAAGGTAGAAAGCTAGCGGTTATGTCTGATAATGAATTTTACCCGCCGTTCTATATTGAAGACCATGAAATGCATGAATTGTATTTTCATGGAAAATTAATTCGAAGCTTGCCTATGTCGTTAAAACAATTCGCATAATTAAAAAAACCAGCGGAAGCTGGTTTTATTTTACCTTTATTTTCTACTTTTAGTTGTTGACATAATCTACTTTTAGTTGCATTCTTATTTCACACAAGGAATAGGATGGAACTTATGCAAACTAACTCAAACAAACCAATCGTTACCTTTAACAACCCAATGTCCACAGATGAAATTCATGCGTGGATTTTGGAGAAAGCTGCTGCACTTAAAAAACTTGAAAGCCTTAACGCTGCCTACGCAGAACTCAAAGAAAAGCTGGTAAGAATCGAAGATGATATTTACGAGCAAACTGAGATCTGCAATGCGGGTCTGGGCCTACCAGCAACCAACTAATCAACTATGTGGAGTAATTAGTGGAATGCTTATTTTAACCCGTCGTGCCGGTGAAACAGTTGTTATTGGTGATGATGTCAAAGTCACTGTTTTGGGAATTAAAGGATGCCAAGTGCGGATTGGTATCGAAGCACCAAAAGATACAAGTATTCACCGCGAAGAAATTTATCTTCGGATCCAAGCTGAAAATAATAATGCCGTTGCTAGTTAGTAATTATTGATAATTTTTTTGGCGGTGCCATGCCGCCTCTTTTTTCTAAATATAAATAAGACCATTGGCGTCAGTCCATACGGGTAAATATGTGCTTAATTACTGTCAGTGGTCTTATTTATATTGTGGAGTTAATTACAAATTAATGAGGGTTATCTCATGAGCGTTTTTAATGTAAAAAGCTTGGTTATATATCGCCTTACTCGTGATATTGATTTAAGTAATATTGAAGAACAGTTATCACATTTAAAATACCAACCTTGTGGTTCACTGGACATGTCGCGATTTGGTTTTATTCCACCACTAGGCATCGGTAAATCGGATTGCTTAACTCATCAAGTTAACAACCAAATGTTAATCTCTCTTTTTAAAGAAGAGAAAATATTACCAACGCCAGTTATTAATGATGCATTAAATAAAAAGGTGGGAAAATTAGAAGCGGATCAGGGTAGGACGCTAAAGAAAACCGAGCGTCAAGCCATTAAAGATGAAGTGATTCACGAGTTACTACCTCGCGCGTTCTCTAAATATGCCCGCTTCGATGTATGGGTGAATATTACTGATGGTTTTATTGCTGCGCTAGTTTCGTCACCTCGCCGCGCTGAGGATTGCTTCGCAATGATCCGTAAAGCTATTGGCTCTTTGCCCGTTGTTCCATTAACAGTGCAAGACCCAATTGAGTTAACACTAACTGAATGGGTTAGAAGTGGGCAATTACCAAAAGGCTTTGTGTTTGGTGAGCAATCAGAAATGAAAGCCATTCTTGAAGAAGGCGGAATTGCTAAATATTCAAAACAAGATTTAGTCTCGGATGAAATTCAGTCCAATATTGAGGCTGGTAAATTAGTAACTAAATTATCATTGAACTATGAGGACAGAATCACCTTCTGTATTAATGATAGTTTTATTCTTTCCAAAATTAAATTTGATTCTGCATTTTTAGAAACTAATGATGATATTGGAATGGAAGATTACAACCAACGCTTTGACGCTGATTTCTTCTTAATTGTTTCAGAGTTAAATATTTTAACAAAAGCATTAATTGATTCACTTGGCAAAGAAGCCAAGCTTTAAATAATTTACCCAACACCAAGGAATTTAATTCTCTTTATTAAGAGACGGACTCTTATTATCTAAATTTTGTGGAGTATTAATTATGCCAAATCATGTCACTAATGAATTAATCATGACATCAGGAAATGAAAAAGAAAAGCTGCATGTACTTAATAGTATCATCAACAATGACGGCATCTTTGATTTTAATAAACTAATAAAAATGCCAAAAACGTTAAATATTACTTCTGGGTCTCATACTGAAATGATGGCGGCAGCTATAAGAGAAAATGACAAAGGCGTTTTTGAGCGATTTAAAAAACAACTTGGCCCGAAACGATATAAAAAATTAGTTAATGAAGCCAAGCAATCAATTAAGAACGAAGCCCTATACGGTCATGCCACTTGGTATAGCTGGCGCATCTCGAATTGGGGAACAAAATGGGGCGCATATGATGTGCTGATGCCAGTGAAGCATAAATATAAAAAAGTAAAATATGGGCATCGCCATACTCCAACACATGTTAAATGCTACGAAAAACGTATTTATAAAAAACGATTAAAAAGACATATTGCCAATGGGGGCGAGTTAGTAATTAAGTTTGATACGGCATGGTCTACACCTGAACAAATTTATGCAGCACTTGGAAATAAATTTAGCCAGCATAGCTTTTCTGTTCGATTTGCTGATGAAGACCTAGGTAGTAATTGCGGGACGTTCGATATTATTAATGGGGATCTAGTCAACATTAATATAGCTAAATCTTATAGAGAACAATCTGAATCTGAAAAGTTACATTGGCGCAAATTTGCTTTTCATTTATGTCATCCAGAATTATCGCCTGGTGATTATGGTATGGATGAAAACTATCAATATACAGATGATGAGTAGAAGGTGTAATTATGCAAATTAACCAAATTGGATTAATTTCCGCTATATCTACTGAAATAGAAAAACAAATACCCGGCACCCCTGCCGAACCTCGTTATATGAATGCCATTATTAATGCTGCTAATTTGATTTGTGATGAATTCAGAAGACCTATTGTTAAAACATCCAGTGGCATGGGCCTTACTGCTTGGTTAGCGAGTGATGATACTGGGGCTAGTTCAAAATACATGGCTTCTATTCTTTCAGGTCAGTTTAGTGTTTCTCATAACTATCCTTGGGATCCGTCTGATTTTGGTCGCTGTATTCGACTACTGGAAGCGGTGCCTGAACTAGAAAGTGAATTACATAAAATGAAAGCATGTTCACCACAATGGGCTGCTGTAGTGGACAACTGGGATAAATGGATCGAGCTCTATAAGGCTCGCAATAGCAATAAACTTTATCAAGAAATGAAGTCTGCCTATAACTCGATTGAAGCAAACAAAGGTATTTAATTATGTCTTATATCTCAACGTTCACTGGCAAGCATTTCGATTTTGTTAATATCTGTGCAGAAGATATTTCTATCGAAGATATTGCACAGGGCTTATCTAACGAATGTCGGTTTGCTGGCCAAATTGACTCTTTCTATTCTGTGGCTCAACACTCTGTTTATGTTAGCCAGCTTGTACCGCCTGAGTACGCGTTAGAAGCATTATTGCATGATGCCGCTGAGGCTTATTGCCGTGACCTGCCAACGCCATTAAAAGCATTGCTGCCGGAATATAAAGCAATCGAAAAGACTATTCAGTCTGTTATTTGCGATAAATGGAACTTGCCAACAGTGATTAGTGATGTTGTTCACTATGCGGACCTGACAATGCTTGCAACAGAACGCCGTGATTTAGATGTGGATGGTGATAACCAATGGCCTATTCTTGAAGGGATCCCATCAAGCGACCTGATCACTGTAAACCCAATGCTGCCAGTCCAAGCAAGGGCTATGTTTATTCATCGCTATAACCAGCTTACGGGGATTACTCCTGAGTATGATGCCGATCTAAAGCTTGAAGAAATCTACGGTTATGGCGCTTACGGGAAAATCTTCAACGATAAGAAAAATCGATTCTACGATGGAGCTTCTATTCAAACATCACGAGTAATCAATATCGATACTTATCTTGCTGATGGATATATCCAGACAGTTAACTCAGTTTACAGAATTGTTGTGTGAGGTTAAATCGTACCGAGTATTTGTGGTTGAATTTTTAGTCTGCATGCGGGCAGATATGTGGAGGTAATTATGTCTAGAATGGTATCTCTAGAAGCATGGGCAAAACTGGAATTCGGTGATGATGCGCCCAGCAAGCAAGTGTTATTGAAGTATGCGAAAGCGAACATGATGGTACCACCAGCCTTAAAAGTTGGTAAGAAATGGATGGTAGATCGTGATTCCCGCTGGGTGGGTATTGTTTCAAAACCTCAATTACCGAATTGCTCAAACGATAAACTTCAAAGGATATTATCTGATGGCAGCTAGACCCCGCGCTCATAAAATCACTATTCCAAATTTGTATCGGAAATTAGATAAACGAAACGGAAAGGTTTATTGGCAATATAAACACCCGTTAACAGGTAGGTTTCATAGCCTCGGCACGGACGCCGAGGAAGCCGAGCAAGTAGCCGCTCAAGCAAATGTGGTTATAGCTGAACAGCAAACAAAACAAATACTCAGTATCAATGACAGGCTTTCAAATATTAAAAATAAGAAAATTGGCATTAGCGTGTCCAATTGGATTGATAAATATTTAGAAATACAGCAAGAACGAATGGACCAAGGAGAGTTAAAGCTAAACTCATATAAGCAAAAAATTAAGCCGCTAAATCTATTTAAGCAACACTGCGGGATGATGTCCTTAAAAGATATAACTGCGCTTGAAGTCGTTAAAATAACAGACGAAGTAAAGGCGCTCGGGCATAACCGAATGGCTCAAGTAGTCAGATCCGTGATTGTTGATGTGTTTAAAGAGGCTCAGCATGTTGGCCATGTTCCACCAGGGTATAACCCTGCTCTTGCAACCAAGAAACCTAGAAGCAAAGTGAAGCGAGAGCGTTTATCGCTGGATGAATGGAAGGCTATCTATCAGCAAGCAGCTATGCACCCTCATTACTTACAGCATGGGATGCTATTAGCTCTAATTACAGGGCAGCGCCTTGGTGATATCACAAAAATGAAATTCTCGGATGTTTGGGATGGAATGCTGCATGTTGAGCAAGAAAAAACAGGAACGAAAATTGCTATCCCATTAACGTTGAAGTGTGATGCTATAGAAATGACGCTTGGTGATGTGATCTCCATGTGTAGGGATCTTGTTGTTAGCCCTTACCTACTTCACCATCGCCATTCTATTGCTAGGGGTAAAAAAGGCGGGGCAATATCAAATACCTCATTAACGGCCGCGTTTAAAAATGCACGTAATAAATGTGGAATTACTTGGTCGAAAGGTGCTGAACCAACCTTTCATGAACAGCGTTCTCTTTCTGAAAGGATATATCGAGAACAAGGATTGGATACTCAACGATTGTTAGGTCACAGGTCGAAAGTAATGACTGATAATTACAACGATGATCGCGGTAAAGAGTGGAAAATTGTCGTAATTTAAAGACTCAAATTTTTAAATGTTTTGGGGAGTATTTTTGGTGGGGTTTTGGGGAAGAAAATAATTGCTTATAAAACAAACAGAAACACCATAACACTCCTTATGCGTTTAATCATAATAAGAAAATCGATATTTTAATAAATCAATATATACAATAAGTTAAAAACAGATAAAAAATATTATCGAAATAAAACATTAATTTAATTTACGTGTAATGAAAAAGCTCTTCTGGTATACATATGCATTTTATGCATGTATATAAACAGTCAGTAGCAAACTTGAAGGACGGAAATATGAATACAGGTACGGTTAAGTGGTTCAATAATGCCAAAGGTTTTGGTTTTATTTGCCCAGAAGATGGCGGAGATGATGTATTTGCACATTATTCCACAATCCAAATGGATGGTTACCGGACTCTCAAAGCGGGTCAAAAGGTCAACTACACGCTTATGATTGATGGACCTAAAGGCGCTCATGCTACCGCCATTATTCCAATTATCGAAAGTAGTGAAGCAAAAGCAGAATAAGTTAGGGTAATAGAGCACAGTTAATTATTTTTAAGGGGTAAATAATTAACTGTTGCTATTTCAAATTAGCGATATTTTAGGTTAATAACGCTCTAAATTAAGACAGTCTGCAACAAATATTATTACTCATCCATTGCCTGCAAATGATGCATATCACCATACAATTCAGTTAATAGCTGATATTGCTCTTCATCATAGAACGCGCATTGGCCTTCACCGAAAGCTTTTGCGACTTCAATCATGAATTTCACAGTCGCAGCAATGTCCACTTCATGACTAGCTCCCGTTGAGCAACCTGGCACAACAGTTTCAGTGCAAATTGCGACACCAACAACCGGAACCGTTGTTGAAACCGCTGGCTGCATAATGCTATTGAGGTGATGAAGCCCATTGCCATAAGGCGTGATATCTTGGATAGATAGCGGGAACGTCACCGCATTTTGTCCGCTACTCCACTCCATTAAACGCAATAGATCCTCAGAAACAGGTAGGATATATCCCGATTTTACCGTTGGTGATAGCGCATAACCTTTATGGTTAATTAAGCGATTTCCTTTGGTGGTATCTACCGATAAAATGGCATCCGCTTCTGGGATCCCTTCATGAAGATTCATCGTAGCGTCTTCAAGGGGTGAATCCATAAAATCGACTGGCGTATGCGGACGAGTTGGCGCATTTGGGCAGATATGCGTTGTAATGATCACATCCCCTTGTAATGCGTCCCCTCTTTGCTGCATTTGAGCCAACTTTAATCCCGTTGTGATGGCTGCAATTGCGCCATCCGCATCAGAAACAACCCCAATGCGCGAAGGTCTTGCACCCAAACCACCTAAACGCCCGATGATCCCTAGCGTTGGTGCATTCTTACCTTGGGACTTGCCTTGTAAGCCTGGAATGGTGATTCTGACGAAATCACTTTGGCCTTTTTGATCGACTACAGTTGTTGAAATGGCTTGGACTGCGGGGAAATCCTGGAACAACTGAACAACATCATGCCCACTAACATTCGCACAATCGAGCAGCTCATAAACGCACAAAGTTTGCTTTAGAGTCATTGTACTTCCTTTAATTCTAATTATTTTTTTTAGAGTTTTAGAGTAAACGGGCACCAAAGGAGCACCCGCTTACTCTGAATACCCCTTAACTAAAGACAAAGGGTATATTTCCTGATGAAGGCGTATTCACGCACTTTGAATGGTATTTAATTATTATTTACTGCAACTACTCATTACTGAACTTTTACTGCTGATACTGCTTTATATCACAAGGTTTTTTGACTACTTGGTACTACGCTCTAACCAGTAAGGATCCCCAACCATACATCCTAGGTAAGAAGCCTTACGGTAAAGATCTTGGGACAGCTGCACGATAATCTCATCGGTCATTTGCGACTCTGGGAGACTCAAACACAACGCATATAATGTATTTTGTGAAGGGTCATATACTGTACTGGATACAGAAGCGACACCGGCAACTGACTCGTTGACTGAAAACTCCCAACCTCGTTCATTGATCACGCTAATACGCTCATTTAAACTGGCTCGAGACTCTTCAGGCTCTAAATTAATTAAGTTTATGCGCTCACTTATTGGTAATCGTGCTAATAATGCGCGCCCCGTTGATGTACCGCCAATAGGTAAACGCGTTCCAGGCTGCGTAATCACTTGCAGCATACTGTTACCAATTCGGGCATGAACAACACGAACTTTGTCTTCATCTAACGCAGAGACATAACTGGTAAACCCAGTATCTTTCGTCAAACTGTCTAACGCTTCTAACGCCATATCAATTAAATGGTTCATGCCACGAGCTCGGTGGGCAATCTCCATAATCAACAAACCTGGACGATAAATCGGCGCGTTATTTTTCTTTTCGAGCAACCCAAGTTCTGCCATCTGCTTTAATAGACGTGAAGCAGAGCTTTTCGGCATCGATAATTCATTGACCAACGTGGTTACCGTTAACTCATTACCTGAGCGTAAAAATAAGCGATACACGTCGACAACACTTGTTAAAATACTCATACCTGAGTTTCCTGCACCAGCAAGCCATAATCCAGAGGCTTTCTATCCCTTAAATAAGGCACATTTAAACGCGTATGCGCCTGAAGACGAAAATCAATCTCACCAACTAACAACTGTTCTTGTTCGCAAGATGCCTCACACAAAACTTGCCCACGCGGGCCCATAATTTTACTGCCACCAAATAGGTGTAAATCTTCTTCATGCCCCCAGCGATTCACCGCTAGAAGATGCGTGCCATTCTCTAAAGCACGACACGCTGTATTGATATTCCACATATCTCGGTCTTGAATACACCAAGCAGAAGGTGCAATTAGCAATTCTGCGCCTTGCAGAGTGAGGATCCGCGCCACTTCAGGGAAGCCCATGTCGTAGCAAATCATCACACCAATTTTGCCGATTGGCGTATCAAACACGGGGAAAGTATCCCCGCTTTTGAACCACTGCTTTTCAATACCAAACGCATGTACTTTACGAAATACGCCGCTGATATTCTCACAACCCGGATTCCAAACGCCTACAGAGTTATATACTTCACCAAGACGTTCACCGCGCTCAGCAAATCCCGCCACAATTGTGATATCTAGACGGGAAGCTAATTGGCTAAATAGGCAGTATGTTTCACTGCCATCAAAATCACTAAGATCCCATAACTGAGTGGAGAGTAGATCACCCCGATAACCCGTTGTCGACAGCTCTGGGAAACAGATTAACTTAGCGCCTTGAGATGCCGCCTGCTCGCACAGTTGCGCCATACGCTGCAAGTTACCTATTTTATTCCCTAGTTCAGAATCAAACTGAGCCAGAGCGACTTTCACTTGGTTATCGGTCATCTATCTGTCCTCAATCTAAATGAGAAACTTGGCGGAAGTGAGTGCCTTTCTCGCCTCGGAATGCCGCTAATAAGCGCATACCTACCCAATAAGCCACTGCACCAACCAGTAAAGAGTTCAACGCTGGAACGCCAATATCTGCACCAAAAGGCCCCAGAGCAGAGGTGCCCCAACCGACGACAACCGCACAACACCATGCAACTAAAGTCACAGGGTTATACGCTTCACAGCGAGTTGGTAAAATGCCTTGTTCTCGGCTGATATCCAGCTCTTTTCTGTCACGTTTTAACAAGTAATAATCGACAACCATAATACCCGCGACAGGCGGAATCGAAATACCAAGATAAATTAAGAAACTAATAAAGTTATCTAAGATGCCTAACATGGAAGCCACGGTACCAAAAATACCAATAATCCAGGTTAAATAGCGGCGGTCAAAACGCTTATTAAAAATAGCGTTCAACAGTGTGGAGAAGCCGAGTGATGAAGAGTAGAGATTGATATCATTCATTTTAATTGTTGAGAAGATAACAATCGATGCACCTAGCAACCCAGTTAACGCCATCATCAAATCAAAAACTTGGCTTGTGCGTAATGCTAAAGCCATTAATACCGCAATCATATTGACGAAAAGTTCGCCACAGAATGTACCAATCAATGTCATCCAGAATACATCTTTCGGTTTATGCATAAAGCGACTGATGTCTGGAGTTGTTACAGCAGAGATGATAAAACCACCCGCAACCATCGTAATTGCAGCTGGCATTGTCATTAAAGGCCCGGCAGGTTCAGTGGCATTAATTAATAAACTAATGTCCTGTCCCGATAATAAATTATAAGTTGCCCAACCTAGTGCGAATAAAAATAGCGGTGTTGAAATATTCGCGGTAATAGATAAAAAGCGATATCCATATACCGTAATAATTGTCACCGCAATACCTGTAATAAGCGACCAGGTCCCTGGTGTTAGCACGTTAGTCGCTTTATACATACCATCCGCGAAGAAACCATTTTGGACACCGAACCAACCCATTAAGGAGATAGCAATGGCTCCTCCAATTAATGCGGATCCTAGTTTTCCAAAACCAGACCACCGAGACAGTAGACTGATTGACATTCCTTCACGGCAAGCTGCCGCTCCGAGACCCCAACTGACGACCTGTAAAATTACAGAACCGAGCATTGTGGCCCAAAACGCCTGCCAAAACGTTAATCCATAACCAAGCGCTGCACCTAGCATCACTTGCGAAACGCAAGCGAGTGAACCGATACGGAGGATCAACACTTCATAAAACGGTCGACGAGCACTTTGCGGTACCCGCGCCAGAGAATAATCTTCACCTGCTTTATTTGCCATTTTTTATGCCTGCTGTGTATGAGTCTTTACTTGTGATTTTTGGCTTTTCGCTAAAGTTCCATTCAATGGAACTAGGTTTCATTTATTCTACGAGACGAATAATATCCACGATCGGTACCAAATCGCAAGTAGAATTTACCTTTTTGATAGTTTTTTTATTATCGGTTATTTAAATAGGAGGAGAAATAGGAGGGAGTAAAAACAAAATAAGCTGTAAATTAATAGGTTAAAAATTCCGCATTTGATTAGAGAAACTTCATAAAATGAGTTATCAGCTATAGATAATTCTGATTTCGACACGCCAATATGGAGTAAATTATCTTTTCATTGCAGTTAATCGCACAAAATATTCGACCTAAACAGCCATTCACCGATTATTTTATTTAATAAATTGCGTATTTGGTGAGAAAAAAGTTGTAGAGATCCCCTCTACAACTTTTCAAATAATCACGAATTGATAAATTACTCTCTTGCTAATGCATCAATTGGGTTTAATCTCGCCGCATTTCTTGCTGGTAGGAAACCAAAAATAATCCCAATCGCCGTTGAACACGCAAATGCGCTGACGAGTGCAATAGGATCAAAGGCAAATGTCCAACCCGGCAGAGCCATTTGAGCAATCAAACTGACGCCATAAGATAAGCCAATTCCCATTAAGCCACCAATAAGGCACACTAACACCGCTTCAATAAGAAATTGCTGCATCACATCCATCGTTCGGGCGCCAACCGCCATACGAATACCAATTTCACGCGTTCTTTCCGTGACAGACACCAACATAATATTCATCACACCAATCCCCCCAACCACAAGCGAAATGACAGCAACTAAAGTCAAAAAGAGCTGCATAGTTTGGGTGGTTTTTTCCGCTGTTTTGACCAACGTATCAATGTTATAGGTAAAAATATCCTTCTTACCGTGACGCAATGTCAGCAAGCGGGTCAGTTGCTGCTCAGCGACTTTCGCATCAATACCATCCTTCACTCTCACCACAATACTGTCATAGTAAGAACGGTTAATCAGCTTACTGTTAATGGTTGTATCGGGTAAAAACACTTCTAGGCTTTTGCTGGAACCAAAAATTGACTTTTGCTCCCCTAAGACACCAATTACTGTCGCGGGCATATTTCCGATAAGCAATATCTCACCCACGACATTCTGTTTGTTCGGAAAAAAGCGTCGTTTCGTATTACCGTCAATCACCACCACAGGCGCACGCCGATCAAGCATATCCTGAGTAAATCCCATCCCTTCAGCGAATTTATTACCATAAACTTGGAAATAACCTACCCCCACTCCTGCGACTCGAGCCACCGCATCTAAATTACCTTTACGTAATCGAGCAGAGGTATCAATGGACCCCGTCACAGACTGAACATAAGGCTGCTGAGCAATGGCAGAAATATCAGAGGCTTTCAACGCTTGTCGATTTTCTGGGTCATCACTGCCAAAATCTTTTCCGGGATACACAGAAATTGTATTGGTACCAATCGATTTAATATCATTCAATACCATCCCTTTGGCCGCATCACCAATCACCATGATGGATACCACTGAGGCAATCCCAATCACAATTCCCAGCATGGTCAGCAAGGTGCGCATTTTATTCACCACCATCGCGCGCCACGCCATTAATAAGGCTTCACTGAATCGACTAATCCATTGCCCTAATGGATTTTTCTTCATCGCAACTTTTGCCGGAAACTCCACTTTCTTCGTTGCTAACACACCAGAATCATTGATGATTTCGCCATCTTTGATTTCAACGATCCGCTCTGCTTGTTGCGCGACTTTCGGGTCATGGGTAACGATGATAACTGTATGCCCTTGGACACAAAGATCTTTTAAAATCTTCATGACCTCTTCCCCCGAATGGCTATCCAGCGCCCCCGTCGGCTCATCCGCCAAAATAACCTGTCCACCATTCATCAGAGCGCGAGCAATACTGACTCTTTGTTGCTGCCCACCCGACAATTGGCTTGGACGATAATTGACTCGCTCACCTAAGCCTAAACGCTGAAGTAATTGTTCCGCTCGTTCTTTGCGCTGAGACTTGCCTGCTCCCGCATAAATAGCGGGGATTTCGACATTTTGCTCAGCACTCAAATGGCTCAGTAAATGGTAACGCTGGAAGATAAAACCAAAATGTTCACGTCGTAATTGTGCCAACTGGTCATTATCTAAGGTCGCAATATTTTGCCCTGCAACGAAATATTCTCCTGATGAGGGTTTATCCAAGCATCCCAAAATATTCATCAGCGTCGATTTTCCCGACCCCGACGCCCCAATAATCGCCACCATTTCACCGGCATTTATTTTCAGCGAAACATCTTTGAGTACCGTGATCTCCTGTTCACCCGCAGGATAGCGCCGCGTAATGTTATGTAGCTCAAGTAAAGTCGTCATTATTACGATTCCGTCTCGCTGCTGCGACCGATGATGACCTTATCCCCTTCCTTTAAACCGCTAATCACTTCCACAGAGACATCATTGCGACTGCCAATTTCAACGTTTCTCTTTTGCGGGATTCCGTCATTCAAGACTTCCACTTCATAAACTTGTGGAGTGACTTCGTTTCCTAACGCCAATAATGGAAGGAGCAGCACATTTTTATGGGACTCAAGCTCAATCACCACTTGCGCGGTCATTTGGAGTTTTAAAAGATGTTGAGGGTTTGGCACTTCAAAACGTGCATAATAGAAAATTGCATCGTTAATTTTTTCAGGGGTCGGGAGGATATCTTTCAGTTTTCCCGCGAATTTTTTATCTGGGGCACCTAACACGGTAAAAGACGCACTTTGTCCCGGTTCAAGGTAGATAACATCTGCTTCGGAAACTTCCGCTTTAACCAACATCGTATCCAAATCAGCCAGCGTCAAAATCGTTGGTGCTTCTTGAGCGGCAATCACCGTTTGCCCTTGTAACGTCTTAATAAACGTCACAATACCATCCATCGGTGCAGTAATTTGGGTGTATTTCAGATTCGTTTTTGCGGTATCTAAAGAGGCGCGATTACGTTTAATCTGAGACTGATACGTAGCCACTTTCGCTTTATTCACTTCTACATCGGTTCTGGCTTTATCCAGCTCTTGCTGAGCCACTGCTTGCACTTTTGATAAGCTTAAATGACGTTGATAAGTCACTTGCGCAAGCTTTAATTCAGCCTGAGCCAATGCCAAGTTGGATTCTAATTCATGGATAGTTTCTTGAGATTCAGTGACTTCGTTTTGCGCTTTTTGCGGATCAATAACGGCGAGCAGCTCGCCTTTTTTAACGGTATCACCTTCTTTGACATACAGTGTTTGCAGTTGCCCGCTAACCTGCGCCCCCACATCCACTTTACGTACAGCATCTAATTTACCCGTCGCCATAACCCGCTTATCAAGGTCACCACGAGTCACATCAACTGTTTGGTAGCTCTCTGGCTGCTGGTTACCAAGAAAAAACCATGCGGTCACCAGCGCCGCGAGTAGGACAAATATGCCATAAATCCATTTTTTTCTTGATACTGCCTTCATTAACTCTATTCCTATTTTCAATCAGAGGGCCGCCCCTCTCTTGAAAATAAGATAGCTGAATAATTATCACTCTTCACTAAACAGATTCAAGATTAACTGCAATTTATATCAATACGCCTTACCGCGCGCCAACCATGCGACTCTTGAGAACATATTTCTCAGAGCCAATGGTACTGCTTCAGGGCCTAATTCAGCGGCACGGTTTACGGTCGCCAGTGCTAAGTCTGGTTTTGACGTCCGTGCAATCGCTTTTAAAATCACACGGCGAGTGGATACTCGGGCATTTTCAGGAATTTCTGCAATTTCATGGTACAAACCTTGAAACCCTTCACGATACAGAAAATGTTCCATATCCGGTGCTGGTAACATGGTTAACCGGTCTCTATCTGGCGAATTAATTTTATTGGCATAATGCGTCGCCGTTGCGGCATATTTTCGCCCTGCTTCATCCCCATCAGTTAATACATGCCATTCAATGCCCATTTTATTGGCAAATTTTAATAACGGTTTTAAGCCACTTTGTGCAAAGGCAATTACCTTAATTCCTTCTGTTTCGAAGAAATAATTACACTGCCTCGCAAATTCACTCATTAGCCAAATTTCCGTTTCTCCCTCAACCAGTAGCCAACAACGGGCAAATAATGCGGAAGGTCGATTAAAACGAATATGGAAAGAGATTTTACGTAACTCTTCAGCACTTAAATCCTGCGGGTTCAAACGATACGCAGATACTTTATTCGTATCACGAACAAGGCGGCATAAGCTATCAATTGGCGCTTGGGAAAGTAAATCGCCAGAATTGGTTGTGGTGATCCGCTGCAAGGAGAACAAGCTAAACAGCCCCCACGCAATAGACAACATAATAGGATGTAGCCGTGTTTCAGGGTCTTCCACAATAATAATTGGGCGAGCATGTTTATCCAGCTCAATATTCCCTTTAGATTGCAGTAATGACGAAAACATCCCTAGGATAATCAGGCGAATATTACGTTGATTCGGCTTTGCAATTAATCGGTTAATATTATCCAATGCCTGCCAACCTCGCTTACGAGGTTCTATGCTAATCATTGAATTATCCGTTTTCACCATATGACCACTTTTCCCTGAAAAATAGTGGCTCAGCAATTGCTGCATCGCGTCCACCCCATCTTCAAGGTCATTATCACTTAAGCGTTCAGGATTATTCACCAGCGCCATCGTCAATTCTTTAATCTGATGATTAAAGTTTTCACGGAAATTGTTGCTTCCGCTGACTATCGTCTCGGGGTTTATATTATTTAAGAAACGCGCATCTCGTAAGCGGATTACGGGATATAAACGGACAATTTCTTTAATATACTTACCCACATTATCGAGGGATAACTTATTTCCCCCTGAATTTAAGAAGCATTTATCTACCGCAACACTGTTATCGTCTTTTAGCTCCGCACTCACTCGGAATAAAATATGTTTTAAGTCATCTCCATTATCGACCCAAACAGAAGCAAGATTTTGGAAACGATAAGAATGATGGCGACCCGGGCGACTCTCACAGAACTTTAAGACTATCTGCAAAGTACGAAAACGTGTTTCATCATCCCCTGTTGGATGGTGAAAATCATTAGCAGTGAATTGGTATTCCCGATGTTCGGGAGAGAGCAAAATATCTAAGGCATCGAGTAAACTGGATTTACCCCATGAGTTTTCCCCGATCAGAACGGTATTATTATTGAGTTCTAAAGAAAGTCGGTTGATCCCTCTAAATCCGTATATTTCCACACGTTCCAGATACATATCTCTCTCCTTGCTATCAAAAACTGAGTTTGATTGTAACATCCTGACCGCTCAAGTATCCGTGAAACAACCTGAACTATCGCAAATAAAAGCTTACTCATTAAGCCGATTAATTACTATATGAGTCAACATAGTACAAAAAAAACACGTTACGATACATGTTCCTGCATTGAGCTTATTTATTTGGTGATATAGGATGTTTATGCTTTATTTTCCAGCATTTTTCTCCTATTTTTAGTTAATCAGCCATTGAAAAATATTTATCACCTGCGTGATAATTAGCATCACAGGCTAAATTTATTCATGTTTCGATAGCAATGTTCATGAATGTTTAAATATAATCTGTTGTTTATATTGAAATAAGTTTATATTGGCATAAGTTTATATTGGCATAAATTAGTGTAGTTAATGCAATAAAACAAAATGAAATAAAAGGGCACTAACATGTATTCAGGCTTGCTGATTATTCTTTTACCTCTGTTTTTGGGTTACTTGATACCTATAAAAAATAAAAATGTTCTTCATCGAGTTCATCAGTCTTTAAATTCGATGGTGTACGTTATTTTATTTTTAATGGGTATTACCCTTGCTTTGCTTGAAAACCTCAGCGCACATTTAGTCTCCATCTTAATTTATGCCCTGACCTTCTTCGCCTGCATTTTTGGCCTCAATGCGCTTTCTTTAATTCTTCTGGATAAGCTTGATCCGTGGAAAGTACCACAGCACAAGCAAGAAAAGCCCCCTTCACGTATCAAAATGGTATTTGAATCCTTGCAGCTGTGTGGTGTGTTACTCATTGGCTTTTTAGTGGGATTAACCGGATTCAAATTCTTACATTATGCAGATAAAGGCAGCCAAGTGGCGCTAATGTTGCTGCTGTTACTGGTTGGGGTACAACTGCGTAACAGTGGAATGCATATTCGACAGATTTTAATTAACCGCCGAGGAACCACTATTGCCTTAGTCATGGGGGTTAGCGCCCTTATCGGTGGTGCCGCCGCAGCCTTTTTCCTTGGCCTTCCTATCAAAATGGGGTTAGCTATCGCCTCTGGATTCGGTTGGTATTCACTTACTGGTATCTTAATTACCGATGCCTATGGCCCCGTGATGGGCAGCGCTGCATTTTTTAATGACCTATTGCGCGAATTGACTGCCATCATGTTGATACCGTTGATTATTAATCGCTATCGTTCTACTGCATTGGGCATTTGTGGCTCTACGTCTATGGACTTTACTTTGCCGGTATTGCAGCGCAGTGGTGGCGTGTCGATTGTCCCCGCCGCTATCGTTCATGGCTTCGTTTTAAGTCTAATTACGCCAATCCTTATGGCCTTCTTTACATAAGTAGAATTTCAGTCACAATAGCCGTTAATTTAGGTATCACAGGAAATTAACATGACGGGTAAACAACGAGTTTTAGTACTAGGTGCCAGTGGCTATATTGGGCAAAATTTAATTCCTAAATTATTGGAAGAAGGTCATGAAGTCACTGCTGCCGCCCGACGTGTAGACTGGATGCTATCCCAAGGTTGGTCAGATACTCGCTGTATCTATGTGGATTTACACCAGCCTGAAACCCTGAAAAATATCATGGATGAAGTGGATATTGTTTACTTCCTTGTTCATAGCATGGCGGATCAAGCCAATCTTATTGAACGTGAACGTGAAGCGGCGTGCAATGTACAAAATGCGCTGCAAGGCTCCAACGTCAAGCAAGTGATTTACCTCAGCGCACTGCAACATGGGCATACTTATTCCCCGCATTTAATTGCCAGACGCTTAACAGGAGAAATTCTGCGCGAAAGTGGTATTCCTGTAACTGAGATCCGCGCATCCATTATCGTTGGTTCAGGCTCTGCGGCCTTCGAAATCATGCGGGATATGGTGTATAACCTCGCCATTTTGACTCCGCCTCGTTGGGTTCGCTCAAAGTCATCCCCAATTGCCCTTGAAAATATCCTGTATTACCTCACGCAATTAGCCCAACTCCCCGTTACGAAGAGCCAAGTATTAGATGCGGGCGGCCCTGAATATATAAGCTACCAAGAGCTCTTCAAGCGCTTTATTAAAGTCTCTGGAAAGCGCCGTTTGTTAATTCCAATTCCGATCCCTGTCAGTATGATCTCCGTGCACTTTATTAGTTTGATAACTTCTGTGCCGCCCACAATTGCCAAAGAGTTGATCCAAGGCTTACAACACGACCTGCCTGCAGACGATAAACTCATTCGCGAACTTATCCCGCAAACACTGATTTCATTTGATGACGCGGTCAGAACCACATTATCGGAAGAAGCCAGCGCCATTGATAACTCAGATTGGGGTTACGATCCGGAGGTAAGAAAACGCTGGAGACCGGGTTACGGCTATTACCCTAAACAAGCAGGCTTTACTTATAGTACCACTGCAACCACAGAATCGCTCTGGCATACTGTCCAGCAAATTGGTGGAAAAGAAGGTTATTTTTACGCCAATATTCTTTGGAAAACACGCGCCATTATGGACGATATGATGTTGAATAAAGTCAAATATGGCAGACCTGATCGTGACACCTTACAGGTTGGTGATGAAGTTGATGGCTGGCGAGTCATTAATATGGAGCCAAATAAGCAACTTAGCTTGCTTTTTGGTATGAAAGCACCCGGTTTAGGTCGATTGACTTTCACTATTCATGATAGTGGAAATCTACGCTCAATTGATGTTCGTGCATGGTGGCACCCAGCGGGTTTCAGCGGATTACTCTATTGGTTTGCGATGATGCCAGCTCATCTGTTCATCTTTAAAGGCATGGCTAAGCGTATTAGTGAATTGGCGATTCAACGGGACAAAAAGCTTGTGACTGCGCCGATAGCGGAAGATAGCTCCAATAAGCCAGAATAAATTTAGCGTAAAAAACCAAATTTTTATGCATAAAACATTGCATAAATATGCTTACAGGATTAATATCGCAGGTAGTTAATTTAGATATTATTGGTAAGCATGAGCATTCAATTAAAAAACATAAACTGTTTCTACGGTAACCATCAGGCACTCTTTGATATCAACTTAGAGTGCTCTGCTGGTGAAACCATGGTATTACTCGGGCCAAGCGGCGCAGGTAAAAGTTCCTTACTGCGCGTACTAAACCTGCTAGAAATGCCACGTTCAGGTCAACTCAACGTTGCCAACCATACTTTTGATTTTGCCAAAGCACCAGATGCGAAAGCTATTCGCGATCTGCGCCAAAACGTAGGCATGGTTTTTCAGCAATATAATCTTTGGCCTCACTTAAGTGTGATGGATAACCTGATTGAAGCGCCATGCCGCGTTTTGAAGCTATCCAAGCAGCAAGCTCAAGAAAAAGCCGCTAAGCTGTTAGAGCGTTTACGTTTATCTCAATTTGCTGACCGCTATCCCTTGCATTTATCCGGCGGCCAACAACAGCGTGTCGCGATTGCTCGCGCCTTAATGATGGAACCACAAGTTCTGTTATTTGATGAGCCAACAGCCGCACTTGACCCTGAAATCACAGCGCAAGTGGTGGACATTATTCGTGAACTTTCAGCAACAGGGATCACCCAAGTTATCGTGACCCATGAAGTTGAAATTGCCCGTAAAACCGCAAGCCGTGTGGTCTATATGGAAAACGGTCATATTGTAGAGCAAGGAGATGCTAGCCACTTCGCTGCACCTCAAACCGAAGCATTTGCAAATTATCTATCCCATTAATAGATTCTGTCCCACTAATAGATATAGGATTAAGCAATGAAAAAATTATTATTAGCTACATTATTAGGCGCTGTAACCCTATCTGCGGCGGCGGCGGAAAAAGAGACTATCCGTTTTGCAACTGAAGCCACTTATGCTCCATTTGAAATGTTTGATAAAAACAACCAGATCGTGGGTTTTGACGTAGATCTGGCAAATGCAATGTGTGAAAAAATGAATGCAACCTGCACATTCACACACCAATCTTTTGATAGCTTAATCCCAAGCCTGAAATTCCGTCGCTTTGAAGCATTAATGGCGGGTATCGATATTACCCCTGAGCGTCAACAACAAGTGGATTTCACCGAAACTTACTACCCGAACTCCGCTGAATTTATTGCGGTAAAAGATAAGATTACTGCCGTTGACCAGTTAAAAGGTAAAAAAATCGGGGTACAAAACGGTACTACACACCAGAAATACATTCTGGAACAACATAAAGATATGACTGTTGTCCCTTATGATAACTACCAATCTGCCATTTTAGATCTGCAAAACGGTCGTATTAATGCGGTCTTCGGTGACACTGCCGTTGCTGATGAGTGGTTAAAAGCGAAAGGTAATGAAAACTTAGCAGCTGTGGGCGACAAAGTGACCGATCCACAATACTTTGGTATTGGTTTAGGTATCGCGGTTCGTAAAGGCAACAAAGAGTTACTTGATAAGATGAACAAAGCCTTATCTGAAGTTAAAGCCGATGGCACCTACGATGCTATCCATAAAAAATGGTTTCAACAGTAGTCGATATAATTAATGAATGATTTATTCTTTTTAGCAAGTGCCGCCGGTATTACCGTCGGCCTTGCCGTTTTAGCGCTAGTCCTTGGATTGGTTCTCGCAATGCTATTTACCGCATGGGAATCTGTTCGGTTCAAACCTCTCGCCTTTTTAGGAACCTGCTGGGTCACGCTGATCCGTGGTTTACCTGAACTACTGGTGGTGCTGTTTGTCTATTTTGGAACGCTCCAGCTCATTAACCTGTTAGGTGATGGTATCGCCATTAACTTAGGTTTCTGGCAAGGTACATTCCAAATTGATCCGAGCATTTTCTTTGCTGACAGCGGCGAATTTGACTACACGCCATTCTTCTGTGGTGTGGTTGCGCTTGCACTGTTATATGCTTCTTACGCCTCACAGACCTTGCGTGGTGCCTTGAAAGCCGTGCCTTATGGTCAATGGGAAGCGGGATTAGCCCTTGGATTAAGCAAACGAACCATTTTCTTTCGCTATATCATGCCGCAAATGTGGCGCCATGCCCTGCCGGGCTTAGGTAACCAGTGGCTAGTGTTACTCAAAGATACCGCGTTAGTGTCCTTAATTAGCGTCAACGACTTAATGCTACAGACCAAAACCATTGTGAACCGTACCCATGAACCGTTTACTTGGTACGCTATTGTGGGACTGATTTACCTCGCTATCACCCTATTAAGCCAATTGGTGCTAAAACGTATTGAACTGCGCACCACGCGTTTTGAACGGAGTGATGCGAAATGATCGATTTAATTCTACAAATATTACCGGGATTACCGACCAGCTTGTCACTGACCTTCAGTGCATTATTGGTGGCTTTTATCTTAGCCATCTTCTTTACGCTGATCTTATCCCTCAAAACTCCCGTCATTTCACAAGCGGTTAAGGTGTATATCACCCTATTCACCGGCACGCCGTTATTGGTGCAGTTTTTCTTGATTTATAATGGCCCGAGCCAATTTAAGTCACTGCAAAATTACCCGATGCTGTGGGAGTTTATTTCGACGCCATGGGTTTGTGCGATGGTAGCACTGGCATTAAACAGTGCGGCATATTCCACGCTATTATTCCATGGTGCGGTAAAAGCCATTCCGTCGGGTCAGTGGCAATCTTGCCAAGCGCTGGGTATGAATAAGCTACAAACCATGTGGATTATTCTCCCTTATGCGTTTAAACGCTCACTTTCATCCTATTCCAACGAAGTGGTACTGATTTTCAAAAGTACCTCTCTCGCCAGTACCATTACAATGCTGGATATTATGGGCTACAGTAGCCAAGTATTTGGGCAAACATGGGATGTCATGGCGTTTGTCGCGGCAGGGATTATCTATCTTGTGGTGAATGCGATTCTGACGTTAATTATGCGTCTGATTGAGCGTAAAGCACTGGCATTTGAACATCGTAGCTAAATTTAGCTTACCATTTCGTCCATAAGCTCATTGTTTTTACACATAAAAAAGCTTGGTTCAACACCAAGCTTTTTTTATATGAAAAATATACATAGCCAATTGCCTCTGTATGTATTGATTTTTGAAAGATAGAACCATTTTATATTGGTAGTATGAATCATTGCAAAATAATACCGATTACATAAGGTTATCTAGATGATTACACAAGTTAAATTTTCCATTCCTTTTCAGCAAGGGCCTATTGTTAATTACATAGCCACGGATATCCCCAACCTATTTGTGAATAAACTTGTCAAAGTCTCAAATATTAGCCCCATTCAAGCAGGTATTTGCGCCGGTCTTTCCAACCATTTTATGATGTATGAAAGTCATAATCTTGGGCCCCAGTATGTCAAAAAACTTAGTGACACATTTAATGTCATATCGAATCAAGAGTATTCCCAAAACACGCTGGATACATATATTTTAAATTCTACTAAGAAATTTAGAATGGCTGAATTTAGCACTTTAATTTATCAAGCTATCAATGAACAAGTAGACTACGCAAATTCAATTCAATTAAATAACCTCGCATTTTACATGAACACTATCTCTATTAGAGATATTTACTCGCAGGAAGATAATGTTAGATATTTAAATAAGCTACTAAAATCAGGTGAAATTCATGAAGGAATAAATATACCTGATACATTCCTCATTAACTATGATCTCCCTGCTAATTTAGGTTTTTTTATAGAAAAAATACTGGATAGAACCTGTTTCAGCTGCTCGTATTTATCCCAGGAAGAAATAGAGCTAATAAGAGAAAAATTATCCCATAAAATACCGTTAACAACGAATGATGCCCGTTTAATTTTGACTGCCTTTTTAATATTTGAGGCAGACAAAATTAGCCTAATTTCTGTTGATAGACGAATTCGCGCAGGATTAATCAACGATAATGCACAACCACTGGAAGATAGGCAAAATACCAATCATTCTGGTGAGTTAAAAACGCTAGCTGATATAGAAATGGATATCAATGAATCAATAAAAAGCAAAGGTTATTATTACTGTCTTGTAGAAACAATCGACCACTGCATGGCTATTTCCGCCAAAAACAGTGATGAAAAAGTGATATACACATTTTTTGAACCAAACAAAGGCATTCTATTTGATGAAGATAGCCACAGTTTTTTCAGTCAGTTATCCCAAATTTTTGATGAATTTAATATCAATGGTCGAACTGAACGCTCTGATACTGGTCATGCATTACTTAATGTCCGCATGATTGATAAAAGAACCAACAGCCAAAACAAACTTAGCTTGCCTAATTTTTCTGATGAAGAGCTTCAAACTAATATCAAAAATGCACTGATAAAAGATAAAGTAAATATAGCATTACCCGATAATTTCAAAATAAAGCTGAAAAGCCATGACCCAATAAGTAATATAACCAAACTCACCGTTTATAAGGGACTAAAAAAATGGAATATCGATTCAAATGAAACTGACGTTAAAAAAATGATTTCAACTATTACTGAAAAGCTCCCATTAATAAAGAGCGAAAAAGGTAATTTATCTATTGATGAATATGGAGATATTCATAATAGAAATTAACTCTTCATTTGAGCCTTATCTTGTAAAACGAGACGTGAAAATAGATAGGCGTAAACCTACCTATTTTAATCACTATTTTCGTTTCAATAAGCTCAACACTTCATAGTGTGCTGTATGCGGGAACATATCAAATAGTTGAACTTTGCAAACATCGTATCCTGATAATAATTCAAAGTCTTGCGCCATGGTTTGGGCATTACAGCTAGAATAAAGAATATACTCAGGATGCATATCAGATAAATAATTGCATAAATTCTTACCGATACCGCGGCGAGGTGGATTCACCAGCACTAAATCGGGAATATCTTGGCGACTGGTTGCAAAATTGGTTGAATCTAATGCTTGGAACTCTACATGCTGCAAACCCAGCTCTTGGGCAGACTGGCGAGCACACTCAATAGCGGGCGCACTAATTTCAATACCCGTTAGCCTGGTCGTCTTATCCGCGCAATGCAAACCGAAGCCACCCACACCGCAAAACAGATCCCATAAACTAGTGATATTCAAGTCTTTCACCCACTCTCGAGCAGTTTGATATAACTGAGATGCCACGATAGGGTTCGTTTGGAAAAAACTTTGCGGACGAATAAACAGAGGAACTTGGTTAAATTCATCCCGCAGCACATGTTGCTCAGTGAACATAATTTCCTGTTCACCTTCTAAAATAGCCATATGTACGGGTTGAATATTGGCGGTGATCACGGCTAATTGCGGCAATTTTTCTTGTAACCAAGGTAATGCTTTCTGCAATTGCGCGATTTTTTTATTGGAACGCAAGACAAAGCGCAACATAAATTGTTTGGTATGCCAGCTTTGAGTCAGCAAAATATATTTTAGCTCACCGCGCTTACGTTCAATGTTATAGGGAGTTAACCCAGCTCTTGCGATAAAAGGAATAAGCTGCGCGAAGATTTGCGAAAATTCAGTGGGATATAACGGGCACTCCGTTAAACTAATAGCATCTCCATCACGGTTAACAATACCCAAAATCGGTTTTTCAACACTACCACTGACAACCATTTTGGCTTTATTGCGAAATCCTTCAAATGGCCCCGTCACGGGTGTCAAAAATAAAGACGATGCCAAAGAAGGCAATAAAGATTGCAGATTATCTTGTTTACAGGCAATTTGCTGTTCTGGCGATAATTCTAGCCACTGACAGGAGCGACATTCTCCTGCCAAATATTTTTCACAATGCATAAGGTATTTAGTGAATAATCACGGAAGGTTTATCATCAAGGTCGGATTCAGTATCGTCATCATTATCATCCGACTCTAACTCTTCATACTCATCTTGGTTAGCATAAAGCAGATTATTACTGAAAATTTCAAACACAATACCGGAAATTTGCTCTTCGGCTTGCTGTAAGAAATGGCTAAATTGGCGATAGGTTATCCCAGCTTCTAACGAAAATGATTGGCTAACCACCAATTTAGGTAGATTTTCATTATTAATTTCGAGAAAAACTTTTGCCGTTAATGAGCTGGCGTTAATTTGGCTAATATTTGCCACCAGCGTAATAATCGCGGTAGGTTTAAGTTCTGCCAATGCTGAGAGTACTAACACATTATTAATAATGTCTAATTTAGCATCAAAGATCCCATCAATATTTTGCATATGAGGGAGATGCAAAGCAGCACAAGAATCACACTCGAAATAAGAGGTTTTGAGTTGGTCGAGCCACTCACGCAGTTGTGAGATATCTGGGTAACAAATAGAATCCATGATCAATAACCTTCTTCAACTCAAAATAGCGATATACCAAAAATAACCATATTCGTGCCAACCAAGCACTCATACTAACAATTCATTCTAACAAATAGAAAGCGGACAATTTTCACACATAGCCAGTCTAAACACCAGTAAAACCATGCCCTGCTCTACTTTTCGTCTGGTTTATCATCATCTCGCGTTGTCTCTTTTGTCTGATTACGGCGGTCACGACTCGCGCCCCCCGATTTATTATCAATGCCTAAAAAAGTAAGGCCATGCACGGCTCGCCAGATAATATTGATCATCGCTGGGATTAAACACCCCATTCCAACCAGCACCATAGAGACAATCGCGCCAGAGCTGGCGAGCCATTCCGGCAGCGTAATATAGTCATTAGTGGCAAGTAATACGGTGATTAGTAATAATATTCCGATACCCTCAAGAAATAGAACGGGTTTTGGCATATCCGCTAGTGAGCGCATCGTCCCTTTAGTCTCTTTTATGGGTTTTTGCTGTTGTTCCATGATGTTTTCCTTCGTTTTATTACCTTATATTGACAGTATCGTCACCACCTCTAGCAAATTATATAGACTGCCTATAGCTATGAAAGGAAAATTCAACTTTTATTTAGAAGCTGATGTTGGCATAGTATTGGGCATTATTATTTTGTATCTGATTAGTCATTAGAATCTGAGTTCTAAATTTAAGGAGATATTATGTACACTGTTATTTTTGGTCGCCCTGGTTGCCCATACTGTGTTCGTGCTAAAGAACTTGCAGAAAAACTGAAGAATGAACGTGACGACTTCGATTATCGCTATGTTGATATCCAAGCGGAAGGTATCTCTAAAGAAGACTTATCCAAAACCGTTGGTAAAACTGTAGAAACCGTTCCTCAAATCTTTATCGATGAAAAACACATTGGTGGTTGCACTGATTTTGAAGCATACGCTAAAGAAAATCTGAGTCTGTATAAGTAATCAATCTTACAAGACATTTTCTTTTATAAAGCCCTTGATGAGCCTCTCATTTGGGGCTTTATTTTTTCTTTTTGTGCTATGCAAAAATATTTTCATCAAAAATTGCACTTTTTCTGATCAGCGAGAGAACTTTCCTCCATTGCTGTAGTCTTAATTAGTGCCACTGCTTTTCTTTGATGTCCCCATATTGAGGAGCCCGATAGCCATTTGATTTTTTCATGCTATCGGGTTTTTTGTGTCTAGAGCTTTTGCATTGCCCTGATAAATCACTGTTATTGAGCAAATATTGATTGAGTTAATGTTTAACAAAAAGTAAATTTGTCAGCTTGAGTAGCAAGGTCTAGAGCGTGTCTTGATTCACCCCTTCCCATTGCTATGTCCCGTCTTCTTGAGAACTAATGTCCGAGGTACTCTGATCGTGCTGGAACAACTAAATCTGGATCTTTTTAATCTGATCAACGCAACGCCTGAGTCCGCAAGTGGTACTATTGCGTTAGCCACGGTGATCGCCAAACGCTTGATCCTTATTTTCCCGCTATTTACTGTTGCGTGTTGGTTTTGGGGCGCGCAGTCAAGTATGACTCGTCAACGTGCCTTTGCCTGTAAAACGGCTTACGCCATTGTCATTGGCTTAGTAATTTCTTGGTTGATTGGTTATTTTGCACCACATGAGCGTCCTTTCGTGATGGGCATTGGCTCTAATTTCTTAGATCACGACGCAACTCCGTCTTTCCCAAGTAACCATGGAACTATTGTCTTCACGTTTGTTTTTGCTTTCTTATTCTGGCTAAGAACATGGGTTGGCTTCGTGTTTATGGTTCCTGCCATCGTTATTGCATGGTCTCGAATTTATCTTGGTGTTCACTGGCCGTTAGACATGATCGGTGCATTTATCTTAGGTGCTATTTCTTGCGGTTTATCTCAGCTGATTTGGGCTGGAGGTGGCAGTGTTATTCAGCAACCACTCACTCGTCTTTACCACCTCGTATTTGGTTCTCTCATTCGTAAAGGATGGATGCAACCTTAATTGGTGATTTAAAGTACTGACCTATTATCAGTGTCAGTACTTTCCCCTTCATTTTCTCCATCATTAAATATTGAGCTAAATCAAAGTTTGTTTTCATTTATTTTTAGCGATAATAACTTTATTTGAATTTATCAAATAAATATTAAAACAATTAATTAACAAATATTTTGTAACTATTTCTTATTATTTTTTGCGACAAAAAATAAGCATTCTATTTCCCATCTTAAATCCCCTAAAATAATTAACATATTTCGCAAGAACATTAATTAACCAAAAAAATTAATCACGTTATTATTTAATTAACGTAAAGGAATAAATTCCTTTTATATCAATATGTTAAAATAAACCCCAGCTAGGTATTTCTCTAAAGAATAAAGCGGTTTTTTCATCCGTATTTTCAAGTCATTGATCATCTGATTGACGTTAAATTTTTTATTAACATGATAACGGTTTTAATGTTTTGTATTTTTATATAAATAAATTTGTCGAATAATCATTTTATGAACATTGCCGAAAACCCATGAAAACTAGCACTAAGTTAAATTTCATTAACAATTTTACAAAATTCACTGTGACCTGATAAACATGGTGGATATTTCTCTTTTGAGATAATGATCACGGCATTTTACTCTGCTAAAATGTAGATTCTCACACTCAAAATCCATTTTTAAAAATTACTTATAAAATTACAAAACTGATTGAAAATGAATTTCATATTCATCTTAGTTTTATTTCCAATCAGATTGTTACGTATAAAACCATTATTAATGGCTAGACAGTGTATTAATCGATTGTTTATTTACTAATCACTGATTAAACCGTCGATTAATCGTACAAAAAGATTAAGAGCCTAGTGAAATAGGCACCCAATTTTTATTTTTGACTTTTATTTTTGGAGACTATTATGGATACAACAAAAGTTGGTTCCATCAACAAAACAGCCTCGCAAACAGGGAATGCTACCGCTTGGCGCAAAACAGACACCGTGTGGATGCTCGGCCTTTATGGTACAGCCATCGGCGCGGGTGTTTTATTCTTACCTATCAATGCGGGTATGAGTGGATTACTACCAGTATTACTGATGTTAGTACTTGCTTTCCCAATGACATTTTTCGCTCACCGTGGTTTAACACGCTTTGTACTTTCCGGTTCAAAGAAAGACGGTGACATCACTGAAGTTGTAGAAGAACACTTTGGTCGTACAGCAGGTAACTGGATCACCCTGCTCTATTTCTTTGCTATTTATCCTATTCTGTTAGTTTATGGTGTTTCTATCACTAACAACGTCAACAAATTCCTGACTGAACTTTTAGGCGTTGGCGCTCCACCACGTTGGTTGCTGGCACTGATTTTAGTCGGTGGCATTATGGCAATCGTGGCATTCGGTGAAAAATACATTGTTAAAGTCATGAGTATGCTGGTGTTCCCATTCATCGCCGTACTGGTCGCTTTCTCTCTGTACATGGTTCCACATTGGAGCACCGATGTTCTGAGCACATTATCTTTAGATAGCGTAACTGAAGCAGCTAAAGCATCCGGTGGACAAAGCATCTGGATCACTATCTGGCTAACAATCCCAGTTATGGTGTTCGCGTTTAACCACTCACCAATCATCTCTGCATTCTCTGTGGCAAAACGTGAAGAGTATGATGAAGCGGCTGAGAAAAAATGTTCACGCATTCTGGCTTCTGCGCACATCCTGATGGTTCTGACTGTAATGTTCTTCGTCATCAGCTGTGTATTCACGCTGTCTTCAGCGGACCTTGCTGCTGCTAAAGCGCAAAACATCAGTATCCTTGACTACCTGTCTGGTTACTTTGATCAGCCGTTCATCAAGTATGCTGCCGCTATCATCGCCTTTATCGCTATCATCAAATCATTCTTAGGCCACTACTTAGGTGCTCGTGAAGGTTTCAATGGTTTAGTTGAGCGTGCGTATCGTGCAAAAGGTAAAACTGTTGATATCAAAAAATTAAACCGTGGTACTGCGCTGTTCATGCTGGTAACAACGTGGTTAGTCGCAACACTGAACCCAGGTGTACTGGATATTATTGAAAGTCTGGGTGGTCCAGTTATCGCAATCCTGCTGTTCTTAATGCCAATGTATGCAATCAGTAAAGTCCCAGCAATGCGTAAATACTCCGGTAAACTCAGCAATATCTTCGTGGTTATCATGGGTCTGGTCGCTATCTCCGCAGCAACTTACAAGTTATTCTTCTAATTAAAAAATTAGCAAATAATTAAGTAAATCTAAGCCCTCAATTAACCTATATCAATCTGGTTAATTGAGGGATCTTCTATAATCATCTTACTGACAACAAATACCCTATGATTGGCAGTTTGATGGGGATCCTTCAATATAGGAAGACAGAATATGATTAGCGTATTCGATATTTTTAAAATCGGTATCGGACCATCCAGCTCACACACTGTCGGCCCTATGAAAGCCGGTAAGCAGTTTGTCGATGACCTCATCCAGCAAAATCTTCTCACTAAAACCACACGTATTTCCGTCGATGTTTATGGTTCTTTATCGTTGACAGGTAAAGGTCACGCCACTGATATGGCGATTATTATGGGTTTAGCAGGTAATCTGCCCGATACGATTGATATTGATGCTATCCCAGCATTTATGCGCAATGTTGAGCAAACAGGCAAACTGTTGCTGGCAAATGGCCAACATGAAGTTGATTTCCCAACTGAAGGTGGGATGAATTTCCATTCAACCAACCTACCATTACATGAAAACGGAATGACTATCACTGCATTTGCGGGTGATCATATTCTGTATACCAAGAATTATTACTCCATTGGCGGTGGCTTTATCGTTGATGAAGAACATTTCGGTCAAGAGACTGAGAATGCTGTTCAAGTCCCATACCCATATAAATATGCGGCTGATTTACAGAAACACTGTAAAGAAACGGGACTATCTTTATCTGCATTAGTGATGCAAAACGAGTTAGCCCTGCACAGCAAAGAAGAAATTTCTGAATATCTTGCGGCGGTGTGGGATGTCATGAAAGCGGGTATTGAACGCGGTGTGAGTACCGAAGGTTTATTACCAGGTCCACTGCGTGTTCCTCGCCGTGCGGCTGCATTACGCCGTCAATTAGTGACCTCTGACAATAACAACATTGACCCAATGGCGGTGATTGATTGGATCAATATGTACGCCCTTGCCGTCAATGAAGAGAACGCCGCCGGTGGTCGTGTTGTCACTGCACCCACTAACGGTGCTTGTGGAATTATTCCTGCAGTATTGGCTTACTACGATAAGTTTATTCGCCCAGTCAACGAAAACTCTTATACCCGCTATTTCTTAGTCTCAGGCGTGATTGGTACGCTGTATAAAATGAATGCGTCTATATCGGGTGCAGAAGTCGGTTGCCAAGGTGAAGTCGGTGTAGCCTGTTCCATGGCTGCGGCAGGTTTGGCAGAATTAATGGGGGGTAGCCCAGAGCAAGTGTGCGTTGCAGCTGAAATCGCCATGGAACATAACTTAGGCTTAACCTGTGACCCTGTTGGTGGGCAAGTCCAAGTACCTTGTATCGAGCGTAACGCCATTGCGTCTGTTAAGGCAGTAAACGCCGCTCGTATGGCATTACGCCGAGTGAGCGCGCCAAGCGTGTGCCTCGATAAAGTGATCGAAACCATGTATGAAACAGGTAAAGATATCAACGCAAAATACCGTGAAACTTCCCAAGGTGGTTTAGCCATTAAACTAGGTCACTGCGAATAGTTTATTGCTTACATTGCAATGTTGGTGAGTGTTATCAAGAAAGGCCTGCCTATTACGCAGGCCTGAGGCTGATGACAAAGAGGGATAAACGCGAGTTTTTCCCTCTTTGTGTTATCAGGCGAAAATCAATACAAAATTTTAGAAACCAATGCTGCTAATGTGTTGAGTCGTCTTAGCCTGAATAAACAACTCTGCCGATCCAGCCATCCCTTTTGCTGACTCTCCCGAATCTTTAATAACGGTTTCGATGGTTTCCACCAAACTACTCATATTTTCAATTAATTTATCTGCAGCAACTTCAACCGCACTGCCGTCAACAGCCACGCCATTGATCTGAGTGCTACTCGTACTGTTCCCACCATTAATTATCCCTAAGTTAGTTCCTGAATTTTGTGCAGAACCGCCTAATGTGCTTCCTGCTGAGCGTTCAGTTTTACGCGAGGATAAGGTTGTTTCAAATGTCACTGTCGACACTTTAGATTGATCGTTTAAGATATCTTCACCTTGGTTTGCTAAATCACCAATTTTAGAGAGCATTGGCTTGAGCTGTTTAAATGTTGCCATGTCTGTTTTAACGGACTGCTTATAGAGACGATAGTCTTCAAGCAGTTTGGCATAAGAATGAAGCTCTCTCTGTAACATAGAATCTAACTCTTTTTTCTCCATTTCTAGAGTGGCAATTTTTTCTTCCAATTGAGTGACTTTAGAGCTGCTCTCAGATTCTTTTTCAACTTTATTACTTAAAATACCCTTTAAATTTTTGACATCATTTTCTAGACGCTGAATTTTGGTATTTAAACCCGATGTATTTTTTCCTTCATCTGCAAGCTTGTCGTTCAAGGCAGCAATTTCTTTTTGCTTACCGTCAATTTTGCCTTGAATTTCAATGATTTTTTCTTCCTGCTTTTTATTACGCTTTTGCTGGGCTATTAAGCGCTCTTCGAGCTTTTCTTTATCACCATTCGCCTGCACTAATTTAACTTCAAGCTCTTGAACCTCTTGCTTGCCAGCATCTACCAGAGCTTTGAGCTTTTCAATTTCACTACGTTGAGCTTTCATATCTGAGCGAAGTTGGCTGACATCCCCTTTTGCCTTCAACAATTCATTATGTAATGACTGTTTCTCTTTTTCATTTTGCGCAAGAAGTTGCTGAGCTGCATCCAGCTTATCTTGCGTCTCTTTCGATTGGTGTGCTTGCTCCGCTAACGCCTGTTGCTGCTTCTGTAACTCAGCGCTTTGAGATTCAATATCTTTTTGTAATTTCAGTAATTCATTATTTTTACGGATAATTTCCTTATTTGCATCCGCTAGCTGTTTTTGCATACCTTGATATTTTTCGATCCCACTTTGTAATTCACGAATTGCATTACCCCCTTTAATAAAGGAGTTTTCATGATTTACTGAACCCAGCTCATTTGTCGCAGCTCCCCCGTTCAGTTCATTATTATTTAAACCCAAGTTGGTGCTATGCCCCCCTTCAATTTCGCCATTATTATCGCCATCGTTACGCGCAGCACCGCCTCCCATAATATGGTTATTGGTATGCAGGTTTAACGTATTACCACCAGTTACAGAGCCTCCACCTTTGCCAGAATCCGTCGCATCGCCAGACTTCATCACGCCACTATTTTCACCACGGTTATCTGCACGACCGNCCGCCATTAACGCTGTTTTCCCCAATCCCTTGCGTATTTTTTTGTAAGGACAGCTGTTGCATTCTTTCTTCCATGGAAATGCCCATTGATAATTCTCCATTTCAATTAATTAAATTAATAAATATATTATGAAATTGAATGAGATAATTTCAGTCATTAATATTTAAATAACAGTAAAATAGTTAGCTCTCAAACAATTAAAATGATTATTAAATTGATTTAAAAATATTTCAATTGAAGTTTATCTGTAAGTTTATTTAATGTTATTTATTACAAAAAAAAGAGACCTCATAAAGAGGTCTCCATATATATTAATTTTATAATTAGGCTTTAATCATCCAAAAATGGCATTCCACCAGCCAGTAATGGTTTTCATTATGTAATCCCAAATACGCCCTACAAATCCAGCTTCCTCTACGGCTTGCTTTGCAACCAATGGATGCTGTTCAATCACTTCATTGTTAAGAATAAAGTTAATCGTTCCCACTTTTTGGTTCAATGCTAAAGGCGCTTCAAGGGAGTCATTATCCAATTTGATATCCACTTTCAGATTCTGTAACTGACCTTTTGGAATGGTCACTGCCACATCTTTTTCGACCCCTAAAGGTACTTCTGAAATGTCACCAAACCAAACACGTTGTTTCTGTAAAACTACATCCCCTTTAATCGGAGTCACTGTTTCGAAGAAACGGAAGCCCCAAGTGAGTAACTTTTCGCTTTCAGAAAAACGAACGCGGTCACTCGGCGCACCCAAAACGACTGAAATCAAGCGCATAGGACCATCAGTTGCTGATGCCACTAGGTTATGACCAGCCCCACTGGTATGCCCTGTTTTCACGCCATCGACATGAAGGTTTTGGCTCCACAATAAACGGTTACGGTTAGGTTGACGGATATTATTGAAAGTAAACTCTTTCTCTTTATGCAATACATATTCATCAGGCACATCGCGGATCAGCGCTTGCGCTAACACCGCCATATCCCGAGCGGTACTGTATTGCCCTTCAGAATCTAAACCATGTACGGTTTTAAAATGGGTGTTGGTTAAGCCAATTTTTTGGACGTAGCCATTCATCAGGTCAACAAAAGATTCTTGGCTCCCTGCAACGTGTTCAGCCAAGGCGATACTGGCATCATTCCCAGATTGAATTACCACGCCTTTATTTAAATCCAACACTGAAACACGGTCTTTCGGCTTCAAGAACATCAAGGAAGAACCCTTTAAAATTGGATTGCCTGTCGCCCAAGCGGCTTCACTGACTGTCACCATATCTTGCGGCGTAATTTTTCCCGCTTTGACCGCTTGCCCGACCACATAGCTAGTCATGATCTTGGTTAGGCTTGCAGGATCCAAATGCTCATCAGGGTTACCTGAAGCCAAAATTTTACCGCTGTTATAATCCATTAATACAAACGCTTTTGCGTCAACTTGTGGAGCAACTGGTGTCTGAGCGGCATAACTACTGGTGCTCATCACAACGAATAGACTAAACCCGATACCTGTTCCTCGAATTGCTGAGGACAATGTTGTTTTATTCATTGGTTACTCCTTTACTATTAGTATTGCTATTCAAAGCGTTCATCACAATCAAACCATTTTTAATAAAATATTCACTAGAAACCAAAAATGCAGTCAAATTCATCGAGATACTGCAAAATATTACGTTTATCAAAATCCCCCCATACCCTAAACAAAATAAGTGATGATGACCACCGCAATTAATAAATAATAAAGTTTCTCAATTCATTAATTTCATCTATCTTGTTTAGGTCAAAAATACCGTCTTTAAGTTAAAACATAGTCATGGGAGATTCCAATGTTAACTGTCTGGGGACGTACTAACTCTTCAAACGTGAAAAAAGTACTGTGGTGCTTGAAAGAGCTGAATATTCCTTATAATCAAAAAGATGTTGGTGGCCCATTCGGTGGTGTTGATACACCTGAATATAAGAAAATGAATCCAAACAGCACAATTCCAACTTTACAGGATGAAGGCTTTACCCTGTGGGAATCCAATGCAATTTTACGTTACCTTACGGAAAAGTATGATCACTCTCACCTATTGTTAGCCCGTGATCTACAGGAAAAAGCGGCGGCAGATAAATGGATGGATTGGAGTAGCGCTAATTTATTTGACCATATCAAGCAGATGATGAACAAAATCGTTCGCGTTCCTGAAGCGGATAGAGATCCAGCTCAAGCCAAAATCATTTATCAAAATATCGAAAAACTGCTGAAAATTGCGGATGATGCTCTGGCGACTCAGGCCTATTTTAGCGGAGATAAATTTGGTATTGCGGATATCGCCATCGCGCCACTGTTCTACCCATGGCATGAAATTGTGACAGAGCGCCCTGAATTTCCTCATTTAGAGCGCTGGTATCAAACACTGACCAAACGCCCTGCATTCCAAGAAATTGTGATGTTACCTATCAAATAAGCATTTAGCGTGGCGTTTGTATTGAGCGCCACGGCTTTCATTTAACTCATCGGCATATAAAGTGGGTGGGTAAACTCATACTCAAACCCCATTTCTTGGCAAATACGATCCCCGTCGATAGTTTTACCTGCCATTTCATGCTCTTCAAGCGCAAATTCTGGCGGCGTTAAGCCTAATGACTTTGCCGCTTCAGTGTAAAATTGCCGACGCGTCGGATGCTCAGGCGCACATAAATTATAGGTATGCCCACCATTGGATTGCTGGATCAACAACAAAATTGCGGCGATCACATCATCTTGGTGCACCATATTAACTGGCTGATTAGCCCCTTTGACTTGCTGTTTCCCGGCTAAGAATCGTCCTGCATGACGCTTTTCACCCACTAAACCGGCTAATCGCAGCACGTCCACTCGAATATTAGGTAAGCCATGAAGCCATTGTTCAACTGCAATTAACGCTTGTGCTGAGGCGGTTTCGCCAAGTAATGGCGCACCTTCATCAATAACACCATCCACATCACCATAGACAGAAGTCGATGATGTAAAAATGACTCTCGGAATTTTATAGTTAATTGCGCTATCAACTAACTTCTCAATAGCGACAATATACTCTGAAAGACTGACTTTCGATGGTGGTAATAAAATTACCATCACATCAGCCCCCTTCATTAATTCACTTAAATCATCGGTATCGCATTGTAATTCAGGTGTTAACCGCAGCGGATAGCAATCAATGCCGACCCCTCGAGCGGCTTCAATACCATCTAGGCTGGTTTTCGTTCCCGCTACCGTCATTCCCTGCGCCATCAAGCGACTCGCTAAAGGAACCCCTAACCAACCTAAACCAATAATGGTGATTTTTTTCATAAGACTGTCCCGCATTCTGAGAAAATGATTACATCAATGCCTCATAGATTAGCTGAAAATAATTCAACTTCCGAAGCTATTTTCCAAGGGATTAATCACTATAAAAAACCGGGAACTAATTATTATGAGTTTTTTTGAAAAAAAGGGTTGCATTCATAGTATGAAATCGGATAGCTTGATTGGTATTGAATGTTTAAGCAATTATCCAAATAACTAAACGGAAACTATTATGACTCGTATTTCACGCAACCATCATCATCACCATCATCCTGATTAGTCTTTCGGGCGATGTGTGCTGGAAGACGATCAACGACTCTTCCGGTGGCTGAAATGCGAATTGAGAAAACCCTCGGAAGATTATCTTCCGAGGGTTTTTTTTATTATTAATCAAAAAGATATTTTAGGGATGTGGAGCAAAATTATGTTGGACAAATCACGTTTACGTATCGCAATACAAAAATCAGGACGCCTAAGCGAAGAATCAAGAGAGCTACTAGCTCGCTGCGGCATTAAAATCAATTTACAACAGCAACGACTGATTGCTTATGCAGAAAATATGCCTATTGATTTACTTCGTGTACGTGATGACGATATCCCAGGGCTGGTAATGGACGGTGTTGTTGATCTCGGTATTATTGGTGAAAACGTACTGGAAGAAGAAGTATTAAGCCGCCAAGCTCGCGGTGAAAACCCACAATTTACAACATTACGTCGCCTTGATTTTGGTGGCTGCCGCCTCTCTCTAGCTGCGCCATTAGACTTCAATTATACCGGGGCAGAATGCTTGAATGGTTCCCGTGTCGCCACCTCTTACCCGTACCTACTAAAACGCTATTTTGATGAAAAAGGCGTGACATTTAAATCTTGCTTACTGAACGGTTCTGTAGAAGTCGCGCCACGCGCTGGTTTAGCCGATGCCATTTGTGATCTCGTTTCTACAGGCGCAACCCTTGAAGCAAACGGCTTAAAAGAAGTGGAAGTCATCTACCGCTCAAAAGCCTGTTTAATTCAGCGTGATGGCGAAATGTCAGCCGATAAGCAACAGTTAATTGACCGCATGATGACGCGTATTCAAGGCGTTATCCAAGCGCGCGAATCAAAATACATTATGCTGCATGCTCCGGGTGAAAAACTCGAAGAAATCATCGCACTGTTACCGGGTGCTGAGCGCCCAACCATTCTGCCATTAGCTGGCGACCAAAGCCGCGTTGCAATGCACATGGTCAGTTCAGAAACCCTATTCTGGGAAACCATGGAAAAACTGAAATCCTTGGGCGCAAGTTCAATTCTTGTTTTACCAATTGAAAAAATGATGGAGTAATTCGCCATGGAACTGGGATTCAATCAACCAATTCGCTGGTCAGACTGTCTTGAAGAGCAGCAAGAAGCTTTACTGATGCGCCCTGCTATTGCCGCCTCTGGCAACATTAGCGCCGCAGTCAGTCAAATTATTGACCAAGTGCGTACAGAGGGAGATGCGGCCCTCATCGCCCTGAGCCAACGTTTTGATAAAACAGACATTACCTCTGTTCGTGTTTCACAAGAAGCCGTTGATGAAGCCCAAGCTCGCCTTGGCGATGACATTAAAGCGGCAATGAACACGGCGATTGGCAATATTCGCCGCTTCCATGAAGCCCAAAAACCTGCGCCGATCACCGTTGAAACTCAAGCAGGCGTGGTGTGCCAACAAGTGACCCGCCCGATTGATTCCGTCGGGCTGTATATTCCGGGTGGCTCCGCACCATTACTTTCTACTGTCATGATGCTGGGAACGCCTGCGAATATCGCCGGATGCCGCAACATTATTCTCTGCTCGCCTCCACCAATTGCAGACGAAATTTTATATGCAGCCAAACTGTGCGGCATTACTGACATTTTCCAAGTCGGTGGCGCCCAAGCCATTGCAGCGATGGCATTTGGTACCCAAAGCATTCCGAGTGTTGATAAAATTTTTGGACCTGGCAATGCCTATGTCACGGAAGCCAAACGCCAAGTTAGCCAAAGCTACCAAGGCGCAGCCATTGATATGCCGGCGGGTCCATCTGAAGTGTTGGTGATTGCCGATAGCCAAGCTAACCCTGCATTTACGGCATCGGATTTGCTCTCCCAAGCAGAACACGGGCCGGATTCTCAGGTAATTTTACTCACCGACGACGCGGATTTTGCGGTACGCGTTATTGAAGAGACCGAAAAGCAACTTGCTGTATTATCTCGGGCATCTATTGCGCGTGAAGCCCTCAATGCAAGCCGTGTGATCATCGCGGACTCTATCAACCAATGTGTTGAAATCAGTAACCGCTACGGGCCTGAACACTTAATTCTGCAAACTCGAAATGCCGATGATTTGGTGGAATCTATCACCAGTGCAGGATCGGTGTTTGTTGGGGATTGGTCACCAGAATCCGCGGGGGATTACGCTTCCGGCACTAACCATGTATTACCGACATATGGTTACACATCAACCTACTCAAGCCTTGGCTTAGCCGACTTTATGAAAAGAATGACGGTACAAAAACTGTCGGCTCAAGGGTTATTAGGATTAGCCAACACCATAGAAACCTTGGCGCAAGCAGAACAGCTAACTGCCCACAAAAACGCCGTTACCTTACGAGTCACCGAACTAAAAAAACAAAATCAGGAGTGAACCATGAGCCAGACGTTTAACGCAGCCAGCCTCGCACGCGAAAATGTAAAAGTGATGACCCCGTATATGTCTGCTCGTCGTCTTGGGGGGAATGGGGATGTATGGCTCAATGCCAACGAATACCCAACAGCACCGGATTATCAGTTTATTGAGCGTAATCTTAATCGTTACCCAGAGGCGCAACCTGCTGGCGTAATTAACAACTATGCGGCCTATGCAGGGTTATCACCTGAACAAGTCTTAGTGTGCCGTGGCGCTGATGAATCTATCGAATTATTAATTCGTGCATTTTGCGAGCCCGGTAAAGACGCAGTGATGTTCTGCCCGCCAACCTATGGCATGTACAGCGTCAGCGCAGAAACCTTTGGTGTAGAACAGAAAAAAATTCTGTCGTTACCCGATTGGTCACTGAATGTCACCGCTATCCGCGAAAACTTATCGAATACCAAACTGATTTACATCTGTAGCCCAAATAACCCAACGGGCAACATCATCGATAACCAAGCACTGCTGGAAGTATTAGAAATGGCTGCAGGTCGCGCGCTGGTAGTGGTCGATGAAGCTTATATTGAATTTTGCCCAGAATTCAGCGTCGCGAGCTGGCTTGCCAAATACCCAAACCTAGTGATTTTAAGAACCTTATCAAAGGCATTTGCGCTAGCAGGGTTACGCTGTGGATTTACCTTGGCATCCCCTGAAGTGATTGAAGTTTTACTGAAAGTCATCGCCCCTTATCCGCTCTCTACCCCTGTGGCGCTGATAGCTGAAAAAGCCCTAAACGCAGATGGCATCGCCATCATGAAAAAACGCGTGTTAGAAATTCGCGAAAATCGTATTGCGCTTTCAGAAGCTTTGCGTGACTTATCGATTGTCGAAACCGTCTACCCAAGTGAAACCAACTATATTTTGGTGCGTTTTACCGACGGCGCTACAGTGTTTAAAGCGCTGTGGGATCAAGGCATTATTTTACGCGATCAAAGCAAGCAGCCGGGGCTGATCAACTGCCTGCGTATCACCATTGGTACCGAAATTGAAAACGTCCGTGTCATTGAAGCGATTAAAGCACTTTGCTAATTAGGAAATAGTCATGAGCCAGAAAATTCTTTTTATCGACCGTGATGGAACATTAATTACCGAACCACCGACAGATTATCAAGTGGATAGCCTCAGTAAGCTCGCCTTTGAAAAGGATGTCATTCCAAGCCTATTAGCACTGCAAAAAGCCAACTATCGCTTAGTGATGATCACCAACCAAGATGGTTTAGGCACCAAGAGCTTCCCGACAGAAGATTTCGATCCGCCTCACAATTTAATGATGCAGGTATTTGAATCTCAAGGCATCCGCTTTGATGACGTGTTGATTTGTCCACACATGCCTGCAGACAATTGCGACTGTCGTAAGCCAAAAATCAAGCTGGTGGAAAGCTACCTCAACGACGGTGTTCTCGATATCGAAAACAGCTATGTCATCGGCGACCGCGAGACAGATATTCAGCTCGCTCAAAATATGGGCATCAAAGGGCTACGCTACAGCACCAAAGAGCTGGATTGGAATACCATCACCAACCAACTCACTAAACGTAACCGCTATGCCTTAGTCGAACGCGTCACCAAAGAGACCAACATCCAAGTAGAAGTGTGGCTTGACCAAGAAGGCGGCAGCAAAATCAACACAGGCGTTGGCTTCTTTGACCACATGCTAGACCAAATCGCAACTCACGGCGGCTTCCGCTTACGCATTGAAGTTAATGGCGACCTGTTCATTGATGATCACCACACTGTGGAAGATACAGGTCTAGCACTCGGCGAAGCGCTGCGCGTCGCACTCGGTGATAAACGCGGCATTGCCCGTTTCGGTTTCGTATTACCGATGGACGAATGCCAAGCACGCTGTGCGCTGGATATTTCGGGGCGTCCACACCTTGAATATAAAGCAGAATTTAAATATCAGCGCGTAGGTGACCTAAGCACTGAAATGATCGAGCACTTCTTCAGTTCGTTATCCTACGCGATGGGCTGCACGCTACACCTGAAAACGAAAGGGAAAAACGATCACCACAAAGCGGAAAGCCTGTTTAAAGTTTTTGGTCGTACCTTACGCCAAGCTATCCGTGTTGAAGGGGATACCTTGCCAAGTTCTAAAGGAGTTCTGTAATGAAGGTTGTGATCCTCGATACTGGCTGCGCAAACTTAGCGTCCGTCGCCTATGCCGTTAAACGCCTAGGTTATGAGCCGACTGTGAGCCGCGACACCAACACCATTTTACAAGCAGACAAAGTTTTTCTGCCCGGAGTTGGCACTGCCAGCGCCGCTATGGAAAAACTGGCTGAGCGTGAACTTATCCCTTTAATTAAAGCGCTAACTCAACCCGTTTTAGGTATCTGCTTGGGGATGCAATTACTCGGCAGTATCAGTGAAGAAGGCCAAACAGAAATTCCACTGTTAGGGTTAATCGACAGCCCCGTACGCAAAATGGATGCAAACGGCTTACCTGTCCCTCACAGCGGCTGGAATCAAGTGAAAGCACTCGCGGGCAATCCCCTGTTTAAGGGGGTAAGCGACGATGCCTATTTTTATTTCGTCCACAGCTATTCAATGCCTATTTCCGCCAACACCATCGCGCAAACACAATATGGCAACCTGTTTAGTAGTGCCGTGAATAAAGATAATTACTATGGTGTGCAGTTCCACCCAGAACGTTCGGGTGCTGCGGGTGCTCGCTTGATCCAAAATTTCTTGGAGATGTAAAAACCATGATCATACCAGCATTAGATTTAATTGATGGCACCGTTGTGCGTTTACATCAAGGGGACTACGCCAAACAAACGGACTATGGCACCGACCCACTTCCTCGCTTACAAGATTATGAAAAGCAAGGGGCAAAACTGCTGCACTTAGTGGATTTAACTGGCGCTAAAGACCCACAGAAACGTCAAATTCCTCTGCTGAAAAAACTGCTGGCAGGCGTGACTGTTCCCGTGCAAGTTGGGGGGGGAATTCGTACTGAAGACGATGTCAAAGCACTGCTAGATGCAGGTGCGACTCGCGTGGTGATTGGCTCGACGGCAGTGACCCAACCAGAGTTAGTCAAAACGTGGTTTCAACGTTATGGTGGCGACGCTATCGTACTAGCACTGGATGTGCGTATTAATGCTCAAGGCATCAAAGAAATTGCCATTAGTGGTTGGCAAGAAAATTCAAACTTATCCCTTGAGCAAGCCATTGAAATGTATCGCCCTTATGGCTTAAAGCATGTGCTGTGTACCGATATTTCCAAAGATGGCACGCTGGCGGGCTCCAATGTGGAGTTATACCGCGAAATCAGCCAAAAATTCCCTGATATAGAGGTACAAGCTTCTGGTGGAATTGGTAATTTAAACGATATCGCCGCACTGCCAGCTTCTGGCGCAGCAGGCGTAATTGTGGGTCGCGCATTATTAGAAGGCAAATTTACCGTAACGGAGGCAATCCAATGCTGGCAAAACGCATAATTCCTTGTTTGGATGTCCGTGACGGACAAGTGGTTAAAGGGGTGCAATTTCGCAATCATGAAATTATCGGTGATATTGTCCCACTAGCTCAACGCTATGCCCAAGAAGGGGCTGATGAGTTAGTTTTCTATGATATTACCGCCTCATCTGACGGACGTGTTGTCGATAAAAGCTGGGTCGCCAAAGTGGCGGAAGTGATTGATATTCCCTTCTGCGTGGCGGGTGGAATTAAAAGCGTGGAAGATGCTGTTCAGATCCTCTCTTTTGGCGCAGACAAAATTTCAATCAACTCCCCTGCATTGTCTGATCCAACCCTAATTAGCCGTTTGGCTGATCGCTTTGGTGTTCAGTGCATCGTGGTTGGAATCGATACATGGTTTGACGCAGAAACAAACGAATATTTAGTTTATCAATTCACAGGCGATGAAAAACGCACCACCCAAACTCGCTGGAAAACCCTTGATTGGGTGAAAGAAGTTCAGCAGCGCGGCGCCGGAGAAATTGTGCTCAATATGATGAACCAAGACGGTGTACGACAAGGTTACGATCTGGTACAACTGAAAAAAGTTCGTGAAGTGTGCCAAGTTCCATTGATCGCCTCCGGCGGTGCAGGAGAAAAAATCCACTTCCTAGACGCCTTTACTGACGCTGGCGTCGATGGCGCTTTAGCCGCTTCGGTGTTCCACAAGCAGATTATTAACATCGGTGACTTAAAGCAATACTTAGCAGAAAATGGAGTTCAAATAAGAGTATGTTAACCACAGAACAATGTAATCAGCTTGCATGGCAAAAAGTTGATAACCTAATGCCTGTCATCGTTCAGCACGCTATTTCTGGTGATGTTCTCATGTTGGGTTATATGAACCAAGAAGCGCTGAAAGTGACTTTAGAGAGCCGTAAAGTCACCTTTTTCTCTCGCACCAAACAACGTTTGTGGACTAAAGGGGAAACCTCCAACAATTTTCTGAATTTGGTGAATATTGTTGCTGACTGCGATAACGATACGCTGCTTGCCATGGTTCTGCCTGATGGCCCAACCTGCCATAATGGTACCACCAGCTGCTTTGCGCCGGCTCAAAGCGAATGGGGTTTTTTATATGAATTAGAAACCTTACTGAAAGAGCGTAAAAATGCCTCGCCAGAAAGTTCATATACTGCCCGTCTGTATGCTAGCGGCACCAAGCGTATTGCACAAAAAGTGGGTGAAGAAGGCGTTGAAACTGCACTCGCTGCCACGGTTAATGACCGCGAAGAATTAACCAACGAAGCTGCCGATTTGATGTACCACTTAATGGTATTACTGCAAGATCAAGACCTTGATTTAACCGCCATTATCAAGCGTTTGAAAGAACGCCATCAGTAACTGGCTTAAGGGCAACTATTTTATGATAGCTGCCCTTACTTTCTTCTCTCGTCATTGTTTCTCTCTCTGAACTTGCTATCATTCCCCTCATTTGATGTGGACTTTTGAAGGAGCTCATTGTGTCCGACAATGGCGTTTTTACGCAATTAACTCAATTACTGAATAGCCAAAATGCAAAATATCGCGTGATGGAGCATCCAACTGCGGGAAAATCTGAAGAAGTGGCAAAAATCCGCGGCACACAGCTAGGTCAAGGTGCCAAAGGATTAGTCTGTCATGTGAAAGGAAATGGCATTCGCCAGCATGTTTTAGCCATCTTACCTGCTGATCAACAAGCGGATTTAGGTAAGATTGCCAAAGCCATTGGCGGCACTCGAGCCTCATTAGCTAGCCCAAAGGAAGTCGATGAACTCACCCATTGTGTTTTCGGCGCCATCCCACCATTCAGCTTTCATCCATCACTGAAGCTTATCGCTGACCCATACCTATTCGACCGTTTTGATGAACTCGCATTTAATGCGGGAAGCCTAGAACGCTCAATTATTCTCAATACCCAAGATTACCAGCGTATCGCTTCCCCCACTTTAGTCGAGTTTATTCGCACAAATGATGAATAACTCATCACACTGATTGATTAGGAGCCATCATCATCAGCTGGCTCCTAAATGACACTCAACGCGGTTTATCCAAATAATAGGCAGCGATGGTTTCAACAACAATCTGCTCATTGGGTATAACATCATAGTCTGGAATAGTAACAATAAAATTTACCGTTTGTTTTGGTTTAATTGAGCTAGTTACTCTATAGTTTGTTTCCCCAATAAACACGCCATCCCTCAATAGCTCAAATCTAATATAGGTCTGATATAAAACAACATTTGGAACATTCGTGATGTTGCCAATTATCTCAGGGTAATCCAATTGATCATTATATTTGATTTCAATCTGACTAATATTAATCGGTGCAGGATACGCGACCGCTTTTTCCGAGGAAGCATAAAGAAAAGAGGAAAAACAGCTACTAATAATGGGAAACAACAAAATACAACGATGAGAAGCCAATAAATGAAAAATACGACAAGTTAATTTTTTCATAGGCGTTGACTCAAATTAAAACTGCATGAGTTTGATACTGCATGAGCAAACCTAACACTTTACTGCCTAATTAACGTACTCGTATTATGGTAATAAATAAGCCAAGGTAGTCACAAAATGATGGGTGATTAATCCTAAAAAGGGCTATCGAGCGATAACCCTTCAAATTAAAAAAAGAGATTTTAAGCACTATTACCCATTAATGAGTCTCATCATACCGCTCGCTAGCCTCTTTTAAGGCCTGAAAATCCGAACTGCAAATAAACACTTTCAATGCTTCGAATTTATCTTCATGCCATTCATAGATCTTCAACGCTAATACTTGCTCTATTACATCAGGGGAAAAACGCGTATTAATTGGCTTTGCAGGGTTACCACCAACAATGGTATAAGGCGCCACATCTTTCACCACGACACTGTTTGCCGCAATCACCGCACCTTCCCCTATTTGAACTCCCGGCATAATAAATGCCCGCATTCCAATCCAAACGCCATCGCCAATAATGGTATCGCCTTTACCAATATAGGCCTCTTCAATATATTCAAGAAAAGGGTATAAACAGAACCAATCTAATCGATGGGTATGATTTCCCCCCATCAAAATAACGGCTTCCGCCCCAATACACACATAATCGCCAATATAAAGTTGGTCGATATCCCAAGCTAATTGCCAATCTCGGCTCTGTTCATCGCCTTGTAAATAACGCACGACGGATTGTTCAAAACCGTCATCCCAACAATCACTATAATAACTGTGGCATCCTTTAAGATGGATATTGGGATTTTTAACAACTTCATGTAATAACTGCGTTTTCGACCAATGTTTATTTTTCATGGTAAATAACCCTTAAATCAGTATTTTATTACCATAGAACGCATTCTATGGTGATGTAATTGCGTTCACACTACATCACCGCTAACCGATCCTCGGCTGCTTTAATAATGGATTATTAACCATAACGATTACTCTATTTTCTCTATTATGGCAGCGCGTTTTATACTGGTTTTTCTTGCAATTAATCCGAAAATACATCCCGCTAGCATCACTAGAGCAAGGGACAATTTCGGTGCTATAGGTAACGCAATTGCACATAACCCTAATACAGCGCCACCCGCCATTTGCACAAACCCCACGAGGGCTGATGCCGCCCCAGCCTCATTGCCGAAAGGCTCTAACGCATAGCTTGTCGCTGTGCCCATCATAAAGGCAAGCCCTGTACACGCGCAGGCAACCGGCAACATATACACTAACCAATGGATTTGCATTTCAGGTGAAAGTACCATCAAACCGAATAATAAGCCGATGCAACCAAGTGCCATCATGACACTACCGATTGATAAACACGCTGGACGCCCCATTTTTCGAATGCAGTAATTCGCGATATAACTCGCGAGCATGATCCAGAAGCCATTGACACCAAAGACAATTGAAAATTCGAGAGGCGATAGCTTAGCATCCCCCATTAGTACGCTAGGGGCCAGAGAGACATACGTCAGTGCCATGCCCATTGCACCGGCATTTACCAATGCGAAAATCAAAAAATGCTCGCTGGTTAAAATTCGAAAATAGCTCTTAAATTGAAGCTTTTTAACCTGCAGTAAACTGGCTGGGCGCGTTTCTGGTAGGAAAAATAGAATCAGCAAGAAAATGGCCACAGCGTAAATCGCCAAGAACCAAAATGGCGCTCGCCATCCCCATGCTTCCGCCAGCAGTCCCCCTAATAAAGGCGCCAAAGCGGGCACAATATTGAGTGTTCCGTTTAAAAAACCAAATGCTCTTGCGGCTTCTGTGCCATTCATACGGTCACGGACACAACTAAATGCCACTACAGAGGTGCAGCACACAGCCACTCCTTGTAACAGCCGAGAAGCAATAAATAACCCTGCCGTCGTTGAAAATGCAGCCACAATGGAGCCAGCTAGATAAATAGCTAACCCAATGATAGCGATAGGCTTACGACCAAATCTATCGACTAATGGTCCAGAAATTAGCTGTCCAATCCCTAAGACTAAAATAAATAATCCGATGGTCGATTGGATTATAGACTCGCTACTCCCTAAATCTTTAGCGATAGCTGGAATAGTCGGTAAATACAGATCTATCCCAAGAGGCCCTAATAGGACTAAAAGTAATAATAAAGCGAGAAATTTATGCATATGACCGATTCTGAGCAGGTGAGTTATCGATAGCGATTTCGAAAATGGCTATCGATAATATCAGAATTTCTGTATAGATATCGAATCTTATCGATACTTAGTAATTGCATGAACCACTTCGGTGCCTCTTATCGGCTGTAAATCATCATTATCAATCAAGACACGAATATCTCTTGGTAATAACCTTTCGTTCAATAAACGGTTCACGGTACGCTGGTTATCTACTCGATAAATGGTATATTGAATTAATTGAGTGGAGCCTAGATTATCAAAATAATAATATTCATCCCCTTTTTTCCATACCTGACCAAATCTGCGATGATCTAAATCACCCACCTTTTCCCATGGTGCACTATTCGTCTCATTGAAACGATAAATTTTTGTACTCCGTGAAATTAACCCCGGATTTTTATTGGTTCCCCAAATCTCGGAATCCTGTAGATAATACGTTTGGTTATTATGAGTGAACACTAAAGGCGCAATTTCTTTTAATTCACCGTCAATAAATGGATTCGCTCCCGCGCGAACAATAGTTTCTTTTTCTCTATGATAGAAAAATACGCCATCCTTAGAGAGAAATAACGCTTGATTCACATGCTGGCTATTACGGCTTATTAGCTGGTAAGGAGCATGTTCCTCAGGAAATAAAATATCATTCATCGCCACATTGCCAGATTGTGGATCAATCAAATAACCTTCTTGAAATAACCCATCCAATATCAAGCTGTATAAACCAGAATGACTCTTTATTGGCAATTTATATTGGTCATAATAGACGTTAAGATTATCACGATAAAAATGAAGGCTATCTCTCACGGAATCATCATCCTGAAGGGAGCCAATATCCTGTAGGGTCACAGGATCAGCATCCGGCATATATTCGCCTTTATAAAAAACACGCTGCCCGTCAGTTGCCAAATAACGGGACAATAATGCTTGATATGGCGTCGATGATGCGGGAAGTGGCTTCATCGGGTAAATATAGGTTTGCGGTTTACTCCCTAAATCCCAACCATATAACCAAGACTGAAATAATTCATCCATTGTTGAAAGTTCATAATTCCTTACTGAGCCCATTGAGCAATATACGGTCTGATTTCCATCGGTAAAATAGTCATTCCCCACGATTTTCACACTGTTAGGATTAAATGCAGGGATTGCTAAATTTCCACAATAAACATGATTTTTATCTAATGCCACTTGCTGCTCATAACGCGAACTTTCAGGTAATAACGTAAAGCTAGAAGGGTCTGCATTCTCTATCAGATAATCGCCATTACTTGGAACACTCGCATACACTTTATCATTATAAATGGTGTAAATACTGTAACCGAGCTTCTCACCATTATAGCGGAGCTCAGAACTAGGCTCTTTGTTCATAGAAAGCACGATGCCGGATATAAAGGCGCAAGATAAAGTAAAAATAATGCCGAATACTGTAAGAATAATTATTTTGGCTTTCATGCTGTGGAATACCTACTTTGTTTTTTTAGTCTATTTTTTGTCAGAGTATTCAACGGGAAAAGCGTGAGGAAAGAAATACTCGAAGTCTGAAAGTGTATAAAAAGCTAGAAATAAAAAAGGTGCTCAATTGAGCACCTTTTTTCATTTATGGAAGATAACCTAACGGTTTATCTTTATTCCATCCACTCAGTGTGGAAAACGCCTTCTTTATCAGTACGTTTATAAGTATGTGCACCAAAGTAGTCACGCTGCGCTTGAATCAAGTTCGCAGGCAGTACCGCTGAGCGGTAGCTATCGTAGTAAGAAATAGCCGCTGAGAATGTTGGTGTTGGGATACCGTTTTGTACGCCGTAGCAGACAACATCACGCAGAGCTTGTTGGTACTCATCTGCGATTTGTTTGAAGTAAGGTGCTAACAGTAAGTTTGCAATCTGCGCGTTGTCATTGTAAGCATCAGTGATTTTTTGCAGGAACTGCGCACGGATGATACAGCCAGCACGGAAGATTTTCGCGATTTCGCCGTAGTTCAGATCCCAGTTGTATTCATCTGACGCTGCTTTCAATTGTTGGAAGCCTTGAGCGTAAGAAACGATTTTACCTAAGTAAAGTGCACGACGTACTTTCTCGATAAAGACTTTTTTATCGCCTTCAACGGTTTTCAGTACTGGACCCGTTAAAACTTTAGATGCAGCAACGCGTTGATCTTTCAGGAAAGAAATATAACGCGCAAAGACAGATTCAGTGATCAAAGTCAGTGGGATGCCAAGATCTAAAGCACTTTGGCTAGTCCATTTACCGGTACCTTTGTTAGCCGCTTCATCTAAAATTACATCAACCAGGTATTTACCTTCTTCATCTTTTTTCTTGAAGATATCCGCTGTAATTTCAATCAGGTAGCTGCTCAGTTCGCCTTGGTTCCACTCAGAGAATGTTTCCGCCAGCTCTTCATTGCTCAAGTTCAGAGAACCTTTTAATAAAGAGTAAGCTTCAGCGATTAATTGCATGTCACCGTATTCGATACCGTTGTGAACCATTTTCACATAATGACCTGCACCGTCTGGACCAATGTAAGTCACACACGGTTCGCCTTCCGCTTTCGCTGCAATCTCTTTTAAGATTGGGGCAACTAATTCGTACGCTTCTTTTTGTCCACCAGGCATGATTGAAGGACCTTTCAGTGCGCCTTCTTCACCACCAGAAACACCTGTACCGATGAAGTTGAATCCTTGTTCTGACAGTTCGCGATTACGACGGATAGTGTCTTTGTACAGCGTGTTGCCACCATCGATTAAAATGTCGCCCTTGTCTAAATGAGGCGTTAATGCAGCAATGGTTTTGTCCGTTGCTTCACCCGCTTTAACCATCAACAGGATGCGGCGTGGTTTTTCCAGAGAGTCGACAAACTCTTCAATCGTGTAGTTGGGAACTAATTTTTTCCCTGGATTTTCGGCAATGACTTCATCAGTTTTATCTTTTGAACGGTTAAAAATAGAAACTGAATAACCGCGACTTTCGATGTTCAGGGCTAAGTTGCGACCCATGACCGCCATTCCGACAACACCAATCTGCTGCTTTGACATGAAAAACTCCTGTCTGATTAGGACCAAGTCAGCCTCGATTGTGCTGACATTCTGTTAACGGGATCACATGTTAACTCAGGATGCTGCTCCATGGTAGTTATTGATGCAATCGATAAACTAATCGAATCATTTTTTGCCAAATATCACGCTACTTGAATGAATTTTTATTGATATTTACGTCAATAAACCTCATTATTCACCAGTCGGTATAAGCCGTCATATCAGAAGGTAAAACAAACTGTATGGAATGGATCGCAGATCCTTCGATTTGGGCGGGTTTAGCTACCCTAATCGTTCTTGAAATCGTTCTTGGTATTGATAACCTCGTTTTTATCGCCATTCTGGCCGATAAACTCCCAGCTAAACTGCGTGATAGAGCTCGTATCACAGGGTTAATGTGTGCCCTGGTAATGCGTATCATTCTGTTATTCAGCCTTTCATGGTTGATCACGCTGACCCAACCTATTCTAACTCTATTTGAGCATCCATTTAGCGCCAGAGACCTGATAATGCTTATCGGGGGGATATTTCTCTTGTTTAAAGCCACTATGGAGCTAAATGAGCGGTTAGAAGGAAAGGACGAGCATACCAACAACCAACGTAAAACCTCCAATTTCTGGGCGGTTGTCGCACAAATTATCGTATTAGATGCGGTATTTTCATTAGACTCGGTGATTACCGCTGTCGGTATGGTTGACCATATCGGTGTCATGGTTGCCGCAGTGACTATCGCCATGATGTTAATGATCTGGGCAAGTAAACCACTGACCAACTTCGTTAACGCGCACCCTACCATCGTCATTCTATGCTTAAGCTTCTTACTGATGATTGGTTTCAGCTTAGTGGCTGAAGGTTTTGGTTACGCCATTCCAAAAGGTTACCTGTATGCGGCAATTGGTTTCTCTATCATGATAGAGGTGCTTAACCAGTTTGCGCAGTTTAACCGCCGTAAATTCTTAAAAGGCAGCCGCCCTCTGCGTGAACGTACCGCAGAAGCCGTATTGCGCATTTTAAGCGGTAAAGCTGAACGTGGTGAATTAGACGCGAGAACCTCTGACTTAATTTCAGATAACCAATCCGTTTTCGACCCTCAAGAGCGTTTAATGATCGCTCGTGTGCTGGGTATGGCGCAACGTAACGTAGAAAGTATTATGACGTCCCGCCATGACGTAGATTATTTGGATATTAATAAATCCTCCGCTGAACTCATTGACCTAATGGAGAAAAATCCACACTCTCGTTTTGTTGTTGTCGATGAAAGTATCAGTGACGACCCAATTGGTGTGGTATATGTGCTGGATTTAGTGAAGCAGCAGCTTAGCGGTGAACAACTGAACTTGCGAGCATTGGTCACTCAACCGCTTATTTTCCCTGAAGGTTTATCACTGTTAAAAGCGTTAGAACAATTCCGTAAAGCGCATACACACTTTGCGTTTGTTGTGGATGAATTTGGTTCTGTTGAAGGTATCGTTACCTTGACTGACGTGATGGAAACTATCGCAGGTAACTTACCTGTTGGTGATGAAGAAAATGACTCCCGCCATGACATTCAAAAATTGGACGATGGTACATGGATTGCCAATGGCTTTATGCCACTGGAAGATTTAATTATGTATATCCCAATGGAGCTGGATGATAAGCGTGAGTATGAAACTATTGCCGGTCTTTTAATGGAACATTTACAACGCGTTCCTGAAGTGGGTGAGCAAGTCGAAATCAATGGCTGTATTTTCCAACCTCTTGAGGTCAATAGCCATCGGGTTAATAAAGTCTTGATTACACCACCCGCACCCGCGGGTGATGGCTACGACTATGTCGATGACTAATCGCGATTAATACGATTTGTGATTAAAACTAGTCACGATTAATACAATCTAAATACCGGCCTTTATCTTAATATTGAGCCGGTATTTTTTTGCCCGTAATAAGGGAAAATGCATCCTTACTCAAATGTAACCGCGTTTTTTTAAAGAAAAAATCATTCGCTCATTGAATAATTCAAATAGTTTAATAATTAACTTTTAATGAGACTCTACCTAATGACTACAATTAATAATACTCCATCAGTTCAACTGCGCCGTGCAAGCATAACGAATTTAGCTGGAAATACAGTGACATTTACGCAGTCAGCAACGAATGTGAAAAATGATTCAACCCAGCACCCTCAAGAGAATAAAAGTAAAAAAACTGTTCATTTAAAAGAAATTAAAAATCTTAAAAAGAATATTTCAACGAAATTAACACAAATTAAATCTAGTATTGACCTCATGATGGATAGCCGTACACCATCATGGGAAAAAGACCCTACAAGCATCAAAGAGCAGCTAACAGAACTTGCAAGTTCAATCCAAAAATATCAAGACAGATTAGATAGCTCTTCATATAAGCATCATCATTCAAAACAAGAGACACTCACAAAACTGAATAATGCAATTTCAGTAAGTAAAAATAAAATTAATACTATTGAAAATAAAATATTGCGCAAGAATGTATCTAATAATGAATGCAGTAAAAATACTAAAATAGATAGCAATACCGCGGCAATAAGAGCGAAAGATTACGAGGAGTATGGACATAAATAATCTTATTATTATGTCTATAAATATAGAACTGCTCATTTTCGGGCGGCTCTATATCATCTAAATTACAACGCATTTAATAAATCATTTAGCCCTTTATTTTCTTCTTTTTTCAAAAAATTACCAATGGCTTCTTTAGCTTGAGTTCGTAGTTCATTACGCAGTAATTTTTCCACATCCAATTGGTACTGTAAGTTATTCCAACCACCGTAAATACGCAGTGGGATATTCATGCTACGCAGCTGTTGCACTAAGCGCGAGTCCCCTGCCCAACCACCGAGAATATTCACACTTAAATTGACATCAATGGTTTCTTTTGGAATATTCACGCGACCCTGCCCTGTAATATTCAACAGTGAAGACGTTGCTTTAAGAGAAGAAATATTCATATTGCCTTTATTGAGATATCCCGACACGGTGAATAAATCCACTTCTGTGAAGCTGTTGGTATCTGTTGGCATATTGATTTTATTAGTGAAACGGGATACCGATTGTTGAATCAACTGCGGAATGTTTAAATCTGCCAATTTAGCGCTGCGTAGCTCAAAATTAACCGGTCCTTGCCACTGATTTTTAACCGCATAATCATCGTAGCCAATACCGGATAATGCGGCATTTAATGAGATAATCCCGCTCAGTTTTTCAGGCATACTAAATGCCTTTAATACCGGAGTAAGATTAATATTATTAAATACAGGTTTTGCCGAAACCTGCGCAGGAATAGCGCTGTAGTTAATGGTTACGGGCAGTGAGAATTGCCCACCGAACGCATTGCCCTCTAACTGAGAAATGGTTAAACGTGGTGTTTGGTTATCACCGCTGATTTTCACCTCAGTCATCGACATTCCACGATAAATTAATGTGTCCATCGAGACATTAAATTGCGCGGTAAACCCTTTTAGCCCCGTTAAATCATACTTCTGCATGTTGGAACCAGAAATCACTGGTTTAACGCCTACACGCTCATTATTACTGGCGGTATTTTCAGAGGCGGCACTGGCTGTATTTGATTTACCCGCAGCCGGTGCCTGCCCAATTAATGTATCGAGATTCAAAGAAGGCGAGGATAAATTAACAGTCACATCAGGAATATCGGTTAAATTGACACTGATTGTCCCTGCTAATTGACTATCATTTGCCTGAATGGCGAGATTTTCAAGACGAATCTCTCCTGAGTTAGCTTTTGTATACAGGAAATCTGAGGTGATTTTTCCACTAATACCATTTTCTGGTAAATCAACACCACTGAGTTGGTAATCAAATTGCGTGATTTTTCCACTTACCTGCTGAGATAATTTAGATAAATCGATATCTGATTTAATATCAAAATTAAATTCTTGTTGGTTTTTATTTAAATTACCGCTGAATTTCATCGCAACTTGTTTATCATCACTTTTTTTCAGTGACAGATTAATATTGCGTAGGTTGTATTCATCTTTCGGGGTTTGCCAAATGACTAAGCTATTGGTGATATCAATTTTACTAATATCGAGTAACCATTGGCTTTTATCTGTTGTATCAGTAGGTACTTGGCTACCACCAGGGGCAACGGGGGTGTTAACCGTCGCAATGGGTTCACTTTCAGGTGTTTTGCGAATTACTGCACCATCAATGACAATTTGTTCGACAGACAGTCGATGGGAAATTAACGGCCATAAATCCACATCTAAGCGCATATTTTCAGCACTTAAAATAGACTGGCTGGCGTTAGGTGCTGTGACTGAGACGGGACCTGTAATGATGCTCAATGTTGGCCATACATGCCAACGCATATCACCTTTGAAATCAAGTTGGTAACCACTTTTTTTCTCAACTTGTTGAACGAGGTAGCCTCTAAAATCATTCGGGTTCACTAACATCACTAAAGCTGTTAGCCCCGCAACTACCACCACAAGTAAAATAATCAGCGTCGTTAAAAACCGTTTCATGCATCCCTCTCTTTTACTTTATTTGTCACATCTTTCGCTTGTCATTCCTTGACGTTAGCGATTGCTGACCTCTTCAAACTCCATAGAAGAGGCCGCTCGCTATCTTGCCGTATTAATCTTGACTAATACGGCTACCAACAGCACCTTGTTGGTTTTTATATTTTGCATCTTGTCGGCTGTTATAAGGTCTGTCTGCACTGCCTGATAGCGGTTCAAAGCTCAGTGCACCAATCACCATGCCCGGACGTAATGCTAAAGGTAACTTACCTGAGTTATAAAACTCTAACACAATTTGACCACGCCAGCCTGGATCAATCCGGTGAGCTGTGACGTGAACCATTAATCCAAGTCTTGCTAGTGAAGAGCGACCATCTAACCAACCGACTAAATTATCGGGTAGCGTGACGGATTCTAGCGTAACTGCCAGCGCCAATTCACCAGGGTGAAGGAAGAAAGGCTCGTCATCTTTAAGAACAATTTCATCGCTCATCACACGGTCTAATGCCGCATTGACTTCATCTTTTGGTCCACTGAGATCAATAAATGCCGCAGTATGTCCACGAAAAACACGAAATTGGTTCCCAAGACGAACATCCGCAGTCGCTCCGTTGATCCGTTCAATCGGTGGACGCGGGCTAATAACAAGTCGACCTTCATCCATCCACTGAATTATATCGCGGTCACAAAGACGCATGATCACTTTCCCCCTTCATTATTTTATATATTCATGGCAGCTTATCGCTGGCGATATTTGATGCTATCAGTCCTGACAGAACTCACCAATTTTCGCTTTCAAAATATCAATCGCCACACGGTTTTTACCGCCACGAGGTACGATAATATCGGCATATTGCTTCGATGGTTCAATAAATTGTAAGAACATTGGACGAACCGTTTTATTGTACTGCTCAATAACCGAGTCTAATGTTCTTCCTCTTTCATTAACATCACGTTTGATACGGCGCATTAAGCAGATATCCAGCGGTGTATCAACAAAAATAGAGAAATCCATCTCTTCGCGTAAACGCTTATCTGTTAATAATAGGATACCTTCAATAATAATGACCTTTTTTGGTTTAAAACTGACGGTTTGCTGTTTGCGAGTATGAGCGACATAGTCATACTGAGGAATTTCGACGGCTTGACCACTTTTCAGTGCTTTAAGATGTTCATAAAGTAAACTGTGATCCATTGAATTTGGATGGTCGTAATTCACTTTGAGTCGTTCTTCCATCGGAATATCTGTTTGATCTTTATAGTAACAGTCTTCTGGAATAACACCGATATTATGATCACCAACCTTTTCTCTTAACTCCCGATATAAGGTGCTTGCGATTAGGCTTTTGCCAGATGCAGAAGCGCCCGATATACCTACAATGGTACAGTGATGCGATGTGTCAGTCATAAAATGGTAACCTGGTTAAAAATTTTAGAAATGAAGTGCATAACATCATAGTGTTATGGTTGGCGGGAATTATAGGGTGTAATGGTGCGCTGTACCAGTCTATCTCGTCAAAGACTGATAAAAAAACGCACCCAATTTTTTATTCTTCAAAGCGCAAGCTTCGCGCTAAGTTTAAAACTGTTTACGCCCTTCTAAAGCCGCAATTCGGTTCTCTATGGAAGGATGCGTTGAAAATACAGAATCACCCTTGTTAAAAATATATGCCGCCTGTCTGTATGCCTGTCCAGTGCTTTCATCATCATAATCATGCTTTTGATGATCCCCTGAAATTTTCTTCAAGGCACTTATCATTGCTTGGTTATCAGAAGTTAAATCCACCGCTGCCGCATCCGCCATATATTCACGGGTACGCGATAAATAAAAATAGAGTACTTTGGTAATGATTGGCAACACGATATTCATCAATAATAAAATGGTTTGTGCTTTATTCGCTGAATTATTGCGGCTGCGTCCTGCTGAGCGAATAAACACTTGAGCAAAAACGTTCGTTACCGTCAAAATAACATTCGCTAAAATACCCACATACAGCGTTAATTTTGAATCACCATGGATAATATGCCCCACTTCATGGGCCATTACGGCTTGAACTTCTTGGCGATTTAACGTTTGTAATAAACCACGCGTGATGCCGACCAAAGCATTACGAGAATTCCAGCCAGCCGCAAATGCATTGGGTTCATCTGTGTCCAAAATATACAGGCGTGGAATATAACCTAGTGTCGCACTTAAACTCAGTTCTTCTAAAATATTAAATAGCTGTCTTTCTTCCGGGGTTGAAGCCCCTTCTTGGGTGATTTCCTTCGCATTCATTCCTGCAAGCATCAATTTATGCCCAAAGAAATGAATATAAAGTAAACCTAGAAATGTCAGACCAAGAATAATAAAGGTTGCCACTGGCAGTTGTTGTAATGTCGCAAATGCTATCAGGTTCGAGGTAAAATCCATTCTCTCATCTGGATGGGTTGCGGTATCCGCGAGCAAATCAATCATTAGCATCAACACAATATAACTCAACACAACTAACCGAGTACGGATATTGTTTTTACGTATAACGTTTCTAAAATCCATAATAAAACCCTGCCAATGGCAACATCCATTTAATCGAAATTAATACGACGAGACTCTTCAGTTTTGATGTCTGCTTCGTCTAAACGCCAATATTCTTTATTAATTTTCAAGCTAGGAATAATGCCAACAATTAATGCAGCAGGCATAGAAGCGATATACGCATTATAAGTTTCTAATGAACGGTTATAACCACGTTTAGCAAAAGAGAGTTTATTTTCAGAAGAGACGATCTCTTCTTGTAAATTTGCCATGATCGCATCAGATTTTAGCTCTGGATACGCTTCAACTGCCACATTGATGGCTCCGCTACTCACCATTTTGGACAGCGCATCTTCCGCTTCACGAGCTTTATCCCCCGTCGCATTTTGTGCTTGGCTTCTGAGCTCTGTAATTTTAGTGAAGACTTCTGTTTCATGGCTTAAATATTTTTTGACCGTCGCCAGTAAGCTATCAAAAACTTTACCGCGGCGATCTAATTGAACAGAGATCTCAGTTTCACTAGAAACGACTGCTTCACGTAATGCAACGATGCGGTTATAAAAATAAATAACAATCAGCACCAATACGACAATAAAAATTAAAAATTTCATAATCACCTTTTAGGCATTCGCCAACGGAATAAAGACTGAATTTTCTATATCGTTAATTTTCAGGCTAGGAAATTCACTTATGCGTCATTCTACGCAGCCTACAACAATAAAGGAACAGTTTGAGAATAAATCAGAACAATCAAAGAATCGGATTTTATGGCAATAAAAAAGGCTACTTAGTCATTACTGACCAAATAGCCTTTATCGATGCCATTTAATTACACGGCGCGGAAAGAGATTTCCGTCGGGATCTTATCCCCTTCCCAATACATCAATGCAGAGATGTTAGACGCAATTTCACGATAGATATCAGCGAACTCGCCTTCAGGGTCGCGCATTACGGTTGGCTGACCACGGTCTAAGTCTTCACGTAATGAAATATGCAGCGGAACCTGACCTAGCAGTTTAGTGTTGTATTTCTCAGCCAATTTTTCTGCACCACCGGTACCGAAAATAGGCTCTACATGACCACAGTTACTACAAATATGTGCGCTCATATTTTCAACAACACCCAGCACTGGCACGTTCACTTTTTTGAACATGACAATCCCTTTCATCGCATCTACTAAGGCAATATCTTGCGGCGTGGTCACAACCACTGCGCCTGTCACTGGAATATTTTGTGACAGAGTCAGTTGGATATCACCGGTTCCCGGTGGCATATCGATAACGAGATAATCCAGATCTGGCCATAGCGTATCTTGCAGCATCTGCATCAAAGCTTTACTCGCCATTGGGCCACGCCATACCATCGCGTTATCGTCAGTGACTAAGTAACCAATGGAGTTAGTGGCTAAGCCATACGCCATAATCGGTGCCATGTGCTGACCATCTGGAGACGTTGGGCGCTCCAGTGTCGTTCCCAGCATATTCGGAATTGAAGGCCCGTAAATATCCGCATCGAGGATACCAACTTTTGCGCCTTCTTGCGCTAACGCTAACGCTAAGTTCACGGAAGTACTGGATTTACCCACACCACCTTTACCTGAACTCACCGCAAGAATATTACGTACACCATTGATGCCTGGTAAATCATTAGCACGCTTCAGAGTGGTAATATCGTGGCGTAATTTCCATTCTACGGCGTGAGCACCCGTCAATTGCTTTAACTCAGCGGTTTTTTCGCTGATCAGCGTTTGGAATGGGCCTTTCCAGACAAATGGCATAACTAATTCGACATGCAACACATTGTCCAACAGCGCACAACGATGCAATGCTTTGATTGAAATCAGATTGCGCTTGAGAGTTGGGTGTGTAAATGAAGCCAAAACAGTGGAGACTTGTTCAGTCAGCAGTTCTGGTTTGTTCTGCTCGGGGGATTTATCGTTCATCCCGGCTCCTTTATTTTCTTTTTTGTAACTACACATTTTTGACTACGTTGCATGATAGCAGAGAACGAAAAAAATAGTGACCGCCTAGCGAATGAAAAACCACAAACAGTAAAAATTTGTTTCCACCTAGCGTTTTTTCCTAATAATTGCCGATTAATATTTTATTGCCCTAGCGACATTTTTATTGATCGGTTAACATCAAAGACCCTTTATTAATAATGGAAGTAAGAAAGTTACTATGTCTCAAGTCGCGAATAAATTACTGGTAACCTGTGCGTTACCATATGCTAACGGTTCAATCCATCTCGGTCATATTCTGGAGCACATTCAGGCTGATATTTGGGTCCGTTATCAGCGAATGCGCGGCAAAGAGGTTCATTTCATCTGTGCTGATGACGCGCACGGAACACCGATCATGCTAAAAGCTCAGCAATTATGCATTACGCCTGAAGAAATGATCGCAGCAATGAACCAAGAGCATCAGGACGATTTTGCAGGCTTCCAGATTAGCTACGATAACTACCACTCAACCCATAGCGAAGAAAACAAACAGTTATCCGAACTGATTTACGGCAAATTAAAAAGCAATGGTTTTATTAAAAACAAAACCATTTCACAGCTTTACGACCCAGAAAAAGGCATGTTCCTGCCAGACCGTTTCGTTAAAGGTACTTGCCCGAAATGTAAAGCGGAAGACCAATACGGCGATAACTGTGAAGTTTGTAGCGCAACCTATAGCCCAACTGACCTGATTAACCCACGCTCAGTGGTTTCAGGTGCAACGCCAGTTATCCGTGAAACTGAACACTTTTTCTTTGATTTACCTGCATTTAGCGACATGCTGCAAGCATGGACTCGCTCTGGCGCACTGCAAGAGCAAGTGGCTAACAAAATGCAAGAATGGTTTGAATCTGGCTTACAGCAGTGGGATATCACTCGTGATTCCCCGTATTTCGGCTTTGAAATTCCAGATGCGCCGGGTAAATATTTCTACGTTTGGCTGGATGCGCCAATCGGCTATATGGGCTCGTTTAAAAACCTGTGTGACAAACGCAGCGATTTAAACTTTGATGACTTCTGGAATAAAGATTCTAAAGCGGATCTTTACCACTTTATCGGCAAAGATATCGTCTATTTCCACAGCCTATTCTGGCCAGCCATGTTAGAAGGCAGCAACTACCGTAAACCAACCAACCTGTTTGTTCACGGGTATGTCACCGTTAATGGTGCAAAAATGTCTAAGTCTCGCGGCACATTTATTACCGCTCGCTCTTACTTAGACCATTTCGATGCTGACTGCCTACGTTATTACTATGCAGCGAAACTCTCTTCACGCATCGACGATATCGACTTGAATTTAGAAGATTTCGTACAGCGTGTGAACAGCGATATCGTAAACAAAGTGGTGAACTTAGCTTCACGTAACGCAGGCTTTATTGCTAAACGTTTTGCTGGAAAATTATCCGCAAACTTAGCCGAGCCAGCGCTATACCAACAATTTGTTGATGCGGCAAAAGTGATCGGTGACGACTTTACTAACCGTGAATACGGCAAAGCTGTGCGTGAAATTATGGCATTAGCGGATATTGCAAACCGCTATGTAGATGAGAAAGCGCCTTGGGTCGTTGCGAAACAAGAAGGTAAAGACCAAGAACTGCAAGATATCTGCTCGATGGGTATCAACCTGTTCCGCGTATTAATGACTTACTTGAAACCAATTCTGCCAAGCTTAACTAAGCGCGTGGAAGAGTTCCTGAAAGTTGAATTAACGTGGGATTCCATCAACTCGCCATTACTAAATCACGACGTAGCGCCATTTAAAGCGTTATTTAACCGTATTGAATTAGCAAAAGCGGAAGCGATGGTAGAAGCGTCCAAGCAAAGTGCTCAGCCAGTTAAGCAACTGACAGGCCCTCTGGCAGATGACCCAATTCAAGAAACCATCACTTTTGATGATTTCGCTAAAATTGACCTGCGCATTGCGCTGATCAAACAAGCAGAATTTGTTGAAGGTTCAGATAAGCTGCTGAAATTACAGTTAGATATCGGTGGTGAAACTCGCCAAGTATTCTCTGGGATCCGCAGTGCCTACCCAGATCCAAAAGTCTTGGAAGGTCGTTTAACCGTGATGGTGGCAAACCTTGCCCCACGTAAAATGCGCTTTGGTATCTCCGAAGGTATGGTGATGGCAGCAGGCCCTGGTGGTAAAGATATTTACCTACTGAGCCCAGATAATGGCGCACAACCGGGAATGCAGGTCAAATAAGTCATGGATTGTCGTTCGAGAAATTGAACAACAAACTTAGACCATATCAATATAAAACGGAGCCACTTCAGTGAGCTCCGTTTTTTTATGGGTTTTTATTTGTGATCTCTGGCACAATTTTCAAGTTAATTGTATGATGAATGCCTGTCGAGTAATAGGACAAGTCCCATGTCATTAAAACAAGTATTGAACACCGGATGGCAATATTTGCGAGCCTTCGCAATACTTTACCTCTGCCTAATCATCGGAAATGTGATTTCCAAACTGCTTCCTTTTTCCATTCCCGGCAGTATTGTCGGTATGTTACTGCTGTTTGTCTTGCTAGCATTGCAAATAGTCCCTGCTCATTGGGCGAAACCTGGATGTAGCATCCTGCTGAAAAACATGACGATTTTATTCGTTCCCATCGGTGTGGGAATTATGAATTATTATGATTTACTCAGCCAACAGATGATCCCGATTGTCGTCTCCTGCATCGCCAGTACATTAATCGTCATGATTGTTGTCGCAGTCAGCTCAAACTATATCCATAAAGAACGCCCTATTGTGGGTGTGAAGCCTGATGAAGTTCCTCTTCCTCCTGAAGAACCCATATCTTCAAGCATCAATAATGATAAAACCAAGGGGAAAGAGTGATGTTAGAACATATTTGGTGGTCACTGCCATTAACTATCGTTGTTTTCTATTTGACAAGAGCGCTGTCGATCAAGTGCAAATTGCCCATTCTGAACCCATTATTGTTAACTATCGCGATTATTATTCCACTACTGATCCTGACGAATACCTCTTATGAGCACTATTTTGCGGGCAGTAAAATACTCAATGATTTATTGCAGCCGGCCGTCGTCGCCCTCGCCTTTCCGCTCTACGAGCAAATGCACCAGATTAGAGCGCAATGGAAATCCCTATTTAGTATCTGTTTTGCTGGCAGTATTGTGGCGATGTTTACGGGCGCCGCTATTGCACTGTGGCTTGGTGCAACACCGGATATTGCAGGGTCAATATTACCTAAATCAGTGACAACTCCGATAGCCATGGCAGTTGCCGATTCAGTCGGAGGCATCCCAGCAATCAGCGCCGCTTGCGTCCTTTTTGTCGGGATTTTAGGGGCGATGTTCGGTCATAGCCTATTTGATGTATTACGTATTCGTACCCACGCATCACGTGGTTTAGCTATGGGTACAGCCTCCCATGCGCTAGGAACCGCGCGCTGTGCAGAAATTAACTACATTGAAGGGGCATACAGTTCATTAGCGTTAATGACCTGCGGGGTAATCACCTCGTTGATTGCACCTTTTATCTTCCCTGTCATTCTTCACTTATTTAGCTAAACTGAATCAATAAGAGAGGTCATGTACCTCTCTTATGCAAATTTCAGTGCAAAAACTTGAGATACATCTCTCATTTAATGAATTTGTTTCATTGATTGCATTCATGGAGTGATCGCGATCACATCCAAGCCCCCTATTAATTGAATAGAATGAAAACAATTAAATAGGGAGGGTTACTTATGCATTCAAGATTCAAGGCCGCTTGGGCCGAACTTCCAGAAAAGTTACAGTCTGTCCTAAAACCGATTATGGACAAACCTGATTTCTCAGCCATGTTAACCGCTGAGCAAGTAAAACAAATTAAAGCTGAGAGTGGATGCACGGACAGTGAACTCGCTTTTTCATTATTACCTTTCGCAGCGGCTTACGCTGTTACGCCAATTTCTCGCTTTAATGTAGGCGCAATCGCTTGCGGTATCAGCGGTAATCTCTATTTCGGCGCAAATATGGAATTTAACCATGTTTCTATTGGTCAAACTATCCATGCAGAACAATGTGCTATTACCCACGCATGGTTAAAAGGTGAAAAACAATTAACCTCAATTACCGTTAACTACACGCCTTGCGGTCACTGCCGACAATTTATGAATGAACTGCGTGAAGGCGGTAAGATTATGGTGCATTTACCAAAACGCCAAGCAGCCACACTTCATGATTATTTGCCTGATTCATTCGGTCCATCGGATCTGAATATCACCACATTGCTACTCGATAATGTGAACCATGGTTATCAAAATCAAAGCCGCGATAGATTGTTATCTGCTGCGGTTGAAGCGGCAAACCAATCTCACGCACCATACAGTGAATCTCACTCTGGTATAGCCGTGCAGTTAAAAGATGGCTCCCTGTTTACAGGGCGCTACGCCGAAAATGCTGCGTTTAACCCGAGCTTACCACCATTACAAGCGGCACTAATTATGGTGAATTTAGCGGGTAAAGATATTCATGCTATCGAACAAGCGGTGTTAGTGGAAAAACAAGATGCAACGGTCCAGCAGTGGTGTACAACAGAAAATACCTTGCACGCGTTAGGTTGCCAGAAAGTGGAACGCATTTATTTGGATGAGTCCATTTAAACGTCATTTTATTGAATCATATTTAATTTAAACCAGATTAAATATTTCGAGATTACAACGGCGGTTATTGTGAGTTTATCAACTTCAATAACCGCCGTTTTTTATTGAAACGTTATTGAGTGTTAATAAAGTTAAAATGAGAATCTGGATGATGAGCTGCTATAGCCACCACTGTAGTTAAATTCAGGCATACTTGGTGCTTGTGGGATTCTAAAATCTCTATCAAAAGAACTTGATGAGTGATTTATAGAGGACATGTGGTCACTAAGGTGCCCAATCATATTTTCAAAGTGATGATTATGTTGAATTCTATCTTCAGGAAAATCTTTAAATCCATCTGTTCCAGGCAAGACAACACTTGGTCGTTCTAGATAATGATTTGTTGAAGCTTCCATATTCTCAGGTTTTATTATATTAAGCAGATTTGTTGTCAGTGGTGCTAATTCTCTATCAGGTTCAACTTTTGGATAGATATTTTCTACTATAGATTTATCTACCATATTATGAGGGTGATTAATTGATGAGGGGGATAGCACTTCCTTATTTATAGGCTGTGTTCTAGTTGTAGGTGTTGAGTTCGTGGTTCCGTAAATCTCTAAATCACTTACAGGAATGACTTCTCTTAGTTCTTTTATTTTAATTCTCATATACTCTGTAAATGTTGCACTTCTTTCTTTAATGTATTCACCGAAGACAAAACCCGTTTCTACCATATTATCTACTGTCGATACAGTATTAGCCCATTCTAAAAACATATTAAACTTTTCTTTAGATGGATTATTTTTAATGCTTATTATCATTTTATCCACTAAGTAAAGACCATACTCAACCTCACTTTGATTGTTCCCTGAATTTAATAACATTTCGGAGTATATTTCATCATGTTCCTCTGGAGGAATAATTTTAAATGGAATCGATAATGTCCAGTAATCTTCAGATAAGCCTAATTCATTGAGTGAGTCTTTATGTATTTTTTTTATTTCGTCAACAGTCAGTCTTTCACGTAAAACTTCAGTTCCATTACTCTTAAACTTACTTAGCTCTACCTTACAAGTATTAATTGCTATTGTAAGTTGTATCTTTTTCAACATATTAGAATTTAATGTAATATTATCGTTTCTAGCTTTTTCAATTAAGTAGTTTATTGCCATTTTTCCTGCATATGAATCACCTTTTACAAGCCCTTTAGGAATTATACCGTACCGTTCATTATTTGCTTCAAGATAGTCATATAAAATTTCAGGGTCTTCTTCTCGCTCTACTTTATCACAAACATCCTGCATATCTTTTAGATGTAACTCTAAGTCATTTTTTTCAATATCATCAAATGATACAGAACGTTTTTTTCTACGATTATGCCTATTTATATTTACTTCATTCATTAAAAATTTTAATTTTTCCTCTTTAGTTTCCCAAAATAATATATTTTCATTTATCCCATTCTCCATTGATAAGAGAGCATCCTCAATCAGGATCTCATCAGCATCGACTTCATCAAATACCCAAGGAACGACATCACCTAATACCCTTTCATTTGTTTTTATACTGCCCATGACATCTTTCATTAATATGGATAATTCTGATTCAGAATTTCTTATCTTATCAAGCTCATCGAATTGTGAATCACTCAATGTTCTATACATTGAAATATAGAACTTACTAGTCAGCCATGACTTTAGCATCTCTTTGTTAGTACCATCACTTACCATATATTTTTTAATCATCATCTCAAACGTTTTATAATGATGACTAACTTGTTCTTTGAACTCAGTGCTAGAGTTTAACCTATGAGTCCAAAATCCTTTTTTTTCATTTGGTGAAAGCGATTCAAATACCGCATACAAATACCAATCTTCAATATTAAATCGACTTCCTGAGCAAGCTTTAATATTAATTGAAATTAATTCATCATGACTAATATCAAGTATTTCAACAAGTTCTCCGCCTGATTTAATGAGTTTACCCTCAAGTAAATTTAAATATTCACTTGCTAGTTTAAAATCTATTTCTTTAAAATCCTTATTTCTGGCGTCTTCATCATGCCATGATGAGTCTTCACTAGGAAAATATAAAGAATCAATCCCCCAAAAAACCGATTCACTTCCATCCACTCCAGCAAATAAAGAATATCTATCACCTTTGTTCGCTAGATACTGATACATCTCCTTTGGGCTTTTATCTTCTCTTAATAGTTTTTTAATCGTAATAAGATCATTTTTTGTAAACACTCTACTAGCACTGTATCTTGTATTATTTGACATTTAAAATCCTTTTCTATTTAAGATGAATTATTACAAATCCTTTTGACTTCAATAAAATTTTCCTCCACTGATGGATTAGATCCCATTTAATATCTATTTGGAAAGAGACATTAATTTCAGGAATTTGTCCATTTATATCACATCGATAATAACCTCCTTTTAAAGTTAACCAGCGACACGTAATAATACTTATTACTTCATTTTTATTTTCATACCAATATACTCGTGTTCTATTCTGATAATTTTTACCATTATAATTTATTGCATTTTCTTTAACATATTCAATAAAGTATAAATCAAGTTCATCATCGTAATAAATGCCACTTCTTTTACCAAGAAAATCGTCATTAATTGAATTATCTCTAAACTTATTCATTGATACTGTATCATTCGTCATTGGTTTTACCGATATTCTTATCTCCTTTTCATTTGACTCTGGCTTCATTCTATCGACAGGGTGCATTTCCGGCCATGTCATTCTTAAAGGTAATACGGTAAAATTAGCATCACACCCTTTTTTATTTTTGACTAATCTACGGTCAAAATAACTATACCCCTCATATTCAGCGATAAAATCAACATAATTTCTAGTTACTTCAACAATATTCCCATTAAACCGACCACAAACAAAACCAGAACGATTATCTGCCATAGATAGAGTTGAAATTAACAAGATAAATATAGAAAAAATAAATTTTATTTTCATATTTAAATCCCAATTTAGACTGGATATTTATTTTTTACGATAAAAACCTTCATCTACTTTTCTTAGCGTTTTTTCTATTTCAATAACTAAAGGAATTTTTCTCATTCTATTTAGCCATCGTTGGCTTTTTTCACGATTTTCCGCATTTTCACTTTGTGCTTCTGATTTCATTTTTAACCATAAGTTAATAAACACTTTTGCATCTTGCTTTTCTTGGTTACCAGACATTAAATCTAAAACTTCATCCCAAAGTTTATTTCTATCAGCCTCATTTAAAACATCATAGATATCAGCAAAAAACCAAGCATCATATGGTATTCCTGATGCCTTATGCCCATTCTCATGAATAACAACAGCTTCGTAGAATCTAATATCTACCTTTCTAGGGTTATTATTTCCGTTTAACTCAAACCAACTCTTCAAGAAATTTGCATATGCTAAAGACAATTCGCGCTTATATTTCTCTCGTTTTTCTTGTGATAATGAATGGTTATATTCCTCCATACTCACTCTCATATATTCATGAACAATTAATTTAAATATGCTTTGATTATTATCTTTAGGCTCTATACATTGAACTTGCAAGGAGAAAATTAAAAATACAAATGCAAGATATTTTTTCATAAACACCACTAATAATTAATTATTTAAATAAGAAGCAAAACCTAAATTAATTAAAAACATGCGGCAATATATGATATATAAAAATATATTTAGCAGGATAAGCATCTAGCGGTCAACCACACCATTAGCATTAATCCCCCACCTAACAGTTAAATAAATTTAACCTATAACAAAATGATATACTGCATTGAAAAGATTGATATCGTGCTAAAAGCATCGGCGAACTTAAATAAGCGTGATCCACTCGTTGTAATAGTAAAACAAATCCCGTCTAAAATTCCCTTCTGTAGATAATTTCCTTATCATATAAACCATAATATTCAGTAAAAAATTTAACTGTTTTGTAGCATTATTTACTGTACATATTTTTTGTTTAGCTTAGGATCTAACCTGACTGTTGCTTACTAATCGTCCGAAGAGTGATATTTCATGGAACATGAACACGAAACAAAACGTCCCCTATACATTCCTTACGCTGGTCCAATCTTACTCGAATTTCCTTTACTGAATAAAGGAAGCGCCTTTACAGAAGAAGAACGCGCTAATTTTAACTTGTATGGTTTACTGCCTGAACAAGTTGAAACTATTGAAGAACAAGTTGAACGTGCTTATCGCCAATTAATTGATTTTAAAACAGATATTGATAAGCATATCTACCTGCGTAATATTCAAGACACCAACGAAACCCTATTTTATCGCCTGATTGATGCACACTTAACCGAAGTGATGCCGCTCATTTACACCCCGACTGTGGGTGAAGCTTGCGAACATTTCTCTGATATCTATCGCCGTGCGCGTGGTTTATTTATCTCTTATCCAAACCGCGAATACATCGATGACATGCTGCAAAACGCAACCAAACAAAACGTAAAAGTTATCGTTGTGACAGATGGCGAGCGTATTCTTGGTTTAGGTGACCAAGGTATCGGTGGTATGGGTATTCCAATCGGTAAATTATCCCTGTATACCGCCTGTGGTGGGATTAGCCCTGCGTATACCTTACCAGTCGTTATTGATGTGGGTACCAACAACCCACAACGCCTGAATGACCCACTGTACATGGGATGGCGTCATCCGCGTATTACTGGAGAAGAATACGATGAATTCCTTGAAGAATTTATCCAAGCCGTAAAACGCCGCTGGCCAAATGTGCTGCTGCAATTCGAAGACTTTGCACAGAAGAATGCGATGCCATTATTAAATCGCTATCGCGATGAGCTGTGCTGCTTCAACGATGATATTCAAGGTACCGCTTCCGTGACTCTGGGTAGCTTAATTGCCGCTAGCCATGCAGCGGGCAGCAAACTGAGTGACCAACGTGTCACATTCTTAGGCGCAGGTTCCGCGGGCTGTGGTATCGCAGAGCAAATTATTGCTCAAATGAAATCAGAAGGTTTAAGCGATGAAGAAGCGCGTGCACGCATCTACATGGTTGACCGTTTCGGATTACTGACAGACAAACTACCAAACTTGCTGGATTTCCAAAGCAAATTGACGCAAAACAGCGCTAACTTGCAAGATTGGGATGTCAATAGTGACTCTATTTCGCTGTTAGATGTCGTGCGCAATGCGAAGCCAACAGTACTGATTGGTGTTTCTGGTCAAGCGGGTCTATTCACCGAAGAGATCATCAAAGAGATGCACAAGCACTGCCCTCGCCCAATCGTGATGCCATTATCTAACCCAACATCTCGTGTTGAAGCGCGCCCAGAAGATATTATCAACTGGACTGAAGGCCAGGCATTAGTGGCAACAGGTAGCCCATTCCCACCAGTGGCTTATAAAGACAAAGTCTTTGCTATCGCACAATGCAACAACTCCTATATCTTCCCTGGTATTGGTTTAGGCGTGATTGCATCCGGTGCGAAACGTGTGACTGATGGCATGTTGATGGCGGCAAGCCGTGCATTAGCAAGCTGCTCACCACTGGCACAAAAAGGTGAAGGTCCTCTATTACCACTGTTATCTGAGATCCAAGATGTCTCCCGTGTGATAGCAAAACAAGTGGCTAAAGAAGCGCAAGTTCAAGGCGTGGCGACCATGACATCTGATAGCGCTCTAGATGAAGCGATTGAGCACAATTTCTGGAAACCAGAATATCGTGTCTATAAACGTACCTCATTCTAATTAATTGTTTTTACTAAATTAAAGAGCACTTCGGTGCTCTTTTTTTGTTTTCTCTGTTTTCTGTATTTCAACATTGTCTGAAAGTATCCCGTTTCTATAACTTGCGATTGAGATAGCCGCCAGAGTTATTTAAGATGCAAACATAACCTGTTTATATAGGACTCGCTCATGTCAGAGCCAACCATACCTGAATCAACGCCGCCTGAATCTGCACCGAAAAAAAACACGCGAAGATTTTCCCTATGGGCGATAGCACTCACACTGTTTATTACGATTCTTAATATTGGTGTCTATTTTTATCAGCTTAACTTTGCTGCACCACTTGAATCTCAGGAATACAATTTGTTGCTCTTCGGAGCAAGCGTTTATCAACTCTCTCTCACCGGTGATTGGTGGCGTTATCCTATTAGCATTGTGCTGCATTCTGGATGGGTACATTTAGGGCTAAATACCCTTGCCTTACTGGTTATTGGTATTGAATGTGAACGCGCTTTTGGTAAATTCCGTTACCTTGCCATCTACCTATTTGCAGGGATTGTCGGGTCGTTTGTCAGTGCAGCTTGGCAATATCAAGAAGCCTTAAACAGTGCAATGCGTCGCTTTGATATGATGTCATGGAGCAGCCTGCTGCAAAATGATAATACCGTCTATATCACCGTCAGTTTAGGCGCTTCTGGGGCTATTATGGGTCTCGCCGCTGCATCGGTGATTGATCTCTTAAAACAGCTTAACAATCCTGACCTCACTAAAGATGCTCGCGATACCCTTAAGCGCCCGCTCTATAATATTATTGCCATGATTGCATTAACCTTAATTAACGGGATGCAATCGGGGGTCGATAATGCAGCCCATATTGGTGGCGCGCTTGCAGGTGCCGTAATCGGCTTTGCTTTCGTTCTCATTCCTGCCAAAAAATACGTATTAGATTTACTCGTCGTGTTAATCATGGGGGGTATTTTAGCGCTCGTTATCCACCAGCAATCATTTTCGACCGATGAAGATCTTGTTGCTGAGCGTGAATTTATCTACCAAGAACTGGATAAAGAACTTAACTCAGCCAAAGCAGAGCAAGCTAAGCGAGTGATGGAAAAAGCTGCCGAAAAGGAGCTTGCATCACTTCCCGCAGCGCAATCTGAAGAGCAAGTTTCCGGCATTCAAGTTCAAGCCCCTCAATTAATTGAACCAAGCTTTATTCTCAGTGATGATGCCCACCAGCGAGTCTTTATCACGGATGAAGAAGCCAACCTGGTTAGTGCTTACTCTTCTGCTAATGGTGATTGGAAACTCCTATTTACTATCCAGCTTCCATTACCTAAAAATGAAACGGGTTGCAGCTCTAATCGCTGCCGTGGAATGGGTGCCTATGGGGCTTCGCTCAGCACCGATGGAAAGAAACTGTATGTTGCTTCACTTCAACCAAATAGCGTCAGTGTGATTGATATCGACACGCAAAAAGTGGAAGCTAATATTGAAACCAACTTTTTCCCACGCCAAATTTATGTGATGAAAAATAGCCCTCGCGCATTTGTCACAAGCGGCGTAGAAAACAGTATCGCAGTGATTAACCTTGCCAATAATACTGTCGAGAAAAAACTCTCCTTCCCAGATAGCCAAGAGTATCAAGGCGCTTTCGGCATTCAAATGCCCGCCGCGCTTTCCCCCGATGAAAAACATTTAGCGCTGTATGATAATGTGACCCAAGCTGCCTATCTGTTAGATACTCAAACACTTACGTTTAGTGCAAAACCGTGGTTTACGGTAGAGAATTATTATGACTCTGTTAGAGAGTTTTATTTCACACCGGATAGCCAATCCATCTGGATGGTGACAGATACTCGCTTTGTTTTCGCTCATGTCACAGCACCAACCTCACCTATCACGGAATATCATTGGTGTGGAAATAATAGCGATATACAGTATGGTCGATATGGTATCAATACGGCATTAACCCAAGCTTACTATTTGCCGCAATATCCTAGTGAGGCCCAAGTTCCGCTGGTCACCACCAGCCTCAAGACATTGAATATCCATAATGTTCTGCCGATCCCAACAAACGGTGACTATATTCAAGGGATCGCTGAAACGGAGAACGCTTGGGTGGTGACTTATCCAAAATCATTTTATGTGGTTGATAAACAAAAATCCGTCGATAGAAATACTATCAGCCCATTACTCTGTTTTGGTGGAACACCAAACGAATAAACCAATATACGGCATCTTATTGTTTTTCAATTCGATACCATTACCTTATACGATATTGTCTTAGACAATATCGTCAACCGAAACATTATGAGCCATATTGACACGATTTTACGTTACGCGACTTGCGTCACGAAATTAAGTCAAGTAGCCTATTAATTGTTACCATTAATTATTATAGGCATTAATTATTCAAGGCGAAGACATGAGGAAACGTCTGCTTTATGGTCTATTAATACTAGCAGGGATAGCTTTCGCCACTGTTATTTTACTCGACCGCTGGATCAGTTGGGAAACCGCGCCCTATATCTATGAAGATGTAGAGCAACTGCCTGCCCGCGATGTTGGGATGGTTCTCGGCACATCGAAATATTATGCCTCCGGTGCCACTAACCTCTATTACACCTATCGAATTAAAGGTGCTGCGGATGCCTATCACAGCGGCAAAGTGAAGTATTTACTCCTGAGCGGTGACAACGGCGCGCACAATTACAATGAGCCTATCGCCATGCGTAAAGACCTCATCAAAGCGGGTGTTCCCGCTTCAAAAATTGTGCTCGACTTTGCCGGCTTTAGAACCTTAGACTCCGTGGTTCGTACGAAAAAAGTGTTCGATACCGATAACTTCACTATTATCACTCAGCGTTTTCATTGTGAAAGAGCGCTATTCATTGCTAAGCACAAAGGGATTGATGCCCAATGTTTAGCGGTACCGACGCCAGAAGGTATGTTTAAAGTGCGGATACGTGAAGTGTTTGCCCGTTTAGGTGCACTCGCCGATCTCTATATTCTCCAGCGTGAACCTAAATTTTTAGGGGAACAAGAATCCATTCCTGCTCCAATAAAAATGCCCGATGGCACAAAGGGCTACCCTGCAGTAACCCCCGATGAGCTAAACAAACTCAATTAATGTTCGGATGGTGAATGGCGATTTAAAAGATAAAACAGTTTGTCTGTCAGTCGTCGCCAACACCATTCCACAGGCCCTTGCTTAAAGAAGCTCAACCAGCAGTAAGAAAACAGTAAATTGGCACACCAAATGGGTGGAATGAACGCTAACAGTTCCACTCGGGTAAACTGATAAAAATAGCCCAAATGGTAAAAAATAGTGGTACAAATCAGTGTTTGAAGTAAGTAATTACTCAGTGCCATCCGCCCTACATTTTGCAGTGCTTTCGCGAGCACACTTCGGCTCAATGCCCCCCAAAACCCATACACTAACGCAATATAGCCCAAAGACTGAAACGGCACCGATAATTCATTAATGATATAACCAACAATCGAGGTATCAAAGTAACGCCAACCGAAAAGACTTTGAACATAGAGAGCCACGGACTGAATCCCTACCGCTGGGAGAATTAATATAATGGCTATTCGGCGATAATGCTGCTCGGTAAACTGCCCTTTTAGCCAACCATTTTTCAGTAACAGCGCCCCAAGGATCATCATTGCAACCAGTTGCCAGCCATACTGGATCACCAGCAATTCAACCATCATCGCCACTTCACCCGCGCGATATGCGATCCCCGTCATTCCGCCAATGCGATGTTGCCAAACATCAAGAAACGCTTGGTCTGCTGTGATCTGCCAAAAACTGGTATCCACTACATTACTGCCAATGGCAAATAGAATAACCAAACCAATCAAATAGATAGAAATAGCAATTTTCAATAATGTTGAAGCCGCATAGTGTGGCATCACCATTATTGCAATCAGCCCCGTCAAGGAATAGGCGAGAAGAATATCCCCATCCCAAAAACCAATTCCATGAATCAATCCAATAATCGCTAAAATAATCAGTCGGCTACGTTGCCACAATATTGCGCGATAACTTAGTAAGCCTAATGTAGCGCCAAAAAGTAGGGAGAAAATACCCAGAAACTTCCCTTGAAAGAAAAGATTAAAAAACACCCAAACCGCCGCATCAGAAGATGATACTTCAGGGGTGTAATAGGGATTAAGATAGGCCGCTTGTGGTAATGCGAATCCAAAGATATTCAGCAATAAAATACCAAGGATGGCAATGCCACGTACTGTATCAAGTTGCCCGATACGGCTTTTAGGGGCAACTGAAACGGTAGAGGTCATAAATTAGAGATGGCGAACCGCACGTAAGAATTCTTGACGTGTATTTTGGCTAGACTTGAACAGCCCACCCAATGATGTTGTGGTCGTTGCACTCGTCGCATCACGTATACCACGGGCTTTCACACAGTAGTGAACGGCATCAATAGAAACCGCGACATTCATGGTGCCTAATAACGTTTGCAGAGCCACTAAAATTTGCTGAGTTAAACGTTCTTGAACTTGTGGGCGCTGTGAAAAAAACTGCACAATACGGTTGATTTTCGATAAACCAATTACTTTGTCTTTAGGGATGTATGCCACAATCGCTTTACCGTCGATCGTCACAAAGTGATGCTCACACGTACTGGTCAGAGTAATATCACGCACAGTGACCATTTCATCCACATTCATTTTATTTTCAATTAATGTGATTTTTGGGAAGTTTGCGTAGTCAAGACCTGAAAAAATCTCATCCACATACATTTTTGCGATACGGCGCGGGGTATCCGCCAAGCTATCATCGGTTAAATCTAAGTTCAGCAACTTCATAATTTCGGTCATATGCCCTTCAATCAGCTGCTTACGATCCTCTCCGGATTTTGGCTGGATTCGTAATGGGGTTTCAAGCCCTCTTGCTTCCAAAGCAGCATGAACTAATTCGGCCTCTTTACTCAGAGATGACATAGGATCCTCCACAGATGGTATAACGCTATTTTTATAAAAATGCAGGTGTGCGCGGTACTCTAAAGCAGCAAGTGCAGATAATCCAGTAATACATCTATCAACAGCATGAAATATTTGCAGGTTATCGCGCGACTCGATCCAGAATACTCCTTGCAATTTAAATAACTATCTCATTATTTAAATGCGATTAATAACATGCTTTATTTTAGCCTTTTTGATGGATCTGTTTTAGCAAAAATCGTGTTATTCGATAACGAGTTTATTAAAACAACGCAATGCGTGACTCAAATGACACAAACTATCCACTCAAAAGCTATCAGTAATCAATTTCTATTCATTCACCCAATGCGCTATATCTGACATAATACCGCCAACAATTTATTTTAAGCCTCTAAGGCCAATAACAAGATTAAGGGGTAACGATTTATGGACCAGTGTCATACTAACGGTTTGATTTCACTAGAGCTTGCATTAGAAAAATTACTTTCAAACACCACAGTGGTCACTAGCACTGAAATCATTCCATTAACTGAGTCTGCCCAACGTATTATTGCCGAAGACCTCATATCTCCTATAAATGTCCCGCCGTTCGATAACTCCGCGATGGATGGTTATGGTTTTCGCTTTGCTGATTGGGATGGAAAAACCCCGATGCCCGTCGCTGGAAAATCATTTGCTGGCAACCCAATGGAAGGGAAATTACCCGCAGGTAGCTGCGTGCGCATCATGACGGGAGCGCCTATTCCAGAAGGCGTTGATACTGTTGTCATGCAAGAAGCAACAGAACAAACTGACCAAGGGATTATTTTTACGGAAAGTTTCAAGCAAGGAAATAATATTCGTAAAGCTGGCGAAGATATTGCCCAAGGTAGCGCGGTATTCCCAGCGGGAACCTTATTGTCCACCGCACAGCTTCCATTGATAGCGTCTCTCGGAATTGCGAATGTTACTGTCCAGCGCCGTTTGAAAGTTGCCGTGTTCTCAACTGGTGATGAGCTTCAAGCAGTAGGCGAACCTCTGGCTGAAGGTCAAATTTATGACACCAACCGTTTTGCCGTTCGCTTAATGTTAGAAAAACTCAATTGTGATGTGCTGGATTTCGGCGTGATCCCCGATTCACCCGAAAAACTCAAGCAAACCTTTATTGAAGCTAACCAATGTGCTGATTTAGTTATCAGCAGCGGCGGCGTCTCTGTCGGTGAAGCGGATTACACTAAACAAATTTTGGATGAACTGGGTGAAATTGGTTTTTGGAAATTAGCCATCAAGCCGGGTAAACCTTTTGCTTTTGGTAAACTCAGTTCAGCGTGGTTCTGTGGCTTACCGGGTAATCCTGTCTCTGCCGCACTGACTTTCTACCAGTTAGTTCAGCCATTAATTGCTCGCCTCTGTGGTCATAGCCAATGGAAAGCCCCTGTCCGCTTCAAAGTTCCTGTCACTACACCGCTGAAAAAATCACCGGGACGCCTTGATTTCCAAAGAGGAATTCTAAGCGTCGATGAACAAGGTCAGCTACAAGTGGCAACCACTGGACACCAAGGCTCACATGTTTTCAGTTCTTTTAGCCAAGCAAACTGCTTTATCGTATTAGAACGTGAGCGGGGAAAAGTAGCTTCAGGCGAAATGGTTGATGTGGAAATGTTCAATTATTTATTAAAAAGTGAGTAAGACTGTGTATGAGCTAACTGATCAGGAAATGCTGCGTTATAACCGCCAAATTATCTTACGCGGCTTCGATTTTGACGGGCAGGAAAAGCTGAAGGCTGGTAAAGTCTTGGTCGTTGGGCTTGGTGGACTTGGCTGTGCTGCGACGCAATACCTTGCTGCAGCGGGTGTTGGGCATTTAACCCTCGTAGATTTTGATACGGTTTCCCTATCAAACTTACAGCGTCAAACCCTGCACCGCGACGCCACTATCGGTGAGCCTAAAGTGGATTCAGCAAAAGCACAGCTAGCTGCCATCAATCCCCATATCCAGATTGATACGGTTAACGCACAATTGGATGATCCTGAGCTAGAGCAATTAGTTCAGCAGAATCATGTGATCTTAGATTGCACGGATAATGTTGCCATTCGTGAGCAGCTTAATCGCCTCTGCTTTAAGCACAAAATCCCTTTTGTTTCGGGTGCCGCGATTCGTATGGAAGGGCAACTTTCCGTATTTACCTACGAAGAAGGAATGCCTTGCTATCACTGCCTAAGCCGACTGTTTGGAGAAAACAGCCTGACATGTGTAGAGGCAGGCGTGATGGCGCCACTGGTGGGGACAATTGGCACATTAGAAGCGATGGAAACCATCAAATTGCTGGCGCAATACGGCAAAGTTAATGTTGGGAAAGTGCTGTTATTTGATGCGATGACGCTCGATTTCCGTCAATTTAAGCTCAATAAAGACCCCCACTGTGAGGTCTGCTCTTGAGATTATCCATGGCGAGCTGAGTCTCGCCATTTTTCTATCTCACTTTTTATCAAGATAAAATTAGGAATAATCTTAAAAATTCATTTATCTTGTCTTTGGTCTTATACTATCCCCCTTTCGGGGAACCTCGTTATCCCTACTGGTTTGAACTATGACTACATTCATCGTCACTGAGAAGTTAGTCATCACTGAGAATATAAATATGTCATTACCTCCTTGCCCAAAATGTCAGTCTGAATACACCTATACTGACAACGATATGTACATCTGCCCTGAGTGCGCACACGAATGGAATGATGCTGAGCCAGTTGCAGACATTGATGAGCTCATCGTAAAAGATGCGAATGGCAACTTATTAGCTGATGGCGATACCGTTACCGTAATCAAAGATCTTAAAGTGAAAGGTAGCTCTTCAATGCTGAAAATCGGTACCCGCGTTAAAGGTATTCGTTTAGTGGAAGGCGACCACAATATCGATTGTAAAATCGATGGCTTCGGTCAAATGAAACTGAAATCTGAGTTTGTGAAGAAAAACTAATTTTGAGGCGGTTCTGCCATTTTGAACGGCTAAATAAAAATAGCCCCGCGGGTATCACTCCGGCGGGGCTATTTTTTGATTCAAGCAAGATTAGATAACAACGCCTTGGCTTTTCAAATACTCGTCATAAGTACCTTTGAAATCAATGACTTTATCTTCTTTAATTTCAAGAATACGCGTTGCCAGTGAACTCACAAACTCACGGTCATGAGAAACGAAAATCAGCGTTCCTTGATACATTTCTAACGCTAAGTTCAACGATTCAATGGATTCCATATCTAAGTGGTTGGTCGGTTCATCCATAATCAAGATATTTGGCTGTTGCATCATCAACTTACCAAATAACATACGACCTTGCTCACCACCGGATAAGACCGACACTTTTTTCTTGATATCATCTTGAGAGAACAGTAAACGACCTAAAATACTCCGGACCGCTTGCTCGTCATCCCCTTCATTTTTCCACTGGCTCATCCAGTCAAATACATTCAGGTCAGTATCGAAGTCTTCTGCGTGGTCTTGCGCATAATAACCAATGTTATGGTTTTCAGACCATTTGACGATTCCGCTTGTCGCAGGTTGCTCACCGACTAAGGTTTTTAAGAATGTGGTTTTACCGATACCGTTAGCACCGATAACGGCCATCTTTTCACCCACTTCCATTAGCAGGTTCACATTTTTAAACAGAGGACCTTGATCATAACCGTTAGTGACCGCTTCTAATTCTAGAGCATTACGGAACAGTTTTTTCTCTTGTTCAAAACGAATGAATGGGTTTTGACGGCTAGAAGCTTTAACTTCATCCAATTGAATTTTATCAATTTGACGAGCACGAGACGTTGCTTGTTTCGATTTTGATGCGTTAGCACTGAAACGGCTGACGAACGATTGTAATTCAGCAATTTGCGCTTTCTTCTTGGCGTTATCAGATAACAGACGCTCTCTCGCTTGAGTTGCTGCGATCATGTATTCATCGTAGTTACCTGGGAATAAACGCAGCTCACCGTAGTCTAAGTCCGCCATGTGCGTACAAACGGTGTTTAAGAAGTGTCTATCATGGGAAATGATGACCATGGTGCAGTTACGGTCATTCAGCACTTGCTCTAACCAACGGATGGTATCGATATCCAAGTTGTTCGTCGGTTCATCAAGTAACAGAATATCTGGGTCTGCAAACAATGCCTGAGCCAATAGCACACGCAGTTTCCAACCCGGCGCCACTTCGCTCATTGGACCATAATGTTGCTCAACTGGAATACCGACGCCTAATAACAGCTCACCCGCACGCGCTTCCGCGCTATAGCCATCCATCTCACCGTAAGCCACCTCGAGATCCGCAACGCGATAGCCATCTTCTTCGCTCATTTCTGGCATCGCATAAATTCTGTCACGCTCTTGCTTTACATCCCAAAGCTCAGCATGTCCCATGATAACGGTATCTAGAACGGTGAACTCTTCGAATGCAAACTGGTCTTGGCGTAATTTACCTAAACGCTCGTTAGGATCCGTGGTGCTCACATTCCCTGCGGTTGGCGTTAAATCCCCACCCAGAATTTTCATAAATGTGGATTTACCCGCACCATTCGCACCGATCAGACCATAGCGGTTACCGGTACCGAATTTAACTGAGATGTTTTCAAACAGCGGCTTACTGCCAAACTGCATAGTGATATTGTTGGTTGTTAACACTGCGATGCCTTAAATTGATCTTTGTAGAGTCGCCCCGAGATTGGCTTAAGTGCCCTTATCTCGCCGACTTGAAGTCTGATAAGAATAAATAGCCGCGCATTATGCCATAATCCCGCGTTTAGATCTTGTGCTGATTTTGGCACGCAGCTATTTAGAAAAAAGGGGTAAATGGATAATTATTTATTTTTCGTAGGTTTTTACAGGTGGCGCTACATAGGTTTCAAACAGGTCTAATAAACTGGCAGGGGATGATTCCACAATCGCCATATGACGATATTTTTCATGTAAAAAGCCCTCATCCGCCATTTTATTGGTCATATCAATCAACGGCTGCCAGTAATTATTAATATTGAATAACCCGCAAGGCTTTGTATGTAAACCAATTTGGCTCCATGTGAACACTTCACTGTATTCTTCTAAAGTGCCATAACCGCCTGGCATTGCGACAAAACCGTCAGCTAATTCAATCATTTTGCTTTTACGCTGATGCATGGTGTCGACTTTGTACAATTCGGTCAGATTTTTATGAGAGATTTCACGCTCTTCAAGCAGGGATGGGATCACGCCAATAGCCTTACCACCTAAAGATAATACCATATCGGCAACCGTTCCCATCAACCCAACACTCGCCCCACCGTAGACTAAAGCGATATCACGTTTTACCAACTCTTTTGCAAACTCAATGGCTTGTTTTTGATAAATCTCGTTAACACCTAGGCTAGAACCACAATAAACCGCAACACTTTTAATTTTTTTCATGTTCTATTTTCATTCCTATTATCATTCTTGTAAGCACAAAATTATACGGTACCCACAAAGAAGCTCAACTCACATTATTTTATTTTTATTCGTTATCCAATATTAAATAATACGATGAATTCTCCACTCTAAACAAAGCAATATAATCTGCATGAATTCTATGAGATAATTCACGCCAATTTGCTGGCTTAGGGTAAATATCCCAACAAACCACCATTATTATTTAGATTTACCCATTTTATCTGTATATACAGTGTGGGTTTTATCGACGTTCCCAACGTTTTTTTGAGGTTTTTTATTCATGTCTGCCGATACTAAAAAGAGTGTTTTTCCGCTATTACCGATAGGCTTGCTATTATTGGCAATGATGTCAATCCAAAGCGGGGCCTCTTTAGCTAAAACATTGTTCCCACTTATCGGCGCACCAGGTGTTACCGGTTTACGTTTGTTGCTTGCCACGATTATTTTGTGCGTGATCTTTAAACCATGGCGTTTAAATTTCAGAAAAAGCTCACTGGGACCACTGCTTGCTTATGGTTTATCTCTCGGAACCATGAACTACCTGTTTTATTTAGCACTTGAGCGTATCCCTTTAGGGATTGCGGTCGCACTTGAGTTTACGGGCCCATTAGCCGTTGCGATGTTTTCTTCTCGCCGCCCTATCGATTTTTTATGGATTGGGCTCGTGATTGCCGGGCTCCTGTTCTTACTGCCTATCGGCAATAACATTGACTCTCTCGACCTGGTTGGTGCCGCTTATGCTTTAGGTGCAGGTGTCTGTTGGGCGATTTATATTATCTTTGGGCAACGTGCTGGTGCAGGCTATGGTGCCGCAACGGTTGCCGTGGGTTCGCTGATTTCTGCGCTGATTTTCTTCCCAATTGGATTAATGCAAACTGGAGTTGAAGCGATGTTTGACCCTGCCATTCTACCTTTAGCTTTAGGAGTTGCGATTTTATCGACCGCATTCCCGTATACGTTAGAGATGATAGCGTTAACCAAGCTACCCGCAAAAACCTTTGGTACCCTAATGAGCCTAGAACCTTGTATGGGGGCATTCTTAGGCATTGTCTTCCTGCAAGAGCATTTAACTATGACCCAGTGGTTAGCGCTGCTGTGTATTGTATGCGCGTCTATTGGTTCAACATCAACTTCGGTACCCAAATCAAAGATTGAAAAAGTATCGTAAATAATTACGTCATCTTCACTTTTATCAAAGGCTAATAGGTATTTCTATTAGCCTTTTTGCTTTTTTACTCATTTCTCTATTTCATTATCTTGTAAGGTAATATTCATTTATTTGAAATGTCACACCGATAGATTCAATTGATAAAACCTAAATAAAAAAATATCTCAAAAAAATATCATCACCTTGCCTATTAAAGTAATAGATTATTACTTTATGACATTCTTAGCTTTACACTCTATATTTATAAGCAGACAAGATAATTGAATCAATTTATATTTAAGAGAGGAAATTCTATGAATACTGCAAAATTATTTAAAACCTCTTCAACTGAACTTTTATATACCCGTAATGATATTGAAGATAGTGTTAAATTAGAAACCATCGGTATCTTAAACATGATGGTTATCCATTTCACCGATCTCTCTTTAATCACTAAACAAGCCCATTGGAACATGCGCGGACGTAACTTTATCGCGGTACATGAGATGCTAGATGGCTTTAGAGATAGTATCGTCGGGCACTTGGATGAGTTCGCTGAACGTGCGGTTCAGTTGGGTGGCGTCGCCACAGGAACATCACAACAAGTCAATAAATTCACGTCGTTAGAAGCTTATCCTTTGGATATTCATTCTGTACAAGACCATTTAAAAGCGTTGGCAGAACGATATGCCGTTGTTGCGAATGATGTTCGTAAAGCCATCGACGAAGTTGAAGATGAAAATACCGCAGATATGTTTACCGCCGCCTCTCGCGATCTGGATAAATTCCTGTGGTTATTAGAAGCCAATATTGAGTAGTGTCGTAAAACAGAGTCAATATATTGACCATGAGACCACTTCGGTGGCCTCAATTTATTTATCATCTTACTTCTCTGATGTTGGCATTTCAGGTTGTTCAATAGGGAAAATGGGTAACGAATTTAATAAACGTTTACCATAGTTTTTGGTTAATAAGCGTTTATCATAAATGATAATTTCACCATAACATTCATGACTACGAATCAAACGCCCTGCTTGCTGGATCAAATTAAATGAAGCGCTAGGTAAACTTTGTACCTCGAATGGATAACGCTTTAAGGACTTCAGCCAGTCCCCTTCAGTAATAATCACTGGGTTTGTCACAGGTGGAAATGCAATCTTGTGAATATGCACCTGGGTTAAAAATTCGCCTTTTAAATCCAACCCTTCCGCAAATGATTGTAAGCCGATTAACGCGCTTTTTTGCCCTTGTTTAATACGTTCACAGTGCGTCTCCACTAAACGGTAGCGTGGCTGATCCCCCTGCACTAAGAGTTGAAGGCGCAAATCCTTCACATGTTCAAGAAACCCGTCCATCGCTCGCTGGCTACTAAATAAGATCAATACCCCACGATGGTCACTTTCGGTAAATTGATGGCGAAAATAAGTTGCCATCTCTTTTAAATGCTCAGCTTCAGTTGCCATGGTTGGCTCATGCTGCATTTTTGGGATCACCAATTTACCCTGCTCAACATGATTAAACGGCGAGGTGAGCGTCACAAAACGGTCATCACTCTTTTCGGATAACCCCGTTAATTCCATAAAACGTGAATAGCTGTTCAAAGAGCGAAGCGTTGCCGATGTCACCACAATATGAGGCACATTTTTCCATAATAAATGTTGTAACTGCTCACTCACGCGGATCCCTGCGCAATGCATAAAAATCCGGGACTGATTTTTCTCATAACGGCGGCTAAGCCACTTCGAAACAGGTGCTCCCGAGCTTTGATCAAGTGAGGCTAAGCGCCACAATTTGGTCATATTTTCAAAATAACCCATAGCTCGGCTTGTCACTAAAATTGAACGGTGTAAACGCACAATATCTTGCTTTGCCGTTTGTTCCGTTAAGTCACTAAGAATCGCCTCTGATAGCCCACGCAATGCATCTGTGAGCTTAAATAGCTCTTGGCAACATTGCTGCATTACCTCGGGCAAGATCCCCATTGGGAACAAATATTCTGACTCTTTGGATGTTTCCGGTAATAATCCGTTCGCTAACAATGAAAAATCACGGAAACATTCTCGCAATTTTTCGGCGTGTTGCTGTAGCTTATCGGGATTAGTTAACTTAGGTGGCTTTGCAGGGCGGAACTGCGCCACATACTGCCCCACATGGTGAATAAAATTATCCACCTGCGCGGTAAGCTGAACTAGCGTAATTTCCCCCTCCACTTCTAAGGCATCTCTCGCCACATCGGGAACGTGATGCCCTTCATCAAGAACTAACAATAATTTTTTGGGATCCGGTAATACCGATTCTGTTTCCATTGCCGCCATAACTAAAGCGTGGTTAGCAACAACCACATCTGCATCTTCAATTTCACGACGGGCAATAAAAAAGGGACATCGTTGATAAAACTGACAATTACGCCCAAGACAGTTCATCTTATCGGTGCTAACTTTACGCCATAGACTATCGCTAAATGCTTTTTTATGGTGGTCACGCAAGCCATCCCAAGCAAAGCTATGAAAATCATTGCGTAATTGCTGGCATTGCGCTCTCTCTTCGCTGTTGGCAATTTCAGTTTTGTCTTCCACCAACAGCATTAAATCAATTTGTTCCCCTTCCGCAGCGCAGATAGCTTCTAAATTTCGGGGGCACACATAACGCGCTCGCCCAAATGCGCCTGTATATTTTAAGTCAGGGATAATTTTGCTCAGTAATGGCAAATCCTTACTGAATATTTGATCTTGTAGGGCAACGTTGGCGGTACTCACGACCAAGGTTTTGCCTTCTTCGCGCCCAACCGCAATGCCTGGTATCAAATAGGATAAGGTTTTTCCCACCCCAGTGGGTGCTTCAATAACTAAATGACGCCCTTCTGCATCCGACAAATTTTTCGCCACTTCAGCAATCATCTGCCGCTGAGGTGCCCGAGAGACGAATCCCTCAATTTGATTAGATAACCCCTTATACCATTGGGTGATTTGTTCTTTGATTTTATTTGACAGAGGCATAGATACGCAGAAGACCAAGTAAAAAGGAGATGATAACCAATCAAAAAAGAGGCTGGAAAGCCCCCGTTTCTCTTTTGCGAAACCCTTCGCAAAACTACTGTATTAATTTCCATTATACACAAATTCTGGAAAGCCTTTCGCAAAACACCAAATCAAGCCAAGAAAATACCCCGTAAAACTTGTTTGCTATCACCATCCAGTTATACTTTGGCATCTTCGTGTCAAATCAGGCTAATAAAAATGAAAAAAGTCGTCATCGCACTGTGCGCATTATGCGCATTGAGTTCTATTGGGGGTATTGTGCTTGCTGGGATGAATATTTACACCCGCTCCACGACACCTATAGAGCAAAATCAGGCTCAATCGCCATCGATATTACCTGCACCTAATCAGATCCAGTAATCATCCATTATTAATCAAACGGGACGGTGAGTTATGATGTACAACGATTATTTTGTAACACCAGAGTGGTTAAATTCACACCTTTCAGGCAGTAATATTATTGTGCTTGATGTCTCTACGCCACCACCTACCGCCCCTTATGATTGCTACCAAAGCTACCTTGATGAGCATATTCCCCAAGCTCAATTTTTTAATCAAGATGAAGTCGCCGATAAGAGCTGCGACTTACCTCATATGCTCCCTGACGCCGCCACATTTAGTCAAGCTGTTGGGGCAATGGGGATTAATAATCAAACCCAAGTCATTATTTACGCACAAAATAATTTATTTTCATCTCCGCGTGCATGGTGGACTTTCCGTACTTTAGGCTGTAAACAGGTTAAAATTTTAGCGGGCGGAATTAACGCATGGAAAGCAGCTGGTTTCGCAACCCAATCCGGCAAAGTCACCCCACCCGCAGCTCAAACCTTTATTGCTGATAGACAAGATGCTAATGCGCTGAATCAACAGCAAATGTTAGAGGTTGCCACTGAAGGTAAAATCCAAATTATTGATGCGCGTGCGGCTGCCCGTTTTCTGGCTCAAGCCCCTGAACCTCGTCCGGGTTTAAGGATGGGTCATATTCCAGGCAGTAAAAATGTGCCTTGGGATTTATTAGTGGATAATGGGGAATATAAATCTCCTGAACAGTTAAAAGCTATTTTTGCGCAGCAAGGTGTTGATATTACCGCACCTACAGTCACAACCTGTGGCTCCGGCATGACGGCTGCCGTAGTTTTACTGGCATTGGTATTATTAGGTAACCCACATGTGCGCCTCTATGATGGTTCATGGGCACAATGGGGGCAAGACAACGGGTTACCAATCGAACCTTAATCATTTTTTATTCCCTCATAAATACGCGCTAATTATGAGGGGATTTATTTTTTCTATTTAAATCTAATATTATAAAAATTAATCTAATTAATTACGCTTTCTATTACTCTATTTTTATGGAGCTAATAATTAATGAATACAATATGGGAACTCTGGGTAATAAATCTAGGGACGTTATCTACCTTTGTAGGTACCGCTGCAACTTTATGGGTTCTACTACAAACATCAAGATTAACGATTAAGTTTAATCGTAAGGCATCGATTTATTTTCATAAGGAGAAGTTATCTAAGCTACTTGATGATTATTATAAATATTTATCAGAAGTTCATAATAAAAATACCTTCCATGAAGAAATGCATAGAAGGAAATTACATAGTAGAATACAATCCTTACACCATTACATTCTATTTATTGACTCTAAAGATAAAAAACTAATATCCTCAATAAAACAATACAAAAGAAAAATCACAAGAATTACATCAATAAAAAATCACCATGAACTAGATATTAGCCTATGTTTTGATATGTTAGATGAAGTAAATCTTCTACTTAATTATATTGATAATATCATTGATATTTCAGCCAGAAAAATATGAGAGAAAAATAATGAACCCAACAGAACACAAAGTCATATCTAACGTATTTTTAAAAAGTTTAAAACGCCAAATAGAATGGGAGCAAACAAAAGATATCCATCCAGCTATTAATCAATCTCCAAACTTCTGTATTCTCAGCTGCTATAATACAACAAACTTAGATAACATGGCTTTTTACTTATACTCATATCGCACTCTTGAGTTTAATCATTATACTGAAACACATAACTCTGCAGTAAAATTTTCGCTCACATTAATTGAAAATAATTGCATCACTTGGAACACAGTTCATGATGATAGATTATTGACTCAGTTATTTGAAATTACGGCATTTGATAAATCATCAATACATAAATTCATGTAGCAAAGTAAGATGAAAATTAAAAAATTAAAGCCACTCATTATTTAGCGAACATCATAATAAGTGGCTTTAATAAATAGTAAATTGTGCAGTGGTAAAAAACCGACCCTTGATAATGATGCCCCTAGAAATGCTACTTAATAAACATTCCCGCAAGGAATAGCACGACAATGGCGCCGATCACGGCAACCACAAAACTACCGAAATTAAAGCCATCCACCTTGCCTTTACCAAAGAATGTGCTGATATATCCCCCGACAACCGCCCCGACAATCCCCAATACGGTCGTCATGATAAAACCCATTTGATAGGTTCCAGGCATTAACCATTTAGCTAAAACACCTGCGATTAAACCAAAGATAATCCAAGCAATAACGCCCATTTGAGGCCTCCAATATCTCTGTTGCTCTAAATTTCCTAGCACGATAACTTTGTTACACGATATAGACTCTTTAATCATTACATACGGTGATGACAGTATTTTGAATTAATCACCACCATACATTGTAATTAAAGACCTAATCTCAAATTTTGGCAAATTTCATCATGTTAAGGTGATGCGACAGAAAGCTGCTCCACATGCAGCGCAATAACATCGGCGATTTGTTCCGCAGTTTTCAACGCTCTCACTTGAGAAAATAGTTCATCCGCCTGCTGATACTCTTTACGTAAATAACTCAGCCACTGTTTAATACGAGCCGCATGGTAATGCCCTGTATCGCCCAGTTTTTCTAGCTCTGTATATTTAAAGAGGATTTTTCCAACCTGTTCCCAAGGCATCTTTGCGACATTGTGCTTGATCACACGGCTCAAATTCGGCGTATTTAAAGCACCTCGGCCGATCATAATCGAATCGCACCCAGTGATTTCCATACAGCGTTTAGCGCTTTCATAATCCCAGATTTCGCCATTGGCAATCACCGGAATCGACAGTTTCTGACGAAGCTCACCAATCGCCTGCCAGTTAATACATTCCGCTTTATAGCCATCTTCCTTTGTGCGCCCATGAACCGTTAATTCGGTCGCACCTGCTTGCTGTACAGCATCTGCAATTTCATGAGCAAATTGGCTGCTATCCCAGCCCAAACGAACTTTTACAGAAACGGGTAATTCTTTCGGTACCGCTGCTCGCATTGCTTTAGCTGCGTGATAAATAAGCTCTGGCTGCTTCAATAGCGTTGCGCCGCCACCGCTGCCATTCACTGTTTTTGATGGACAACCGCAGTTGAGATCAACACCCCAAGAGCCTAATTCAATTGCGCGGTTGGCATTTTCAGCCAACCACTCAGGATGCTGCCCTAAGAGCTGCACCCGCACTAACGTCCCCGATGGTGTACGGCTACCCTGTTGCAATTCCGGGCATAACCGATAAAACGTTTTTGCCGGCAACAAGGTATCGACAACTCGCACAAACTCAGTAATGCACAAGTCGTAGTCGTTCACCTCACTCAATAATCGGCGAACCAGAGAATCGAGTACCCCTTCCATCGGGGCGAGTAGTACACGCATTAGCTATCACTACGCCCTTGTCTAACGCGTTTTTGTGCATTTTTCCACGGTGAACCTGAAGTCGATTCAGATTGACCTTTCTCGGAGTTCGCATTTTGACGACGAGGACGGCTCGGACCTTTATTGCTATTATTGCCTGAATGATTGCTGCGCTCACCGCGGCTATCCTCAGAGCTACGGCGATTATCCGAACCACGACGGTTATCAGAACCACGGCGGCTATCAGAACCACGACGATCATTACGCTGAGAAGGCTTTTGGATCGGCTCAGCTTTGATTGATGGGTCTGGCTCGTAGCCTTCGATCTCCATCTGTGGGATGGATTTCTTCAATAATTTCTCGATATCTTTAAGTAGTTTCGCTTCATCGATACACACTAAAGACACCGCCATACCCGTGGCTTCTGCGCGGCCAGTACGACCAATACGATGAACGTAATCTTCTGCCACATTCGGTAGCTCAAAGTTAACTACGTAAGGCAATTGTTCGATATCTAAGCCTCGAGCCGCGATATCTGTTGCAACTAAAACGCGGATATCCCCAGATTTAAAATCAGCTAAAGCACGGGTACGCGCACCTTGGCTCTTATTGCCATGAATTGCCGCTGCTTTTATGCCATCTTTATTTAAATGCTCAGCTAAGCGGTTAGCGCCATGCTTAGTGCGTGTAAATACTAGCACTTGCTGCCAGTTTTCACGGCCAATCATAAACGACAGTAATTCGGCTTTACGTTTTTTATCCACTAAATGAACATATTGCGTCACTTGCTCAGAAGCTGAGTTACGTGGAGCCACTTCAATGGAAACCGGATTGTTCAATAACTTACTCGCCAACTGTTTGATCTCATCGGAGAACGTCGCTGAGAACAGAAGATTTTGGCGCTTTTTAGGTAATTTCGTGATCACACGGCGAATATCGTGAATAAAGCCCATATCTAACATACGGTCAGCTTCATCCAAGACGAAAACTTCAACCTGCGATAAATCCACCGCGTTTTGATGTTCCAAGTCCAGTAAACGACCTGGTGTTGCGATCAACACATCCACACCGCCGCGCAGTTTCATCATCTGCGGGTTAATACTGACACCACCAAACACAACAAATGAACGAATTCTCAAATGACGGCTATATTCTTTTACATTTTCAGCCACTTGAGCCGCAAGTTCACGGGTCGGGGTTAAAATCAATGCGCGAATAGGGCGACGGTTATTACCGCGTGGATTGTCCACCAGCTTTTGCAAAATAGGTAAAGTAAAACCAGCCGTTTTACCCGTACCTGTTTGAGCACTGGCTAATAGGTCTTTGCCCGCTAAAACAGCAGGAATAGCTTGTTGTTGAATCGGCGTAGGGCTTTCATAGCCTAATTCATTAATGGCACGCAAGATTTCCTCGTTTAACGCGAGGTCAGAAAAACTAGTCAAATTAATTACTCCGGGCTCCACCGCTTCAATTTACTGGGCAGCTCTAGGGGGGAAGATTCGATATTCAATAGAAGAAAAGCGCAAACTGCCATGCGACACGCAAAAATTCTACCATCATTTGACCGTGATAAATATATTAATTTAGATTGATGAATAAACTAATACAAAATCTGCTTTATATAGTATATATACGTACACAAAACTAAAGATACATCCGTTTTCATCCTGCACAATGAATAAATGCCAGCTAAGAGCATGCTAAAAATTATTTAATTCTGAATCGAAAGGAATGTTTATGAACACAAATCCATCGCCAACATTACGCGGAGAGAGCGCCAAACTCCAACTTCTTCTCGCCGCTGCCGATGTTTATGGAGAACAAGGCATCGACGGGGCTACCACCCGCCAAATTGCCCAAGCCTCAGGGCAAAACATCGCAGCCATTTCTTATTATTTTGGATCTAAAGAAGGGTTATATCTCGCCGTTGCTCAGCAAATTGCTAACAATATCAAAGAGAGTTTTGCTGAGAGTATCACTCAAATAGATAACTTTATTAATCAGCCTGCAGAGTTACAAAATTCTGAAGAAGCGCTCGAATTATTCAAAGAAACCATTATTTCGTACAATTTTTTTCAACTTAAAAAAGAAAACTTAAGCTTTTCACGCATTCTAGCTCGCGAACAACTGAACCCAACTGAAGCATACGGATTGATCCACGAACAAGCGTTAGGTCCTATTCACTCACGGCTTAATCGCTTAATTTCCATCTATATTGGCGCGGATCCCAATAATCTAGCGACCTTGATCCACACGCATGCCATTTTGGGTGAAACCCTCTCTTTCCGTATTGCGCGAGAAACATTACTCAGGCAAACAGGTTGGAAACACATCAACGAAAACGAATTTAAAATTATTAATCAGGTTCTTATTGAGCATATCGACATTTTATTATTGGGGTTACGTCATCGCCAACTAGCAGAAAAGTGATATGATATATGGATAAAATTAAATCATAATCCTGAGTAATGCTTTATCCGTCACTAAGGTTAGCTATGAACACAAAACGCCATGCACTGGTTATTTTACTGATTATCATGCTGATTGCCGCCATTGCAGGGGTCTACTATTATCAGTCACTTAAAGATAAAACATTCGCCTTATACGGGAATGTGGATGTGCGCACCGTTAACCTTAGTTTTCGAGTCAATGGTAAACTTGCCTCTTTAGATGTTGATGAAGGGGCGAAAGTCACTGCGGGACAACGACTCGGAAAATTGGATGATGCACCTTACATCAACGCATTAAATAAAGCCAAAGGGCTGCGTGATAGCGCCAAAGCCCAGTTAGCTCTCAAAGAGAAGGGCTACCGAACACAAGAAATTGCGCAAGTCGAATCAGAAGTGGCTCAGCGCCAAGCCGCTTGGCAATATGCAGATAACTTTTATAAACGTCAGCAAGGCTTAGCTGACCAAAAACTGATTTCCGCCAATGATTTAGATAATGCCAAAAACAATCGAAATCAAACGCTTGCTGCATTAAAAGCTTCCCAAGATAAACTCAACCAATATCAGAGCGGATTTCGCCAAGAAGAGATAGCAGCAGCCCGAGGAGAATGGCTACAAGCGGAAGCCGCCGTTGCTCAAGCGGAGCTTGACCTCTCAGACACACAGCTTATCGCCCCATCTGACGGTACAATCCTGACTCGAGCCATCGAACCTGGCACCATCATTGGTGCGGGCAATACCGTTTTTAGTGTGACATTAACTCACCCTGTTTGGGTGCGAGCCTATGTGAGTGAAGCACATTTAGGTGATGCGGTTCCTGGCAGTAAAGTCTTACTCTTTACGGATAGCCAGCCCAATACCCCTTATCATGGCACGATTGGTTTTGTCTCCCCCACTGCCGAATTTACCCCTAAAAGTGTACAAACACCGGATTTACGCACCGACTTAGTCTATCGATTACGAATTATTGTCGATGATCCTAATGATAAGCTGCGTCAAGGAATGCCCGTCACTGTTCAGTTTGCGGCACCTCAGCAATAGGGCGCATTATGGCTCAGCAAGATACTCACTCATTAAATAGCGTTATTTCGTTAAACAGCGTCGAAAAACGCTTTATTGGACTGGATAACCCTGCGGTTGAAAGCCTAACTACCGAAATTCACGGCGGCTCCGTGACGGGGTTAGTCGGTCCCGATGGTGCAGGGAAAACAACGCTGATACGTATGCTGGCTGGGCTACTCAAACCAGATTCAGGGCAAATCCGCTTAATGGGATTAGACCCAATTAAAGACAGTATCGAAGTGCGGGCAAACCTCGGTTATATGCCGCAAAAATTCGGTCTATATGAAGATTTAACGGTTCAAGAAAACCTTGATTTATATGCCGATCTGCGCGGCGTTATTGGTGAAGAGCGCCAACAAACCTATAAACAATTACTCGCATTTACTAGCCTAGCCCCCTTTACCGCTCGCCTTGCTGGTAAGCTTTCTGGGGGAATGAAACAGAAATTGGGGCTCGCCTGCACCCTATTAGGCAAACCGAAAGTTTTACTGCTGGATGAGCCAGGTGTCGGCGTGGATCCTATTGCCAGACGAGAACTGTGGCAAATGGTGCACACCCTTGCTGACGATGGCATGTTGATCCTCTGGAGTACCTCGTATCTGGATGAAGCTGAGCAGTGCAAAGAGGTGCTGCTACTCAATGAAGGCAAGTTACTGTACAGCGGAAAACCCGAGCAGCTCACCCAAAAGATGGCTGGACGCTCATTTTTACTCGATGTTCCCGCAACGCAAAAACGTACCATTCTGCAAAATGCCTTAGTGTTACCTGAAACCACTGATGGCGTGATCCAAGGTCGCTATATTCGCTTAATTTTAAAGCCTCACGCATCCCAAGAGAACTTACTTAATGCCTTAAATATGGGAGATCAAACGCTGATTGAAGCCCAGCCGCGCTTTGAAGATGCGTTTATTGACCTTTTAGGTGGTGGGCCATCCCATCGTTCTGAACTCGCCTCTATCGTGCCACAAATTCCCCCCGCCCCCAATGAAACCGTCATTGAAGCCCGCAATCTGACCAAAAAATTTGGGGATTTTGCTGCGACGGATACCGTCAACTTTCAAGTAAAACGGGGTGAAATTTTTGGATTATTAGGGCCTAACGGTGCAGGCAAATCCACGACATTTAAAATGATGTGTGGATTAATGAAACCCACGGATGGGCAAGCTCTGGTGCTTGGTATGGATTTAAAAACCAGTTCAAACAAAGCCCGCCAGCACCTTGGGTATATGGCGCAAAAATTTTCCCTCTATGGCAACCTCAAAGTTGGGCAAAACTTAAAATTTTTCTCCGGCGTATACGGTTTGCATCATAAACAGCAAGCTACCAAAATGCAGGAGATGATTAACGCGTTTAATTTTACGCCCATTATCAGCCAGATTACTGACTCACTCCCGCTGGGTTATAAGCAGCGCCTTGCCCTCGCCTGCTCACTGATGCATGAACCGGATATCCTGTTTTTGGATGAACCCACTTCAGGGGTTGACCCACTAACTCGGCGAGAATTTTGGCTACACATTAATGGCATGGTAGACAAGGGGGTCACCGTTATGGTTACCACCCACTTTATGGATGAAGCTGAATATTGCGATCGTATTGGGTTGGTTTACCACGGAAAAATTATTGCTGCAGGCACTCCAGATGAGCTAAAAAAACAGGTCGCCAGCACAGAAAATCCAAACCCATCGATGGAAGATGCCTTTATTGAATTGATTTTCAACTACGATAAACAGCGGGAGGCACAATGAAGATAACCGCCTCAGGTTTTTCATGGCGCAGGCTTAAAGCCCTCTGCTGGAAAGAAAGTAAGCAAATCATTCGCGACCCCAGCAGCGCCTTAATTGCCATTGTTATTCCTCTGATGCTGCTGTTTATTTTCGGTTATGGGATCAATCTGGACTCCAGTAAATTACGAGTCGGTATCCTAATGGATCAACAAAGCCAACCAGCTCGTGAATTGGTTGATACGTTTACTGGCTCCCCTTTTATTGATGCCACCATTAGCGATAACCGCAATCTATTGATTAATAAAATGCAAGCGGGAGAAATTCGCGGCATTGTGGTGATCCCCGTCAATTTTGCTGAGCAACTTTCTCGCCCTGATGGACATGCGGCAATCCAAGTGATCACCGATGGAAGCGAACCCAATACCGCCAATTTTGTGCAAGCCTACACCAAAGGAGTTTGGCATACATGGCTTATCCAACAAGGTGAAAACCGAGGTTATCCCACCGACCCGCTTATCGAACTTAATATGCGCTATTGGTTTAACGAAGCGGCACTCAGCCAACATTTTATTATTCCAGGCGCCATTAGCATCATTATGACCGTTGTGGGCGCGATTTTGACCTCGCTGGTGATAGCCCGAGAATGGGAACGAGGCACCATGGAAGCTCTGCTTTCCACCCAAATCACTCGTACTGAATTACTGCTTTCCAAATTATTGCCCTATCAAATTCTTGGGTCGTTCGTCATGGTGCTCTGTATGTTGGTGACGACATTAGTGCTCGATATTCCTTATCGAGGCTCTTTATTGATTTTATTTGTGATAACCAGCCTCTATTTAGCAACAGCGTTAGGGATGGGATTACTGATTTCAACCATTACCCGCAATCAGTTCAATGCGGCGATGGTGGCGCTGAATGCAGCCTTTTTGCCAGCGATTATGCTTTCAGGGTTTATTTTTGAAATTGATAGCATGCCTGTATTTATTCAAGTGGTGACTTACTTCATTCCCGCTCGCTACTTTGTAAGCAGCTTGCAGACCTTATTTTTGGCGGGAGATATCTATCTGGTATTACTCACCGATTTCTTATTGCTGATTGCCTCAGCGATATTATTTATTGGCTTAACGGCGCTGAAGACGCGTCGTCGTTTGGATTGAGGTGAAATATGTTTTATCGTCTTTACACCTTAATTATGAAAGAGTTGCAATCACTATTGCAGGAAAAACAGACGCGAATTATTTTGATCATGCCCGTCATTTTCCAAATGATCCTCTTCCCACTGGCGGCGACTTTAGAAGTCACTAACACCACCATTGCCATTTTTGACCAAGATAATGGGGAGCATTCCATTGAACTCACCCAACGCTTAGCGAAAGCCAGCGCATTTTCCCATGTGCTGTTACTGAAAAATGAACCTGAGATTCGAGAGACATTAGATAACCGTAAAGCCTTGTTAGTCGTCCGCTTTAATCAAAATTTCAGTGCCGATATCGCTAGCCATCATACGGCGAATATGATGTTGCTGCTGGATGGGCGAAACTCGAATAGCTCCCAAATAGCGGCTAACTACATCGAACAAATTGTCATGCAGTATCAGCAGGAACTCACACAAACCCAAGTACTGCCCAATAATAGTGAGTTGATTGTCCGCAACTGGTACAACCCAAACTTGGACTATAAATGGTTTATTGTGCCGTCATTAGTGGCATTGATTACGACGATTGGGGTACTTATCGTAACGTCGTTGTCTATTGCAAGGGAACGTGAGCAAGGAACACTCGACCAACTGTTAGTTTCGCCACTCACCACATGGCAAATCTTTATTGGTAAAGCGATTCCTGCCTTAGTGGTCGCCACCGCACAAGCTACATTGGTGCTAGTGATTGGGATTTTTTGCTACAAAATTCCGTTTGCGGGTTCACTATTACTGTTCTATGGCACGATGATTTTTTATGGTTTATCACTCGTGGGATTTGGTTTGCTTATCTCCGCATTGTGCTCAACCCAGCAGCAAGCGTTTATTGGTGTGTTCGTGTTTATGATGCCCGCGGTGTTGCTATCCGGTTATATCTCCCCCGTCGAGAATATGCCTGTTTGGCTACAGGATATTACGTGGGTTAACCCCATCCGCCACTTCACCGATATCACTAAGCAAATTTACCTCAAAGATGCTGATTTTTCCGTGGTGTTTCACAGCCTATGGCCTCTTCTGATTATCTTCCTGATAACCAGCTCTCTGGCCTATTACTTATTTCGCAAAAAGATAGCCTAGCAATCAGATTGATATCATAAAAAAACCCCGCAACCATTAACTGATTGCGGGGTTTCATATATTCAATCTGCTTGGTTAGCAATTAACGGCGATCACCGAAAATACGCAGTAACATCAGGAACAGGTTGATGAAGTCTAAGTACAGAGATAACGCGCCCATAATGGAGTATTTACGCATATTTTCTCTGTCATCTTGGTTGATTTGCTCACCCATTTCTTTGAGTTTTTGAGTGTCATAGGCGGTTAATGCAGCAAACAGTAACACACCACCGTAAGTAATCACCCAGTACATCATGGAGCTTTGCAACCAGATGTTAACCAAAGAAGCCACAACCAGACCAATCAGTGCCATAAACAGGAAGTTACCCATTCCTGTTAAGCTACGCTTAGTGGTGTAGCCGTAGAAGCTTAACGCACCAAACATAACTGCGGTAATGATGAACGTCCCAACAACAGACTCACCCGTATAAACCGCTAAAATAACGGAGATAGTTAAACCAGTCAGTAATGCGTATAGCATAAACATCCCAGTTGCAATCGCGCCGCTCATTTTAGGCAGTAAGAAAGACAGGCCCATCACTAAACCGAGTTCAGCGATGATCATTCCAAAGAACAGAACTTTGTTCGTTGCGATAGTGAAAAACAGACCGCTGCTTAAGGAGTACCAAGCAACAAAAGCTGTCAGTAATAACCCAACGGTCATCCAACCGTAGACTTGCGACATAAATGCCTGAACACCAGTACTGGCATTCTGGACAAGAGAATCATTACGTTGATCAAATTGACCCATGATGGTTACCCTTCCATTTTAAGAAAAATCGACCCAGCAAAACCACCAACAGAGTAATCCTTACTGTGATCGGACAAATTTGTTCCAAAGTTTATCACAATATTTTGACATTACCATTCGGCTTATTCGCATTTTCCGCGTAACAATTTAAGACTACCAACGGTTTGCAGAAGCTTCATCACTCTCTTTGGCTTCCACCCAACGTTCATTATCAGGGAGAGACTCTTTTTTCCAGAATGGTGCTTTGGTTTTCAGGTAATCCATTATAAATTCAGCCGCTTGAAATGCCGCATTACGATGTGCGCTGGTCACGCCCACGAATACAATTTCTTCACCCGGTTGTAAAGTACCGATACGGTGGATCACACTCACACGTTGCAGCGGCCAGCGTTCGCGAGATTGCATCACAATGTCCGCTAAAGCTTTTTCTGTCATGCCTGGGTAGTGTTCAAGCGTCAGCGCCGCTACGCTGTCCCCTAAATTATGATTACGAACTTTACCTGTGAATGTCACTACGGCACCATCACTGTCACATTCAGCGAGCCACGCATACTGCTCGCCGACACTGAAATTCTCGGTTTGTACCGCAATATGGGTATTGTCCATGATCATCCCCCGGTAACTGGTGGGAAGAAAGCCACTTCATCACCCGCATTCAGGGGATGGTCAGCAGAAACAAACGATTGATTAACAGCAGCTAATAATTTGCCATCTTCCAAGGCCAGCGCCCAACGATCCCCTTTTTGAGCCAATGCTTGGCGCAGAACTCCTACCGTTGGGTACTGTGCCGCTAACTCTAAACGGTCAGTGCCAACTAATTCACGAACTTGAGCAAAAAAGAGGACTGTGATCATGCTTCCACCTTAAAATGACCGGACTTTCCGCCCGTTTTTTCTAATAAACGCACAGGACCAATAACCATATCTTTTTGTACCGCTTTGCACATGTCGTAGATAGTTAATGCCGCGACAGAAGCCGCTGTTAACGCTTCCATTTCGACGCCCGTTTTCCCTGTCAATCGGCAACAAGTTTCGATGCGTACACGGTTATGGGCTTGCTCAGCTTCCAAGGTGACTTCCACTTTGGTAAGTAGTAAAGGATGGCACAGAGGGATCAACTGCCACGTATTTTTTGCCGCTTGGATCCCAGCGATACGTGCCGTCGCAAAAACATCCCCTTTATGGTGACTGCCATCCACAATCATGGCTAAAGTTTCTGGGTTCATCGTCACAAACGCTTCTGCGCGTGCTTCACGGACAGTTTCTGCTTTGGCTGATACATCAACCATGTGCGCCTCGCCCGACGCATTGAGGTGGGTCAGTTGGGACATAATTACTCCTGAAAATCAAAAAGTTATTAACCGCCGATAACGGAAAGATTCGGGGTGATCCCGCTGTCGCCTTGGTGAAGGAAATGGGTTTCGCGCTTAGACATTAACCCACTTTGGATTCGTGCTTTTAGGGCTTCATTCTGGTTTTCATCCCCCAGTAAATCACGCAGTGGAATGCCATTTTCACCAAATAAACACAAATGTAGATTGCCTAAAGAAGAAACCCTAAGACGGTTGCAGCTTTGGCAAAAGTCCTTCTCATACGGCATGATCAGCCCAATTTCCCCTTGGTAATCAGGGTGACTAAAGACTTGAGCTGGACCATCGCTACGAGAGCGAGGCTGCATATACCAGCCTTCTGCAATGAGGCGTTCACGAACGGTTTCACCAGACACATGGTAACGTTGGAATAGGCTGCTGCCTTCCCCTGTCTCCATGAGTTCAATAAAACGCAGTTGAATTGGACGATGTTTGATCCAATTGAGGAAAGATTTGAGGGCGATATCATTGACGTTTTTCATCAAGACCGCGTTGACTTTGACTTTTTCGAAGCCTGCATCAAATGCCGCATCGATCCCTTTCATCACTTGGAAAAATTTATCTTGCCCTGTGATCGCAGCAAACTGACGAGGATCAAGGCTATCTACACTCACGTTCACGGCATTCAACCCTGCATCTCGCCATGCTTGCACATCACGAGCCATCCGATAACCATTGGTTGTTACGGCGATTTTTTTGATGGAGTTATTTTCTTTGATAGCGGCGATGATATCGGTGAAATCTTTACGCATCGTTGGCTCGCCGCCAGTGATACGGACTTTTTCAGTCCCTAACTCAGCAAAAGCGCGGCTCACTCGACGGATTTCATCAAGTGTCAGAAATTCATGGCGACCACTCGGTTTGTAACCATCAGGCAGGCAATATGTGCAACGGAAGTTGCAAACATCAGTGATAGATAAACGAAGATAGTAAAATTTTCGGTCAAATTGATCGACAAGTTGCTGCATATTCACACCTTTCCAAATACGGGAGATGCAGACATTTCTATCTTGCACCCTGGTGACTCAAGGTCACGGCCAGAGCATCATATTCAGAAGAACTTAGACACAAAGGCTAGGAGTTATATCTGGAACCCTGTGAGTTGATTAAGCCTATAGGATTAAGACGATCATCACTGGGTTCACTTATTTTCTGTAAGGATTTTAGCCCATTGCAGATGAAAAAGCGAATCCAAAAACGATATACAACTTAATATACAACGACTTACAGAAAATAGCCGCTAGATTCAGAAGTCCTTATTATTATGGATAATTTTTTGCTATTTCCATGTGATGACAAACGCCTATCTGTCAAAATCTCGTCAAAATGAGGTTAACTCTGTGCACATTGTTTGTTGTAGATCAGTTTTATCCTGCGTTTTTTGATAGATAAACCTAAGAACCCAGAAATATGATGTCTCGAATTATTGAAACTACTACATCACCACCAAATCATTATTGAAACGAATTATTGAAACTACTACATCACCATCAAATCATTATTGAAACGAATTAAAATGGCACCATAGAGGATAAAATATGTATTTAAATTCAGCGAGTTCAAAAACTATTAATTCCTATTATTCAGCAACAAATAATTCTCGAGATATTTCATATTATGAAAAACAGCACCTTAATTATCTTGATAAAATAATGAGCAATGAAAGTGTTTCATTGCTTATCACCAAAGACTCTGAAGAATTTAATGCATTTAAAAAATGTTATTCTGAAGATTACTTAGAAAAGGAAACTGTGTTAGATATTAATGACCAAATTCGATTATTCAATAAAACACACTCATTTAATAATATGAACTTTGTGGATTGGTTTGCTCTTCAAGATTATAAACATGCAGGCTACGTCAGAATCAATCAAGCACTACGTGAAAATGTTTTATCGCTCAGGCACTACCCCGCCGAAATAAAGCAACTCTATTTAACCTTGATGCATCAAACCTTATTGCAATCAATGGAGTTTAAATATGAAGAAATTATATATCGAGGTGAAACTCGTGATATTAATTTCATCAATATGCTAAGTAAAGGCGATACCATAAAAACAAAATCATTTTGGAGCGCTTCAATGAATAAAGAAACCGCCCAATATTTTTGCGAGGATGTTAATGAATTAAATCCTGAGCAATATAATGTTTTTTATTTTATTGAGAATAAAAACCCTTATTCTGGTGCAAATATCAGTAAGATTTTACGTGATGGCGAAGAAGAGTTTTTATTTTTACCGAACACTGAATTTAATATTGTTAATACTCATCGTGATGAAAAAAACAAAACCTTCAATCTGTTATTAGAAACACGTCCAACAACGGAATATGCTCTTACTGAAAAAATTCATCACATTATCTTCCCTTAATTAACTTAATACAGGAGGGGCAATATTTGCCCCTCTCTCACCTCTATTTTCATACCTTTCTCGTCAATTATGCTTAGCCACATAATCAAGAAATTTGTGATACTGATCGAGAATATTCTCTTTTATTGTTTTTTATCACAGTAAGTAAACTTCAGATGGTGTTTTATGATAGATTAGCGCCAATTTTGTTTTAACACTGATTCTAGATTGATAATTTAGCTAGATTGACAGTTTAAATAGATTGATTGTTTAAATAGGAACACTATGCCAAACCGTAGTCTGACAAATCTTAATCACGTCGTCGCCCTTGGGGGTGGACATGGACTTGGTCGAGTGATGTCTTCTCTCTCATCTTTAGGCTCCCGTTTAACTGGCATTGTCACCACCACGGATAATGGTGGCTCTACAGGACGAATTCGTCGTTCTGAAGGAGGGATTGCTTGGGGTGATATGCGAAATTGCTTGAATCAGTTGATTACTGAGCCATCCATTGCCTCTAAGATGTTTGAATACCGATTTGCAGGTACAGGAGAATTATCAGGGCATAATCTCGGTAACCTAATGCTGAAATCCCTTGATCATTTAAGTGTTCGCCCACTTGAAGCTATCAATTTAATCCGCAATATGCTGAAAGTGGATGCGCAATTAATCCCGATGTCTGAATCGCCGGTAGACCTGATGGCTATCGATGATATGGGTAATGAAGTCTACGGTGAAGTTAACGTGGATGCTTTACAGGAGTTACCGCAAGAATTGCGTTTATACCCGCCCGTTAAAGCGACCACTGAAGCCCTTGATGCTATCTATCGAGCTGATTTGATTTTAATCGGCCCCGGTAGTTTTTTTACCAGCTTAATGCCCCTGTTATTACTCGATGATATCGCCTGCGCCCTGAAAGAGAGCCAAGCGCCGATGGTGTATATCGGTAATTTAGGCAAAGAAATCAGCACCTCCGCTGCCAGCCTTACACTTCCTGAAAAATTAGTGATGATGGAGCGTTATATTGGCCGCAAAAAAATCGATGCGGTGATTGTTGGACCGCGTACCGATGTCACAACAATCCGCCAAGAACGCAAAGTGACTCAGCGAGTATTAGAGGCGGATGATATTCCTTATCGCCATGATAGAAATTTACTGTTAAAAGCCATCGAAGAGACCATTCCTCTTCTGTAATTCACTGAAATTTCAAGTTGCAGGTCAATCCCTGCAACTTTCTCTCTATTTATCTCCAATAATTTATGTCCGATAATGGTGCTTATCTAATCCATACTTTTTCATGCGCAAATAGAGTTTTTTCCGCGGCATTTGCAGATATTCCGACACATCGTTAATTCGCCCTTGATGAATATTCAGCGCTTCCGTAATAATCTGCCGTTCATAATTTTCAATTTGTTGATCTAATGCTGTCGGCACTATCGATGTTAATAACGGATTCGCAGTTTCCCCCATCGGCATAATGCCAACCGCATATAGCTCCGCTGCGTTGGCTAGCTCCGTTACATTTCCAGGCCAATGACGCCGACTCAATTTTTTGACAAAAGACTCATCCAGTTCAGGGAGTTTCTGATTCAATCGAGTACAAGCCAGCTCTAAATAATACTGGAACAAAACCGGAATATCCGCCTTACGCTGAGATAGTGGCAAGCAATTCACTTGGGTTAATGAGAAATAATAATAGAGTTCTGCAATGATTTGCTGCTGTTTAGTCAACATGAGCAGCGGCTGCTCCGAAATCCCAATCAAGCGAAATCCCCGTGGGTCTTGTTGTAAATGCTGAACCAAATAACGCTGTTGGTTCACAGGGAGCAACTCAATATTTTTAATCACCAATGTACCTGAACGAGCCTCAGAGACCCATGCTTCGACAGGTACTTCTTGCTCATTTAATAATGTTTTGATCACTAATGGCGCTTGCTTAAGTGTACTGATTTGATGCAGATAGCGGGCTAAATAAGTGCGGCCGCTACCTAACTCTCCTTGTAAGAACACTGCGGCAAGAGTTTCCGATAACCCTTGAAGCTGCCCGCGAACTTGCTGTGACCATTCACTGCTCCCTACAAAATTGAGCATCAATTGGTTTTTACCCCATCGACGCTGCAATACACGCTGTTTACGTGCTGCCAACGCTTTAGCGACTTGCTCTAAGAGATATTCCGGATTAATGGGTTTTTGTAGAAAATCCCATGCCCCCATTTTGACCGCTTCCACCGCCATTGGCACATCCCCATGCCCAGTGATCAATACCACAGGGAGATGTTTGTCTTTGGCGAGAAAGAGTGTCATCAGCTCGATGCCCGAACATTCCGGCATACACACATCGCTAAGAACAATGCCACACCAATCGCGGTGGACTAACTCTTTTGCTGTCAATGGGTTATCACACGCATGAACTCGGTACCCCGCTTGTTCGAGTAATAGACAATACGCTTCCAATACATCTTTATCATCATCAATCAGCAATATGTCATGGTTGTCATCAAGCATCTTCAAGTACCTTTTTAAATTCTAAAATTACACACCCATTTCCACGCAATGTAGAAGCGATCCTCAACTCACCACCAATTTGTTGCATAATCGATTGACTAATGGATAACCCAACGCCCAAACCAATCTCTTTGCTTGTCGTAAAGGGTTTCATTAATGTGTCCGCCAAGTGCAGTGGCCAACCCGCCCCGTTATCGCACAGGGTTAATAGCAACTTATCGGCGGTTTCGCTGTAATCAACGGTGATTTCTGCCTCTGTGGGGCTAGCATCAAGCGCATTAGAGAGCAAGTTAACCAGCACCTGCTGAATACCTATTTCATCCCCCTGCACCTTAGGCAATATATTCGGATAACTTAATATCACTTTGCGGGTTTTATGTTGAAGCTTCAGGACATCCCAAGCGCTTTGAATTGATTGGCGTAAATTCACAGGTTGTAATTGCTCATTATCATCACGCTTACGAGCGAATTGACGTAGTGAACGCACAATACCATCCATTCGAGCCACGAGTTGTTCTGACTTATTTATCGCGATCAATGAGGTGTCATTATCTTGCTTTGGCAACCCTTTTTTCGCCATAAACAGGTGCATTGAGAGAGCATTTAACGGTTGGTTAATTTCGTGAGCTAAGGTAGTCATCGTCTGCCCCACGACGGCAAGTTTTGCCGTTTGGATCAGCTCATTTTGCGTGGTTCTTAAGTTTTCTTCTATTGCCTTACGCTCTGCAATTTCTTGCTCTAACTGAGTTTTCTGTTGATTAATTTGAGCAATACTGCGCTGTAACAGTGTACCAATTCGCCCTAACTCATCACGACCTTCGACAGGAATATGGGTCGTCAAATCCCCAATACTGATCCGAGCCACTGCTTGATTTAATGCGGTAAAGCGCTTGACCAAGCGAGGGCGAATAAACAGCATATTGAACAGCAATACCAACAGTAACGCCAACCCTGCGGTAATAATAATAATTGTGCCACTCCACGACATAATGTTCGCTAAACGTTGGTTCAGCGTTTGTAACTGAAAGTGGCTACTCCCAAGTTGTAAATCAAGCTGAGAGCGAAAATCAGCTAAAATTCGCTCCTTTTCGGTCGTTGCTTCATTTAAAGCTCTTTTCGCCGTTTGATAATTTTGTAGGACTTCGAGCATTTGGTTATCCGAAAGACCAATATCTAATAACTCATCAATGGTTTGACGCAGCGTCACTGAACTCGGGTATAAATTCAACGCCTCTTCATTGGTGGCTAAGTTCGTTTTTAAGTATCCTAAATAGCGGGCATAACCGTTAACATCGATGGGGTCATCAAAAGCATTATCCCCTTGAATATCCTTCAAGCGCCCCGTCAAAATATTGGTGATCTGCTCTTCCAAACGCGCCAATGTATAAATAAGCTGCAACTCTCCTTGCACGTTACGTAACCGACTTTGTAACCCTTTCGCTTGAAGAGGATCTTGCTCAATTTTATCCAGTAAAGAGCCTTGTTGTAGGCTGATATCTTGCGATAATGAGTTGAGTTCCGTACTAAAATCGTCATGTAACCAGTTGATCCGAGAAGATAATGTATTAATTTTTTCCCGTGCTAAAAACAGGGCATACAGTGCCTTATCCAATCGCTGCAAAAGATCCTGGCTTTGCGACAAAATCAAGGAAATCTGCTGTTGATCCTGCCCATTTAATTGTTGGTTAAACGCAGCGATTTGCGCCAAATGTGCAGTGATCTGATTGCGTAGTTGTAATCTCGTCGCTGTATTTGGCGCTTTTAAAAATTCGTTCAATTCATTGACTAAAGTATTTAGCTGCCCTTCAATCAAAAATGAAGCCTGCATTTTGGGAAAATAGTCCCCAAGCGCGTAGCGGATCTGCTTATTTTGCTCTTGCCATGCATATAAGCTGACGCAACTGACGATCAGTGTCATCAAGGCGCCCGCGATAAAGGCTCCACGTAAAATAGCCGTAATGCTGAAGCGCCCCATCAATTTCACTATCGATGTTTTCATTTAATTGCTTCCAATACACTGATGGCTTGACGTTGCTGTTCCTGAAAGAAATGCTGCCAGCGCATATATTCCTCTTCCGCTTTGCGATTATCTTCAAAACGCGAATAATAAGCAGGATCTTCGCTTTCTTTTGCACTGACTGGCATCGCCGTCAGTAACGCTCGAACGTCTGGTAAAGGGTGCTTTAGCTTAGCTTCAGCCATATATACAGCACGCCAAGCATCTTTCGATTCCGTTAAACGAAACGTGATTGCCGCATCAAATAGTTGTTGAACTAATCGCTGGCGCTTTAATACCAAATGGACATCTAGCGGTTTAGGAGAATCTAATAGTTGGTTTTGCTGCGCTTTTCGAGGGTTATCATCCTCAAGAGGCGTAACTGGATATTTTCCTGTGCTGCTGTCTGCAAACACTTTTTGCCCTTGTTCACTGAGTAAAAAATCAATCAGTTTTCGCGCTTTTTCTGGCGCTAAACTATGGCGAGTGATCGCAATAAACGTCGGCGATGTAGCTGAATCAGGCAGATAGTGAAACTCAAGTTCAGGATCCGCTAATAGCACATTCGCGTAGTTATCAATAATCGGTGCAGCCCCGCCTAGCCCCACTTTGATTTTATCGGCTACGCCAAAACTGCGTGATGAAACAGTGGCTAAATTCCCTGACATTCCCAGTAAAATGCGCCATCCATCTTCCCACCCTCGCTGCTGTAATAACGACTCAATCATTAAATGATAGGTATCAGAACGAGATGGGCTGCTTATCAATAACGAGCCTTGATATTGGCTATTTGTCAGGTCATCCCATGTCTTGGGAATGGGTAATTTGTTTTGCTCCATCCACTTTCGGTTAGTCAAAATGCCATATCCGGAAAATGCCACCGCAGCAACGGAACCTTTTAAGGATTCAGGAATTAAGCGCTGGGAATATTCAGGAATATCCGGCAATACACTCAACCGATTATGCTGCTGCAAATGGTGCATCAGCATCGGCGAGGAGGTCAGGATTAAATCGACATTTTCCAAGGCATCAGTATCTAACAAACGCTCTAATGAGGCACTGGTTCGGTTAATCGTGCGGATAGGTATCGCATCCACTCGCGCATTCCAATTCGTGACTATCGCTTGTGTCGCTTCGGGTGAGAATGTTGTCGCTATCACCAATTCATCATTTTTCGCATGGCTAATTCCCACGCTGTTTAGCAAAAAAATAAAAAAACAGAGCCGCATTATCAGTGGACGAATTGGTGTTATTAGTCTCATGAGCGTAGTCATCCCCTGGGTAGATGTGATTCATATCAAAGAAAGTAACAATAGTGTGAGTTTGTCAAAAAGTGCATTTGAGACAAATTTTACCCTTTTCGGATTTATGGGCACACGACAAAACTTACCCGCTTTATTCTCATTGTTACGCGATTAAATCAACCCTTAGTTGTTCATTCTTTGAAATCCATTCCCGTTAATTTATGAATGGGTCAATTTGACTCGTCACTATACAAAATTGGGTCAATTTTGACCCAACCCCTTCATATTGCGATATTTTTTCAACGAGAACATGATGAGCCTGTCAGAAATAAAACGACAAAAAACATCAGGGAATTTCTTTTTACTCTATTTCACAGGTGAACCTATGCTGTCATTTTTAACGCCAGCCACGGCAAAAAAACAAATTGCACCAGAAAAAGTTCCTGCCGCCTATAAACGCTATCGTGTTCAAGCACTGCTCAGCGTTTTCTTAGGCTATTTGGCTTACTATATTGTTCGTAACAACTTCACGCTCTCTACCCCGTATTTGAAAGAAAACTTAGATTTAAGTACGACTCAAATTGGTCTATTAACCAGCTGTATGCTAATTGCTTACGGGATCAGCAAAGGCGTGATGAGTAGCCTTGCCGATAAAGCTAGCCCAAAAGCATTTATGGCATTTGGTTTGATCCTGTGTGCCATCGTCAACTTCGGAATGGGGTTTAGTAACGCATTCTGGTTATTCGTTGGTTTTGTAGTGCTTAATGGTATGTTCCAAGGCATGGGTGTGGGTCCGTCATTTATCACCATTGCAAACTGGTTCCCGCGTCGTGAACGTGGTCGTATCGGTGCATTCTGGAATATTTCTCATAACGTGGGTGGGGGGATTGTTGCCCCAATCGTCGGTGCTGCTTTCGCCGTATTAGGAACAGAGCACTGGCAAAGTGCGAGTTACATGGTTCCCGCTTGTATTGCGATTTTATTTGCAGGGGTTGTGTTGGTATTAGGTAAAGGTTCCCCAAAACAAGAAGGTTTACCTGCACTTGACCAAATGATGCCAGAAGAAAAAGTGATCCTGACTTCGGCGCAAAAAGAGCAATCACCAGAGAATATGAGCGCCTTCCAAATTTTCTGTACCTATGTACTGAAAAATAAAAATGCGTGGTATATCTCTTTTGTTGACGTCTTTGTGTATATGGTGCGTTTTGGCGTGATCAGCTGGCTACCAATTTATCTGCTGACCGAGAAAAACTTCTCTAAAGATCAAATGAGCGTGGCATTTTTATTCTTCGAATGGGCGGCGATTCCATCCACTTTATTGGCAGGTTGGTTAACAGACAAACTGTTTAAAGGTCGTAGAATGCCGTTAGCTATTGTCTGTATGACACTGATTTTCTTCTGCCTCATCGGTTACTGGCAAAGCCAATCATTAGCTGTCGTCACCTTCTTTGCAGCAGTTGTTGGTTGCTTAATCTATGTGCCTCAGTTCTTAGCGTCAGTACAAACAATGGAAATCGTGCCAAGCTTCGCAGTTGGTTCAGCCGTCGGCTTACGTGGTTTTATGAGCTATATCCTTGGCGCAACTTTAGGTACTAGCTTATTTGGCTTCGTGGTTGACCGTATGGGCTGGCATGCCGGTTTCTATCTGCTGTTAGGAGGCATTGTTTGCTGCATTATCTTCTGTGTACTGTCTCACTTAGGTGCATTAGAACTTGAGCGTAACCGCCAATCGGTAATAGCAAAAGGCCAGTTAGCTAACGCGTAATCTCAGTCAGAATAAATAAGGTAGAGCGCAAGTATTTTGCTGAGCTCTACCTTTACTATTCATTGTTAATTACGAATTGGCGATAAATTGGTTTCGTAGTGTTTGTAACTCATCTCGCACTCGCGCCGCAGCTTCGAATTCCAAGTCTTGAGCATGCTTGTACATTTGTGCTTCAAGCTGAGAAATACGCTGCTCCAGCTCTTTCGTTGACATGGATTGGACATTAAGCAGAGATTCATCTTTGATGCTCTCTTTACCGCGCCCTTTCCCTTTTCCACCCACTTTGTGACCAATCTGGAGGATATCCCCCACTTTCTTGTTCAAGCCTTTAGGCGTGATCCCATGGGCTTCATTAAACGCCATCTGTTTGGCACGACGTCGTTCTGTCTCAGCAATTGCTTTTTCCATGGAGTTAGTGATCCTATCCCCATACAAAATGGCTTTACCGTTCAAGTTACGCGCTGCACGACCGATGGTTTGGATCAGTGAACGCTCTGAACGTAAGAAACCTTCTTTATCAGCATCAAGGATAGCCACCAGCGAAACCTCTGGCATATCCAAACCTTCTCGCAATAAGTTGATCCCAACCAGTACATCAAACTCGCCGAGGCGTAAATCACGAATAATTTCGACACGCTCAACCGTATCAATATCCGAGTGCAAATAACGCACACGCTCCCCATGCTCTTCTAAATATTCGGTGAGATCTTCCGCCATGCGCTTGGTTAAGGTGGTGACCAGCACACGCTCCTGTTTCTGGACGCGAATACGAATTTCGGATAGCAAATCATCCACCTGCGTAGCCACCGGGCGTACTTCAATCAGCGGATCAAGCAGCCCTGTCGGTCTAACTACCTGCTCAATCACTTCCTGTCCTGATTTATCCAACTCGTAATTACCCGGTGTCGCAGAGACATAGATAGTTTGAGGCGCTAAAGCTTCAAATTCTTCAAAACGCATTGGGCGGTTATCAAGGGCAGAAGGCAGCCGGAAACCATACTCTACGAGAGTCTCTTTACGAGAACGGTCACCTTTATACATCGCACCAATTTGAGGGATGGTTACGTGAGACTCATCCACAACCAGCAATCCATCAGCGGGCAAATAATCAAATAATGTTGGTGGTGGCTCGCCCGGAGCACGACCCGAAAGATAACGTGAATAGTTTTCAATGCCGGAGCAGTAGCCCAGCTCATTCATCATTTCCAAATCAAATTGGGTGCGCTGAGTGATCCGCTGCTCTTCCAGTAGCTTATGATTCTCTAACAACACTTTTCGCCTATCAGCTAACTCGACTTTGATATTTTCCATCGCCTCAAGAATTCGTTCTCTTGGCGTCACATAGTGAGTTTTAGGGTACACGGTAAAGCGTGGTACGCGATGTTGAATAGCTCCGGTTAACGGGTCGAACAACGATAATCGCTCCACTTCGTCATCAAAAAGTTCAACTCTTAATGCATATTCATCAGATTCTGCAGGGAAGATATCGATCACTTCACCACGAACACGGAAAGTCCCTCGCGTAAACGCTTGGTCATTACGGGTATATTGCAAGTCTGCGAGGCGGCGCAAAATAGAGCGCTGGTCAATGATCATGCCGTCAGTCAAGTGCAGCATCATTTTCAAATAACTGTCCGGATCGCCCAACCCATAAATTGCAGAGACCGATGCCACTACAATAACATCACGGCGCTCAAGTAAAGCTTTGGTTGCAGACAAACGCATCTGCTCGATATGTTCGTTTACCGAAGCATCTTTCTCAATAAAGGTATCAGAGCTGGGAACATACGCTTCAGGCTGATAATAGTCGTAGTAAGAAACAAAATACTCCACTGCGTTCTCAGGAAAGAAGGCTTTCATTTCGCTGTAGAGTTGCGCAGCCAAGGTTTTGTTATGCGCCATCAACATCGTTGGACGATTTTCTTGAGCGATAACGTTAGCAATTGTAAATGTTTTACCTGACCCCGTAACCCCTAACAAGGTTTGATGAGCAAGACCATCTTCTAACCCTTCTCTTAATTTACGAATCGCCTCAGGCTGATCGCCTCCCGGCTGAAAATCAGAATACAGTTTAAAATCCTTGCTCATAGTTATGCCTCTTTAATAATCTCTCGCCTATGATACTGGATAAAAAACCAGCTTCAAGTACTGGCGATAAATTTCCTTTTTATGAGGTTGAAATCTGTTTACGAAAATGTTATCCCCAAAATAAAACTTGACCTTTTCGAAAGTGGATATTTTATGCTTTTAGACTTTTTGGCTTTAACGCAAATCTAAATAGAACGCTTGCTTTTATTTAACTATTTGTATTTAAATGAAATTATATAAAAGCCCAGAATCACATCAAATAAAGGCAAAGCCGCTTGTCACCTAGCATCAGAATGGTTTTTGAATGTTAATTCACAAGGTTATCCACAGAAATAGTGGATAACTCTGGAAGCCCTTCCGTCTCATGCACTCCCGTAACATGCTCATTTTACGGTTTGGCGATAAAATGACAGAAATATGGCGAAATGGTGAAAGTGTTTTTACTCTCCATTCGCGACAAAAGAAAAATATTCTGTTTTTTTACGGAAACTACTTAGTATTTTCCCGATGAAACTTGACAAAAAAAGGATCATTAACGTTAAAAAAGATCGGCAAAAACAAGTCAAAGGCGTATTCCCGCCATACCTAATTGTATAGCGGGTTTATGACGATTTTTAAGGGATCTTAAAGGAAGGAAAGGTCTAAATATTGCCCTAAACAATCGGTAGATTGGCTTTCGATATGCGGGATGATCCCTAAGCATGGCGCACCTATCATACGCTTCAATGCAGTGAGATATTCTTGTTGATATGTGCCCGCAGGCTCCACTTCATTCGCAACCCAGCCAACTAAAGATAACCCAGAGGCTTTCACAGCTTGCGCGGTTAATACCGCATGGTTAATACACCCAAGCTTCACACCAACCACCAAAATCACGGGTAACTGCAGCTCAACCACCCAATCTGCATAGGTTTGTTCGGCAGATAATGGGGTATACCAGCCGCCAGCACCTTCCACTAGTACCCATTCAGCCTGCTTCTGTAACTGTTTTAGCCCTTGAGTCATCACAGAAAATTCAATGGGCTGACCCGTTTTTTCACTCACAATGTGTGGTGACGTTGGCGCTTCAAAAATGATGGGATTGATTTGCTCATAAGGCACGCTAATGCGGCTATTCGCTTGAAGCTGTAGTGCATCACTATTACGCAAACCTTGTGCCGTCATTTCGCTACCTGAAGCAACTGGCTTATACCCTACGGTTTTCAGCCCTTGCAGATTAGCCGCTTGTAACAATGCACAACTCGACATCGTTTTGCCGATTTCAGTATCGGTTCCGGTTACAAAATACGTTTTAGTCACGATAAATAATTCCAAATACAGTTTGATAGGTTAATGGCAGCCCTTTCTCGGTATTTGGGTATACCTCGATTAGTTGCTGCAAACGCTGACGTGTCATCAGCCCCGGTTGGCGACCCGCAGTTAAGTGAGTTGCGCCGATTCCCTTCACCGAATTAAGCAATTCAATGAGGTTAGAAAAATAGAGCGTATCCGCTTGTTGATAAAGTTGGCTACGCCACGCCTGACAGCTCTTAACAATCTTTGAGTAGGGTAAAAAACGGTTAACATGAGGGGAATCATCTAACGCTTTCCAAGCCACCGAGAGTTCACCAAGGGAGTGCTCCGCTAATGTGGTGAACCCGATAACGCCACCTGGCTTGGTCACACGATATAGCTCGCTTAGAACATGAGATAGATCATCGCACCACTGAATGGCTAAATTCGAAAATACCCAATCAAAACTGGCATCCTCAAAAGGAAGCGCGTCCATATCCCCACAGACATAACGGTGTGCCGCTTGCTTGTTTCGCGCGACATCTAGCATGCCGGCAGAGAGGTCAAGCGCCGTCACATGCGCTCCCCTCTGTTTGATAATTTGGCTAAAAAATCCTGTCCCACAGCCCGCATCTAATACCTGTAGAGAAAACATAGGCGTCTCTATTGTCCCGTGGCTTTCTAACAAGCCAAGCAGCCGCTTACCGCTATTTTGTTGATAGCTAGCTAGAGAATCATAGCGTGAGGCTGCACGCCCAAATGCGGAAGCTATCTTGGTTTTTTCTCGAATATTTCGCGATAAACTCGCCTCATCATGATACAAAGACAAACTCATTGAGAGCCTCCAATAATTTGTCGATATCGTCTTGCTGATGAGCGGCGCTTAATATCATGCGTAATCTGGCACTCCCTGGAGGAACCGTTGGCGGTCTAATTGCTTGAACCCAAATGCCTTTCTCACGCAAGAATTGTGATAACTGCAAACTCTTTTCATTATCCCCGACAATCAGCGGTTGGATAGCCGTATTTGAATCCACCAACTGCATATCCGGTAAATTAAGCTGGCGCCTAAAATAGCGAATATTGCGCTGTAATTGAGCCCGTTCCTCGTCCGCTTGTTGAATTTTTTCTATCGCCGCCGAGATAGCGACGGCTTGAGCCGGAGGCATTGAGGTGCTGTAAATAAGATGGCGAGCCGCTTGAATTAAAAAGGCCGCAGTACGTTCATCACACAACACCGCAGCCCCGCTAACGCCAACGGCTTTACCAAACGTAGCCACAAGAATCTCGGGCTTAATACCGTATGCATCACAGCTACCACGCCCTTGTTGACCCCAGATCCCAAGTCCATGAGCATCATCGACCATTAACCATGCATCGTGGGCGTGAGCCAGTGTTTGCAGTTCATCAAGTGGCGCACTATCCCCATCCATGCTGAACACCCCTTCCGTCACCACTAACGTTTTCGCTTCATGGGGTTTACTAATTAACTTTTCGAGGGAATCAACGTTATTGTGACCAAAGCGCCGTAACTGGGCTTGGGAATGCATAGCCCCTTCTAACAAAGAAGCATGGCTGAGTTTATCAGCCAGAATACGGTCTTCCGCCATCATTAACGCAGTGATCACGGCATGGTTAGCGGCAAAGCCGGAGATAAACAAAATGGCACGTGGATAACCCAACCAATCAGCCAGTTTCTGCTCCGCTTGGTGATGAGCGCGAGTGAACCCCGTGATATGCCCAGAGCCACCACTTCCAACCCCATACTCTTGCGCACCTTGCTGCCAAGCACGGATAATGTCGGAGTGTTGGCTAAGCCCTAAATAATCATTCGACGAAAAATTCAGGTAGCTTTTGCCTTGAAAATGGAGTTCCCGCCCAGCGCTTTTTTCAATACATCTGCGCTCACGCCATGCAGAAGCGTCTTTACGCTTCTGCAATTGGCTATCGATAAACGATGCCCAGCCCATCAGACTGCCGCGTTATAAAATTGCGCATTGTCCGCGGTTAACAGCGTTTCTGCCAATTTAGCTGCTTGCAGATCTTCCGCGTCTTCCATTTCAATACGCTCAGGGTTGATATTCAGCTTTTTAAACAGCGCAATATCTTTATTTTCATCAGGGTTTGGCGTGGTTAACAGTTTGCAGCCATAGAAAACAGAGTTCGCACCCGCCATAAAGCACAACGCTTGGGTTTGCTCGTTCATATGCTCGCGCCCTGCGGATAAACGCACATAGGAGCTTGGCATCATAATCCGCGCTACAGCAATAGTACGAATAAAATCAAATGGATCGACATCGTCGTTATCTGCCATTGGCGTGCCTTCAACCTTCATCAACATATTGATAGGCACACTTTCTGGTGGTTTTGGTAAGTTCGCCAGCTGCACGAGTAATGCCGCACGGTCACTGACTTTTTCACCTAGGCCCAAAATGCCACCTGAACAGACTTTAATTCCCGCATTACGCACATTATCCAGCGTATCTAAACGGTCTTGGTAAGTTCGCGTGGTGATAATATTGCCGTAATATTCCGGTGAGGTATCAAGGTTATGGTTATAGTAATCCAACCCCGCATCCGCTAAGCGACCTGCTTGCGAATCATCAATCATCCCCAGCGTCATGCACGTTTCCATTCCTAGTGCTTTCACTTCCTTGACCATCATTTCAAGGTAAGGCATATCACGCTCTTTCGGATTACGCCATGCTGCGCCCATACAGAAACGCGCGGAACCCGCATTTTTGGCTTTTTTCGCCGATTCAACCACTTGCTGGACTTCCATCAAGCGCTCAGTTTCTAAGCCCGTTTTATACCGCGCACTTTGAGCGCAATACTTACAATCTTCAGGACATGCCCCTGTTTTGATAGATAGCAGCGTGCTCACTTGCACTTGTTGCGGGTCAAAATGTTGGCGATGTACTTGCTGTGCTTGAAATAGTAATTCGAAAAACGGCATTGAAAACAGTTCGTTAGCTTGTTTTATTGTCCACTGTTTTAGTTGGCTCACGGGAACTCTCCAGTTGAAAAAGTTGTTGCCAGTTTAAATATTGCGATTATCATGTCAACTAAATGACCTAAAAAAAGTTGACGAAAGATAATTATGGACAGCTGTGATATTGCTTTTGATGCCAAGCACATTTGGCATCCTTACACCTCAATGAGCCACCCTATTCCTGCCTACCCAATCGTTGCCGCAGAAGGTGCTGAGCTGATTATGGAAGATGGTAGAAGGCTGGTGGATGGAATGTCATCATGGTGGGCAACCATTCATGGCTATAATCACCCGGTACTCAATCAAGCGGTCACTGACCAACTGGCGAAAATGTCCCACGTGATGTTCGGGGGTATTACCCATCCACCTGCCATTGCATTATGCAAACAACTGGTTGCCATCACCCCTGAGCCATTAGAGTGTGTTTTCCTTGCAGATTCTGGCTCCGTCGCCGTAGAAGTTTCCTTAAAAATGGCGCTACAATACTGGCAAGCTCGCGGTGAAAAGCGCCAGCGCATTCTCACTTTACGTCATGGTTATCATGGCGATACTTTTGGTGCGATGGCGGTGTGTGATCCTGACAACTCCATGCACGGTTTATACAAAGGTTATTTGCCGCCTCATATTTTTGTCGATGCGCCTCAATGTGGTTTCCATGATGAATGGAATGAAAATGATCTTCAGCCACTCAAGTGTCAACTTGCCGAGAATCATCAAGACATTGCCGCGATCATCCTAGAACCCATCGTTCAAGGTGCGGGCGGAATGCGTTTTTATCATCCTAATTACCTCAAAGGCGTTCGTGAGCTTTGTGACCATTACGGATTACTGCTCATTGCAGATGAAATCGCCACTGGCTTTGGTCGTACCGGAAAGTTATTTGCTTGCCAGCATGCGGAAATTTCACCTGATATCATGTGCCTAGGTAAAGGTTTGACGGGGGGATATATGACCCTATCGGCCACCATTGCCACTCGCCATGTCGCGGAAACCATCAGTAATGGGGAAGCTGGCTGCTTTATGCACGGACCGACCTTTATGGGGAACCCATTGGCCTGCGCCGTTGCCAATGCCAGTTTGAAATTATTGCTAGAAAGCCCATGGCAAGAGACTGTTGCCAACATTGAGCAGCGACTGAAAACGGAGTTACTTCCCCTTGCCCGTTATTCCAGTGTTCAAAATGTTCGGGTGCTAGGCACTATTGGGGTGATTGAGATGAAACATCCAGTCAATACGGCCGAATTGCAGAAAATTTTTGTGGCTGAAGGGGTATGGGTACGCCCATTTGGTAAGCTTATTTATGTGATGCCGCCGTATATTATTACCCCAGAGCAGCTGAGTAAAATAACTCAAGCAATGGAAAAAGTGCTTACCGCGTAATGAAACCTGTCGCTGGGTTATTCACACAGCGGCAGGCTTGTCAACAATTAACGGAATGTCACCCACATACAGCCCGCAGAGGCTTTATAACGCGCTAATTCAGTTAATTTTCCAGTGATAGAGTCAATCTCTGACACTGAAATATGATCGGATTTTTGTCCACTCGACACCAAGAAACGCCCTGATGGGTCAATATTAAAACCACGAGGCTGCGCTTGTGTTGGGTAGCGTCCGACTAAACTTAACTCGCGCCCATTCTCAGACACTTGATAGTGAGCTAAGTAACTTTCTGAGCGTTCACTCGCATATAAATGATGACCATTTGGCGTGATATGAATATCCGCCGCCCAACGCTGGCTCTGATTTCCCTCAGGGTACAACGCTATATTCTGCATTTCACGGTAACGCGTAAATTTATGGTAAACGTTGATCGTGGAATCTAGTTCATTCAAGCAGTAAATCACTTTTTCTTGAGGGTGTTGCGCTAAATGACGAGGGCCTGCTTTCGATGCTGTCGTGATTTGATCCGCTGTGGCTTCAGTTAAATAGCCATTTTCTGTCAGATCAAACAGGCGAATATGATCTTCGCCTAGGCATGGCACCCACAGCTGCTGATTATCAGCGTCCATATGGGATGAATGCGGATGGCGCAATCCTTCGATCACTTGAATTGGTGCTCCTGCAACCCCGTCACAGCCAATCGGTAATACCGCTAAATTGTGCTGGTGATAAGAAGGGACAAACAGGAATTTACCGCTATTATCCAGCGATAAATGCACAGGTTTTCCTGGTACGCAGGTTTGTGCTTTAAAACGTAATGTACCTTGAGGTTCAATATCATAGGTCACAACGCTCAAGTGAGGACCAACTCCGATATACAGATGCTTTTTATCGTGGCTCACCACCATTGGCTGTACTTGCCCTGGCGTACTCACGGTTTGCAGTAGTGAGAGTTCGCCCACTTGATTCATCGCCCAAACGTGAATTTGTTGGGTTTCTGGGCTGGCAACATAAACAACCTGATCCATCCTGACTCCTTGATTGATAGTAAAATCATCGAATGAAATGATTGACTGACTATACCGAAAAAAAATCAAATTGCCGCTAAAAAAACAAATTACGGCTAAAAACCCAATAACCACTAAAAACCAGCTCCGCACAGTTTAGTGTATAAACACTAATCAACTTCAGTTATCATAAAGCCCTAAAATGAATCCGAAAAAAATCATATGGAGTCGTTTATGTCATACCGTGTTATTGCCCTTGATCTCGATGGAACGCTACTTGATCACCAGAAAAAAATTCTGCCCGAATCTTTAGAAGTCCTGAATGAAGCCCGTCGACAAGGGGTAAAAGTCATCATTGTGACAGGTCGCCACCATGTGGCCATTCATCCGTTTTATCAGACACTTGACTTAGATACCCCTGCAATTTGCTGTAACGGTACCTATCTGTATGACTATTTAGGTAAAAAAGTCCTTAAATCCAACCCAATGACGGTGGATTCCGCTGCTTTACTGATTGAAAAACTGCGCGGCTCTGATATTCAACATTTAATGTATGTTGATAATGCGATGCTGTATCACACGAAAACTGAAGGTGTGACGCGGACATTAAATTGGGCGCAATCTTTACCTCAGCACCAGCGCCCAACTTTTGAATTTATCGAAGATTTCGCTCATGCACTCAACCAATATGAGTACATTTGGAAATTCGCTGTCACCTCACCAGACCATCAACGCCTGCACGATATTGTTCGTGAAATTGAGTCAGAATTAGACTTGGATTGCGAATGGTCGTGGGAAGATCAGGTGGATGTGGGTCGCAAAGGCAATAGCAAAGGTCAGCGCCTGAAAGAATGGGTCGAAGCCCAAGGCATGAGTATGAATGATGTGGTTGCTTTCGGCGATAATTTCAATGATTTAAGTATGCTAACAACCGCAGGCCTCGGGGTTGCTATGGGCAACGCCGTTGATGAAATCAAACAGCAAGCGAAGCTAGTCACTCGCGTGAATACCGAACCGGGTATCGCCGAAGTGATCCGCAAATATGTTTTGTAAAACAACTCAATGCAAGGCTCTAAGTTATTCGCATTGCAGCTAGGCGACAAATTCACTCATCCCTAAGCGTATACTTGTGTATATGACTAGGGCGAGTTAATGAAGGCAACAACGCTGCGGTGTGAAGAACAACGAGCCTTTAGAATGTTTTAGAAAGGGATGCCGACTTAACCTGCGCAAACACCTTCCGTCCTTTACGAATCGAAAGTTCATCCCTAGCCCAGCGCGTGATCCTTGCCCATAAATAGTGCTCATCCCCCAAATCTAACTTCACATCCACTTGCTCGCCATCCTCTATCCATTCCACCACTTCCGCAGAAAGAATATTACGAATACTGCTCACTGAAGGTTTTTCAAGCACTAACGAGACATCAGAGGCATCAATGCGTAACCGTAACGCACTGTTTTTATCTACATCGACGCGGGGGATCCACAACTTTTGATTGCCAACCATTACCGCCGTCATCTGATAATCAGGGTGCTGGCTATGCACTTCCACACTCAACACGCTACTCAAGGTTTCTTGCTGTAACCAAGGACGTAGCGCGCTACTTGCCCATACCTCTTCTAGGGGGCCAAATGCCTTCACTTTACCTTGCGCCATGACGATAACTTTATCCGCCAAACGCAGGATTTCATCGAGGCTATGACTGACATACAAAATCGGGATTTTAACGTCTTGGGAGAGCTTTTCTAAGTAAGGCAATAATTCACGCTTGCGAGGAAGATCAAGAGAAGCTAATGGCTCGTCCATCAGCAAAATTTCAGGCGCTGTTAATAATGCGCGCCCAATTGCCACTCGCTGTTTTTCCCCACCGGATAGGGTCATTGGGAAACGATTTAGTAATTTTTCAATCCCCAACAATTCAACGATATCGTCGAATCGCTCTTTCATTTGCGGCGCCATACCGTAACGTAAATTACTTTTTACGCGGTAGTGGGGAAATAACCGAGCATCTTGGAAAACATAGCCAATATGGCGCTTTTCAGGGGGCAAGCAGATCCCTTTTTCGATATCCACCAGCGTGCGTCCATTTAGAACGATACGCCCTTTATTTGGCTTAGTTAATCCGCCTATCACGTTGATTAGTGATGTTTTTCCCGCACCGGATAATCCAAAAACTGCCGTGATGCTCTCCGTGGGTAACTGGGTATTCACTTCCATTTGTAAATCACCCAATCTTTGAGCGAAATTTAGTTCTAACATATTAGGCTACCCCCAGACGCTTCTTGCCCCAACGGGTCAGCCATTCTGAAATTAATAACGAAATTAAGGCTAAGACAATCGCAATAATACACAGACGCGCCGCATCAGTTTCTGCTCCCGGCGTTTCTATCAACGTATACATAGCAAGTGGGATTGTCTGAGTTTCCCCTGGAATATTAGACACAAACGTAATAGTTGCCCCAAATTCGCCAAGAGAACGTGCAAACGCTAAAACCGTACCGACGATAATTCCCGGTAACGATAATGGAATGGTGATCGTGAAAAAAACTCTTAATGGGCTCGCGCCAAGGGTTCGTGCAGCTTGTTCCAGCTTTTTATCTACGGCTTCTAGCGCTAAGCGTATCGCTCTCACCATTAATGGAAATGCGACCACCGCCGATGCTAATGCAGCACCTCGCCAACTGAATGTAAAACTGAAACCAAACCAGTCATACAGCCATTCGCCAATAAATCCTCGCTTACCCATACTGACGAGAAGCAAATACCCCACTACCACTGGCGGTAGCACCAGTGGTAAGTGGATAATACTGTCGAGCAATGTTTTGCCAGGAAAATGGCAGCGGACTAATACCCAAGCCATCAAAATACCAAACGGTAAGCTAAATAGCACCGCCACGCTGGAAACTTTTAAACTGAGGTAAATCGCTTCCCATTCATAAGGACTTAACATCTGCAACGATATGATCTCTTAATTATTTTTGATTTGGAGTGAAGCCGTAACGCTTGAATATTTCTGAAGCCGCGGGGGTTTTCAGGTATTCATAGTAGTCACGGGTCGCTTTATTATCCTGATCTTTCACAATTCCCATTGGATATTCAACAGGTTTATGAGTGTCAGCAGGGAAAATACCCACTACTTTTACTTTTTGGCTTGCAACAGCATCAGAACCGTACACAATACCTAATGGTGCTTCTTGACGCTCAACTAGCGCCATGCCGCTACGTACGTTGTTAGTACGTGCTAATAATGGGTCAACGGTTTCCCAAGCCCCTAAATAGGTCAATGCTTCTTTCGCATAGATCCCAACAGGAACGTGGTCAGGGTCACCGACTGCTAAACGGCCACCATCTAACAGTTTTTTCCAATCGGTCTGTTTGTTAATTTCCACTTTATCGATTTTTGAATCTTTCGGTGCAATCAACACTAACTCGTTACCTAATAAAGTATAACGGGTATCTTTAACCATCAGATTTTTATCAATCGCAAAGTCCATCCACTGCTGGTCAGCAGAGATAAACATGTTTGCCGGTGCACCTTGCTCAATCTGGCGAGCCAGCGTTGAAGAAGAAGCATAAGAAGCCACCACTTCAACATTCGTTTCTTTCTTATATTGTTCTGAAATTTCATTCAGTGCATTAGTCAGTGACGCTGCTGCAAACACGGTAATTTTTTCAGCCGCGAAGCTATTACCTGCCATAGTCAGTGTTAACGTGGCACCCGCAACCAGAGATATCAAACCTTTTTTCATGTTAATCCACCATTGTATTATTTAACACGCTATATATATCAAGATACAACGTTAACTTAAAGTCAAACAATACATAAAGGTGTGCTAGCTCAAGAACTCATCCACTTTTTCTCAATGGGATACTTATCATGCTCATTACACCGCAGGATTTTTTGGGTCTGAGCATCATCGCTTTTATATAGCCTTACATATATTTCCTTTGTAATTTTATCGGCACAAATCATTTACATTTGAATGTTTAATTCAATTTTTTTGCCATGCGTCATGAAAAAAGGAAAAGGTATGATTCCCACACAGGTAGTACGTGCTCCAACCCAAAATAATTACATAAGCGGATTAACGACCAAACAATTTAATCGATTATTTGATGAAGAGGTCAATCCAGAAACGTTGGATGTTTTGGGAAAACAGGCCGGAAATGGAAATTTAAACAGCATTGAGTTACTGCACAATATCGCCCTACGCCAAGACCCTTCAGGAAAAAAAGCCGAAAATATCCTATTCGATTTATTCAGTGGTAAACAGCCAGCAAAGAAAGGGATTGATAAGGAAATCCAGAAAACCAGTGAGGCGTTATACCAATTATTTAACGACAAAAAACTTGCAAACCACTTTGACGATTCAAAGCTAAAAAAACCGTCTAAGCTCCTCTATATTATTGGTTCATCCATAAAGAATCTCATGGATAAGATTAGGTTAAGCTCCTTGTTATTCAAAGATGATAAAACTGGATCAACACTTTGGGATACAAATAGAATGGTCACCAGCGATGAAATTAATTCAGCGAATAAAGTCCTCAACGCCTTACCATCTAATGTAACCATCAATAGCGCAATGCCTCTTACTCTAAGTGGGTTAGATTTTTTGAAGGAAAATATTGAACAAAAAGAGAAAAATTCGCAGGGATTGAATCAACTTGAATTATTCCCCATCAATGTCCACGAACATTGGATTTTTCTTGCACTTTATCGAGATCAATTGACACAGAAAACCGATAGTGTGGTATTCAATTCATTCACTGAACTCACGCCCGAAATTCGTGAACAACTCATGGATGCCGCTCAAGTTGTTGGGGCTGGTGATAATATGACCTTTATTGAAGGGGATATTCAACAATACGTGCCAAATGGTTGTGGGCTATTTGTTCTTGAAGCAATCAAAAAATTAACTGAGAACACACAACAAGATCCAATAGAGATCCTCAAAGCATTCCATGAAGATTTCCCAGAAAAATCCATTGAAGAACAGCAGCAATTTAATATTCAGAACCGCAGGGAACTGTTTTCAAACTACTACGATGATCAACATCATTTATTTTAAAGCGCTTTTCTAAAACGAAAAGCCCCTTGACTGCATGCACAATCAAGGGGCTAGGATTAATTCGAGCTAAGCTCGCTATGTATTACTTATTTTCAGTATTATGGTGATGCGGAACATGCGCTTTAGACAATAGGTTAAAGAATGAACCTAAGCCATAGATCAGACCCATGATCAATACCATTACAACCGGAACCATTAACAGGGCAAAGCCCAAACTTTTGATAAGTTCTAACATCTAAGCCTCTTCAGTGATACTGTGCTCACCAGCATTCTGATACGCTGACGAGGGAAAAATCGATATAACAAAAATAATAACGCACAATAGCATTATATTGCATACTATTTTAGACAAATTATTATACTAGCAAGATACTAAACGTGCTTTTTGCCTTTGCCGCCACAATCCTAGCAGGGAGATCTTAACAATGCAGGCCGAAATCTTACTTACATTGAAGCTACAGGGAAGTTTATTTGCCGACCCTCGCCGAATTGCTCTACTAAAACAAATAAAAGCAACAGGGTCAATTAGCCAAGGTGCTAAACTTGCAGGGATCAGCTATAAAAGTGCGTGGGATGCCATCAATGAAATGAACCAACTCACCGATGACATTCTGTTAGATAGATCAACCGGAGGCAAAGGTGGTGGCGGAACCACGCTCACCCAGTATGGGGAAAGATTAATCCAGCTCTATGATTTACTGGGGCAAATTCAACAAAAAGCTTTTGATGTGCTCAAAGATGATAGCCTTCCCCTTGATAGCCTGCTCGCTGCAATTTCTCGCTTTTCATTGCAAACCAGTGCCCGCAACCAGTTTTTCGGCACTCTGATTGCACGAGATCACAACCATGTTTTACAGCACGTTCAAGTAAAACTGGCCGACAAGAAAACCGTCATTAACGCCGCACTCACCGAATCTAGCGCTAACCGCCTTAGCTTAGTTGAAGGAAAAGAAGTCCTCGCCCTGATTAAAGCACCATGGGTAAAACTGACCAAGAAACCAAGCGAAACCCATTTTGATAATCAACTCTCAGGCACCGTTTCAACCCTCGAAAGAGGCCCTGAAAACAGCGAAATCCTTGTCACTTTAGCGGGTGGAGAAACACTCTGCTCCACCTTATCAAATCAAGAAGTTGATGCGTTAAAGCTGGCGATTAACGACTCAATTACAGCGCTATTTAATGCTGACCAAGTGATTATCGCTACACTTTGCTAGATTTTTAGGGGTTAACGCCCCTAATATTGCCCCTGATTCACTATTTTTTAGCTTCCTCCCATGTCAGCTTATTGACTTTACTTGTAAACCTGATTATTTGTGGTAGCAGGCAGGTCAATGATAAGGAAGCTAAATGAGCTCGATAACAATACAAAATGGGTGCTTTAAACTGAGCGAAACCCAAACGCTCGATATTCCTCATCTCGAAATCCATTCGGGTGAAAGCTGGGCTTTTATTGGTGCCAATGGTAGCGGAAAGTCATCGCTAGCACGCGTACTCTCTGGGGAGTTGCAATCCCTTTCCGGTATCACCCAAAGCGGCTTCAAATCCCCTATTCGCCTCTCTTTTGAGCAGCTACAAAAAATCATCGCAGAAGAGTGGCAACGTAATAACACCGACTTACTCAGTGACGATGAAGAAGATACTGGCTTTACTGCCGCGGAGATTATTCAACTTCATCATAAAGATAATGAATTATGCTTAGAGCTTGCGGCTAAATTTGGTATCAGCGATTTGCTATCACGTCGCTTTAAATACCTGTCCACGGGGGAAACTCGCAAAGTCCTACTGTGCCAGACGTTGATGGGATCTCCAGACTTACTGATCCTCGATGAACCCTTTGATGGCTTAGATATTTATTCACGAAGCAACCTTAGCGAACTGCTCTTTAGCCTGCATGATAAAGGACTCACCGTCGTATTGGTGCTCAACCGCTTTGATGAGATCCCCGATTTTGTTGAGCACATTGGTGTTGTCGCTGACTGTAAACTCACGCTAAGTGGCGATAGAGAGTCAGTGCTTGCTAACACGCTGATCCACCAGCTACAGCACAGCGAAAAAATCAAGCAACTCACTATTCCTGAACAAGAAGACCCAACTCTTGAAGAGACGCTTGATAAAGAGACACCACGTATTGTTTTAAATAATGGCGTTGTTAGCTACAACGATAAACCCATTTTGCATGGGCTAAGCTGGCAAGTTAATCCCGGAGAACACTGGCAGATCATTGGTGAAAATGGTGCAGGTAAATCCACACTATTAAGCCTGATCACCGGAGACCATCCTCAAGGTTATAGTAATGATTTAACCTTGTTTGGACGCCGTCGCGGCAGCGGAGAAACGATTTGGGATATTAAGCGCCACATTGGCTATGTCAGTAACAGTATTCATCAAGAATATCGTGTGGCAACCAGTGTACTCAACGTAATTATTTCCGGTTTCCATGACTCTATTGGTCTGTATCAAACACCTTCAGACCGCCAAGTTCAGTTAGCTTATGAATGGCTAGCACTACTTGGATTTGCGCCACAAACGGCTCAACAACCATTTCATAGCTTATCGTGGGGTCAACAGCGATTAATTCTGATTGCTCGCGCTTTGGTTAAACACCCTACCATGCTTATTTTGGATGAACCTCTTCAAGGGCTTGATGGGCTAAATCGCCTGCTGGTTCTGCGTTTTATCGATATTATGCTTAGCCGAGGAAATACTCAGCTATTGTTTGTTTCACATCACCAAGAAGATGCTCCATCGTGCATTACCCATCGACTGAAATTTGTTCCTGATGGGGATAAATACCACTACGATATTGAAGTCGTATCAAAACTATAACCCCGTTATCCTGCTGGTAAGTATTTACTTACCAGCATCATTTATTGCCGCTTATCAAATTCCCCAATAAATTAATCCAGCACATATTATTATTGAATTTTTCACTTGCTGTATCGATTCACTTAGGGTTAAATCTATGCCATACCTTCTGATTTACTGAGCCAGTGACACGGTGTTAAAACACCTAATAAACTAAATCGTTTCGCCTAAACTTAAGTTAAATTAAAATTACTAATCCCTAGATATTATTGATTTTTTTGACTTAAAACTGAGAAAACGTCATGTTGTCACTAGCGTTCGGGGCGACTATCCCTATAATGTAGGTCAGCAATAATTCATTTCTAATTTGAATGTACTGATAGGAGTTTTAGCTATGGCTGTAACTAAACTGGTTTTAGTAAGACACGGTGAGAGTGAGTGGAACAAAGAAAACCGCTTCACCGGTTGGACTGATGTAGAACTGTCAGAAAAAGGTCGTGAAGAAGCCAAAAATGCAGGTCAACTGCTGAAAAAAGAAGGCTTTGTTTTTGATTTCGCTTATACCTCCGTTCTAAAACGTGCTATCCACACCTTATGGAACATTCTGGATCAAGTTGAACAGCAATGGCTGCCAGTTGAAAAAAGCTGGAAACTAAACGAGCGTCACTACGGTGCACTGCAAGGTTTAGATAAATCAGAAACTGCTGCAAAATACGGTGATGAGCAAGTAAAACTGTGGCGTCGTGGTTTTGCTATCACTCCACCAGACCTGACTAAAGATGATGAGCGTTTCCCTGGTCATGACCCACGTTACGCAAACTTGAAACCATCTGAACTGCCAGTCACTGAAAGCTTAGCAACCACTATCGACCGTGTTGTTCCTTACTGGGAAGAAGTGATTAAACCACGTGTTGAAAAAGGCGAGAAAGTGATCATCGCAGCTCACGGTAACTCACTGCGTGCACTGGTTAAATACTTGGACAACATGGGCGAAGAAGAGATTCTGAACCTGAACATCCCAACAGCAGTGCCACTGGTTTATGAGTTCGATGAGAACATGAAACCAATCAAACACTACTACTTGGGTAACCAAGATGAAATCGCAGCAAAACAAGCCGCGGTTGCAAACCAAGGTAAAGCGAAGTAATTACTGACTTCTCTTTATACCTAACGGATTGATTGAGGGTTAAGCCGATGGCTTAGCCCTTTTTTATTGGGTTTTCTCTCCCTTTTTTGTATTTGATTATAAAATCCATCACCTCGGAGTGTCGAAAACGGCAATAACCGACTATCATAGGCAAAATTTACTGGAAGGTTGATAAATCAAGAAAATGAATAAGTTTAATCTTTATGTCTGGGTGGGGTTAATCCTCAGTGCCAGTATCTTAGGTGCGTTACTGTATATGTTACAAACCGGAGAAATGAGCCTTGAAGGACCTGCGGGGAGTGCAAACCCTGAGCTGATGAAAACATTGATGATTATTGCGTGTGTCAGCTTCCCACTGCAAATCGTCAGTATGATGGTACTCAACTATAAGCCGACATTTGCCATTGTCCTTGCCATCATCAGCAGTATTGCGTTAATGCCCATTACGATTGTATTTGCGATGGGGATGGTCTTTTCTGCCATTCGCTGGCGTTACCATCAACTCACGCCATTTGATACCACTATCAATGTCCCTTTCGATGTCAGTATCCCAATGAATAAACGCAGCAATACAATGATGGTATTCCCGATTGCGATTTTAGGTATCATACTGATTGTATTAAGCCAAAGCCTAGGAATGTTTTTATTCGTATTCGCTGTTTTCTTAGGTTTCTTTGGTAAAAAAGCCAGTGCCACTACCTATTTAGCGATTAAAGATAACCATTTTTATATTCGCCCGAATATCTTTGCTTATTGTTACCGTATTCCACTCAAGGATGTGTTCTACGTAAAAAGCGAGAAAGGAAAATTATTTTTCACAGCTAAAGTGGAAGGTTCTGATATTCAGCTCTCTGCTAATCCTACAAATATGGCACCTGAAGATCAGGCAAGCATTGAAAAATTATTAAGCCGAGTGCAGAAATAATCACAAAAAAAGCCAGTTCCTAAATTAACGAACTGGCTTTTTTCATATTTTAAACGAGTTTTTTATTAATTACTTTTGGCGACGTGCAATCACTGCATCGGATAACTGTCGTAAAACTTTTTCCGTATCATCCCAGCCAATACATGCATCCGTGACACTTTTGCCGTAAACCAAAGGCTCGCCAGATTCTAAATTCTGGTTACCTTCAACTAAGTGACTTTCAATCATCACGCCCGTAATTGAGCGATCGCCATTGCTCAGCTGTGCGCTAACATCCGTTGCAACTTCCATCTGTTTTTCAAATTTCTTGCTGCTGTTAGCATGGCTAAAATCGATCATAATGCTTGGGATAAGCCCTGCGTTCGTCAGCCCTTCACGCACCTCTTTAACATGTTCAGCGCTGTAATTTGGCGTTTTACCACCACGTAAAATAATATGGCAGTCAGGGTTTCCGCTGGTATTCACGATAGCTGAATGACCCCATTTAGTGACCGATAAGAAACTGTGCGCTGAACGCGCGGAATTAATCGCATCAATCGCAATTTTAATCGTGCCATCGGTACCATTTTTAAAACCAACCGGGCAAGACAAGCCAGACGCTAACTCTCGGTGGATTTGTGATTCAGTTGTACGCGCACCAATGGCGCCCCAGCTCATTAAATCCGCCACATATTGTGGGCTGATCACATCGAGGAATTCACCTGCCGTTGGTAAGCCCTGGTCGTTGATCGTTAACAGCAGCTCGCGCGCAATACGTAAGCCTTCGTTAATATCAAAACTATGATCCATATGAGGATCGTTAATTAATCCTTTCCAACCAACGGTAGTACGCGGTTTTTCAAAATAAACTCGCATCACGATTTCTAAAGAACCTTTTAGCTCTTCGCGTAATTTTTTCAAGCGCTCAGCATACTCTAAAGCCGCTTTTGTATCGTGAATAGAACATGGACCAATAACAACCACAAGACGGTCATCTTTTCCTACTAGGATATTATGAATAGCATGACGAGCTTCATGAACGGTAAACGCCGCTTTATCGGTTGCTGGAAATTTTTCAAGCAGTGCAATAGGGGGTAATAATTCTTTTATTTGTTTTACTCTGACGTCATCGTTCTGATAGTTCATACTGGTATATCCAATGTTTATTATTTTTCCTAAAGTTGAGTTACATACCCTTTTGAGTCTCAATAGCTAACAATTAACTTAAAATGCGACAGGTATCGAATTTTCAATCTAACCGTTCCCTAGCCATCTGTAAACAGCCAAAATGGCGAGATAATCACTCATTATTCCGCTTCTGATTATAAAATGAGGCGAAACGTTGGTATTTAGCACAATTGCTAAATGATAGATGGGTTATACAGAGTAAAAATATAAAGAAACGGCTAAACAACGATAATGTTACTTTAGCCGTTTTTTGCATTTTTTCCTATTGAGTAACTGACTCAATAAGAAGTTTAGTCACGAGATAACGCCGTTGAGCCATTTTCTTTCGCGGATTTGATCCACAGCCGAGAACCATTCAATGCAATACCAAGCAGAATTAAATATTCCAGTGACATTGCATAAACGCCTTGGATAAAGAAAATCACAATGCTAATAACGTTAATCACCACCCAGAGTAGCCAGTTCTCAACATACTTGCGGGTCATTAAAATCATCGCAACCACAGATAACACTGTCATTGTGGAATCCCAGAATGGGAAAGCATCTGGGTCTATTGTTGGTAAAGTTAAATTAGCACCAAAGAGGTTTAATAATTCAACGGCCCAAGTCGCAAGGCGTCCAAATACTGCATCAATATTAAAAGTGAGGGAAATAATAGCTAAAACCGAAATGACCAGTGTCGTTAACGCTTTCGGCAGGCTTAGCCAGCGGATCTTCAACTCGGCCTCTTGAGAGTTTGATACGCGACTCCACGCATACCAACCATAAATATTGGCGCCGAAGAAAAATACCTGTAAAAGCAAATTAGCGTATAACTGAATTTGGAAAAAAATCACTGCGAATAAGGTCACATTAATGAGACCAAATAAGTAGTTGATGGTTTTTTCAAAGCTTGCCAATAGAATGCACAATAAACCCGCTATTGTGCCAACAGCTTCAATATACGAAAGGTCATAAATAGTTCCCCATACAGGGATCTGCACTAACGTATTTGCGGTGCTAAAAAACTCCATTTTCAAATCCTATTTATCATTCATCGTTAAAATAGCATTGCTCATCAATATCACTCGGTTAACTTATTTGAAATTAAACCGCACATTTTTGGTTGTTATTTTAGACTTTCTGCAAACTTTAACATTTTATCCAATGGTAATAGGGCTTTTTCACGTAGCTGTGCGTCTACATGGATTTGATGCTCGATACCATTACCTTCTAAAGCCGCTGTAATCGCCTGTAAGCCATTCATCGCCATCCACGGGCAATGAGCACAAGTTCGGCATGTTGCCCCCTCACCTGCCGTTGGAGCGATATACAGTGACTTATCTGGACATGATTGCTGCATTTTATAAAAAATACCCTTGTCGGTCGCCACTATCATGGATGGGTTAGGCAACGTTTGTGCAGCTTTAATCAGTTGGCTAGTTGAACCGACCGCATCCGCTAAATCCACAATGGCTTGGGGGGACTCAGGATGAACCAGTACCGCTGCTTCAGGGTACATGGCTTTCATTTTCTCTAATGATTGAGTCTTAAATTCATCATGAACGATACAAGCCCCTTGCCAGCACAGAATATCCGCACCGGTTTGTTGTTGAACATAGCGCCCTAAGTGCTTATCCGGCGCCCAAATGATCTTTTCTCCGAGGCTATCTAAGTGTTCAATCAACTCCACCGCAATACTGGATGTCACGACCCAATCTGCGCGGGCTTTTACCGCGGCTGACGTGTTCGCATACACCACCACAGTTCTGTCAGGATGGGCATCACAGAAGCGAGCAAATTCTTCATCAGGGCAGCCAATATCCAGCGAACATTGCGCATCAAGTGTTGGCATCAAGACATTTTTTTCTGGGCTTAGGATTTTGGCTGTTTCCCCCATAAATCGTACGCCAGCAACAACCAGGGTTGATGCATCATGTCGAGCGCCAAAACGCGCCATTTCAAGGGAGTCGGCAACACAGCCGCCAGTTTCTTCGGCTAATGCTTGTATTTCAGGATCGGTATAGTAATGGGCGACAATCACCGCATTTTTTTCAACTAGTAATTGCTTAATACGCTCACGGTAAAACGCTTTCTGATCGGTATTTAACGGTGCTGGTTTAGGAGGAAAAGGATAAACAGCATGGTCAAAATCGATAAACTCGCTCATTTCTTGCCTCTGTTTAGCAGAAAGTTATTTTATGCCTAAAAATATTCATAAAACCCCTAATTCCGCATATTTTTGTTTTATATACTAAACAAGATACGCTTATTTGGCTAAGATGTCTCCAACCTTTTCACCTATGAGCGAATAATTTTACCGTAGCGCCCTTTTTCACGATTTGTTTTTCGCTTTTCTCCTCATTTGTCGGTATCTTAGCGGCTTCTGTTAACTCCAATAGGTTAGTTATGGAATCACCTGCAACGCTATTAAATAAAATAATTTCTATTTCATTACTCGAACCTAGAATTGAAGCCGTCATACTGACGGGCTCTAGAGGACGAGAATTAGACATCGATGGCTATTCAGACATTGATATTGAGCTCATTGGCCATGGTGTGACTGCACTTTTCAATGATAAGCAATGGGTTAGCCTTATTGCCACTCCATTAATCGCATTACATTTAGAAAATGGTGGTGAAAATGAGCCAGAAAATCCCACCTGTTTAGTGATTTATGAAGAAGGACGCAAAGTTGATTTTACATTTGCAGAACCTTCTCGATTACTCAAAATGCAGCAACAAGGGTTAGATAGTACTTACTCACGTGGTTTTATGGTGCTATTAGATAAAACTGGGATCACAGATGCATTACCGTCACCTAAGCCTAGTGTATTAAAGCCCGCGCCGTTGAGTGATCATCAGTTTAATGAGCTGGTTACGGATTTTTGGTTTGAAGCTCACCAAGTGGCAATTGCATTAACGCGTAATGAGCTATGGAGCGCTTGGTCAAGAAGTACTGACATGAAACGTTTCTTTCTCAGCTTACTTGAGCAAACTGTTGCTCATGGAAATAAACAACACGATGTTTGGTATAACGGTAAACATTACCAACAATGGATGCCAGAGCATGTTATTCAAGCCACTGAAACGATTTTTGACTGCGGTACTGCGCAAAAAGCTGCATTATCTCTACATTGCTTGATGGGTCATTTTATGGAAGCGATGACTGAGGCCATTAAACTGTTTGGTTATCAAGATAACCGAGCGGTGGGTTTAAAGGTGCAAGAAATCGTTATCGGGATCTTAAAGGATAATGGGTTAATTCCTGAAAATCTGGAATAAATGGTATTAGGCTGGCGAGGGAATGCTGGTTTTTTGGGATGAAAGTTGAGTGTTGGTATTAGCGTAAATTGTTCTTCGACTAAATTAGGAATAGTTGGAGTTAAGAGTGAATGCTAATGGGATTTTATTGAAGGAATTTTTTGAGATGGTGGGTCGTGCAGGATTACTCGGGCTTTACCCTCGCCCTTCGGGTCGTTGCGACAAGCGTAACGCTGTCTCGCTTCGCTCGGCTCGAACCTGAACGCAGCTTCTCACCTGAACTCAACGTACAATATGCAAATGACAGAGTTGTTTGTCATTGAGGAGTTTACTTGAGATGGTGGGTCGTGCAGGATTTCAGTTCTTCGAACTGACACTTCGTGTCGAACCTGCAACCATCTTGTCGAGGTATGATTCAATCACTGGAGTTTTACTTGAGATGGTGGGTCGTGCAGGATTACTCGGGCTTTACCCTCGCCCTTCGGGTCGTTGCGACAAGCGCAACGCTGTCTCGCTTCGCTCGGCTCGAACCTGAACGCAGCTTCTCACCTGCACTCAACATACAATATGCAAATGACAGAGTTGTTTGTCATTGGGGAATTTACTTGAGATGGTGGGTCGTGCAGGATTCGAACCTGCGACCAATTGATTAAAAGTCAACTGCTCTACCAACTGAGCTAACGACCCATCTGWAYTKCTTRAATTGTTTTTCACTRCTTTTAGATGGTGGGTCGTGCAGGATTCGAACCTGCGACCAATTGATTAAAAGTCAACTGCTCTACCAACTGAGCTAACGACCCATCTGAACTGCTTGAATTGTTTACTGCTTTTAGATGGTGGGTCGTGCAGGATTCGAACCTGCGACCAATTGATTAAAAGTCAACTGCTCTACCAACTGAGCTAACGACCCATCTTAAAACTTCATTTCTTGGTTCTTTACCCTTCAGGTTGAACCCGCAACCATCTTATTAACAGTTAACGATTCTACCAACTGAGCTAATGACCCATCTAAATGTTTTTAGAATCAATGTTTAATCGATTCTTGCTGATATGACTCGGATTTATCAACCCGCGCTTTCTCGTATCAACGGCGGCTTATATTACTGATTTCTGACGAGGGTGCAATGGTTTTTTTTAAAAAAAAGATTAAGTGCACATTAAACATACGGATAACCCCGAAATATTCGGCTACATCGCTTCGGGGTTATCAATTACAGTGTACTGAGCTTCTTCTCTGCAAGTTTTGCACCAGAACTATTTGGGTATTGTTGTAATACCTGCTGGTAAACAGCCTTCGCTTTATCTTTCTGTCCCTTATCTTGCATGATCAAGCCCACTTTAAATAAGGCTTCACTGCTTTTTTGAGACTTCGGATACTGCTTAACTACAGTCGCAAAGTAGAATGCGGCGTCATCCTTGCTACCTTTGTTGTAGTTTAACTGTCCTAGCCAATAGTTGGCATTCGATTGATACCCAGATTTTGGATATGCTTTGATAAACCCTTGCAATGCACCAATCGCTTCATCAATCTGTGCTTTGGACTTACTTTCCATCGCCAGTTTAACGGCTGCGTTGTAATCATCTTTTTCATTACCACCGGAGCTTGCGGCTGGCGTATCTGAAGAAGGTGATTGCGCATTTGATGCACTAGTATCAGTTGCATCTGAAGAGCTTGATGAGTCACCACCACTCGCTTTGTCTAATTGCATGTACAAATCTTTTTGGCGCTCAACAACCTGATTCAATTTGTATTCACTTTCTTGAATCTGCCCACGTAACATATCAATATCACGTTGATTATCGGCTAATTGCTGCTGGATTTGATAAATAATTTGACCTTGAGAGCTAACAGCTGTCTCAAGTTGAGTGAGGCGGTCTGCGGAAGAACCCGATCCGACATTGTTGATTGGCGCTTGGGCAATAGCGGCCCAAGGGGCCGCTACGCCAACCAATAACGACAGACCAACTAGTAATTGTCTGAAGTTACTGTTCATAATAGATAATTTCGCTTATCTATTAGTATGCAATGACTGCACGACGGTTTTTCGCGTAGTCTGCTTCAGTGTGACCTAACACAGCTGGTTTTTCTTTACCGTAAGAAACCAGTGAAACTTGGTCACCTGAAACGCCTTTGCTTTGCAGATACATTTTAACTGCGTTAGCACGACGCTCGCCCAGTGCGATGTTGTATTCTGGAGTACCGCGCTCATCCGCATGGCCTTCAACAACAACACGTACAGATGGGTTGCTACGCAGGAATGCTGCGTGTGCATCTAACATTTCAGCATACTCTGGAGATACGTTGTATTTATCGAAACCAAAGTAAACAGTGTTGTTCTGTTGCAGTTGTTCCATTTGCTGACGTGCCAGCTCTTCCGCAGACAGACCAGTGTTAGTTTGATTCATAGAAGAATCGTCACCAGTTTGGTCGTTGTTTTTGTTAGAGCTACAAGCTGCGACTGCCATGATTGGTAATGCGATCATCAGCCCTTTAAGCACTTTATTCAGTTGCATCGTTTTGATCCTTAATATTTTTGCCACACATTATTATTATGCATCACAGATACGGCGACCAGGCAGGGAATTTAACCTGTCCATCGGTTGCCGGAAGACGCGCTTTGAAACGCCCGTCGGTCGAAACTAGCTGCAATATAGTCCCCAAGCCTTGAGAGGAGCTATAAATTACCATAGTGCCGTTAGGTGCGATACTCGGCGTTTCATCTAGAAACGTTGACGTTAAATATTCAACGTTACCCGTTGCCAGATCCTGTTTGGCGATATGCTGCTGACCGCCCCCGGAGCTGACCATCACTAAGAAAGTTCCATCCGGGCTTACATCAGCATCCTGATTTTGCGATCCTTCATAGGAAACACGCACAGGACTACCACCATTAATATTCATTTTATAAATCTGCGGACGTCCTGCCTGATCAGAGGTATAAACTAAAGTTTGGCTATCCGGCATCCAGCTTGGTTCAGTATTGTTACTACGACCATCTGTTACTTGACGAATTTGACCACTACCTAAGTCCATCACATATAAATTCAGGCTGCCTGTCTTAGACAGAGCAAAAGCTAGTTTAGTCCCATCTGGCGAGAATGCAGGTGCCCCATTATGACGTGGGAATGATGCGACCTGACGAACAGCACCACTTGATAGAGTCTGAATAACTAGCGCAGAACTACCACTTTCAAACGTTACGTACGCAATCTTTTGGCCATCTGGTGACCAAGCTGGCGACATTAAAGGTTCTGGCGAACGGTGAACCGTAAATTGGTTAAAACCGTCATAGTCAGAAACTCGTAATTCAAACGGATATTGACCGCCGTTGGTCTTCACCACGTAAGCAATACGCGTACGGAAAGCACCACGGATACCAGTCAATTTCTCAAATACTTCATCACTTGCAGTATGCGCTGCATAGCGTAACCAATCTTTGGTCACTTTAAACTGGTTTTGCGCTAAAACTGCACCAGGGTTAGCGGCAACATCCACTAACTGATAGCTAACAACAAAGCTACCATCAGCTGCTGGTTGAACTTGACCAACAACAACCGCGTTAATACCTAACGCAGTCCAAGCCTCTGGCGTCACTTCTGAAGCCGTGCCTGGTTGCTGAGGCATGCGACTTGGTTCAATAGGGTTAAATTTACCGCTATTGCGTAGATCAGCACCAACAATTCCGCCTACTTCTTGTGGTGGTGCACCTGCGCCAGCCCATTTAAATGGGACAACGCCGATTGGCTGAGCTGAGTTAACACCTTCAGTAATCTCAATACGGATCTCTGCCTGAGCAACGGTAGCCCATAGCATTAAGAACCCGAGAACTATTTTAAACGCATGCTTCATCCTAATCTCCCTTACTGCGATATTCACCACCGCAATAATTCGCTGAATTTTAACAAAGGTATACTAACAAAACTAGATAGCACACAAACTATTTATTACATTGCCTCAAAATTTACAATACAGACTGCTCTGACTTATTGAAAATCAAGGCTTAAATACCAATGTGCTACCCGATTTATTAAACGTATCATAGACCTCTCTGCTAGGTGGTTTTGGCATAGTCGCAAGTTTTGCTGCTCTCATTGCCGCCTCACATAACGCAGGATCATTTGCTGGATTATTTTTCGGTGAAATATTCACCAATAATCCATCTGGTGCTAACTTCAATTGCAATTCACAAGTACGTCCACGATAACTTTCTGAATCATAGAATTTACTTTGAACTGCAGCCTTTATTTTACCGGCATAGCTATCAACATCAGCATTTGATGCGCCTGATTTTTTACCACCACCGCTACCCGCAGCCGTTTGTCCACCTTGCTTGCTTGGTCCTGATGCAGTTAAATCACCCAGCAAATCATCAACCGATGATGCGCTTTTCGCAGCTTCAGCTTTGGCTTTCGCAGCTTTTGCTTTAGCTTCTTTGTCCGCTTTTTCTTTAGCTTCTTTATCTGCCTTAGCTTTAGCTTCTTTTTCAGCTTTTGCTTTAGCATCAGCATCCGCTTTGGCTTTAGCTTCTTTGTCTGCTTTAGCTTTAGCGTCCGCTTCCGCTTTTTCTTTAGCTTCTTTTTCTGCCTTAGCCTTAGCAGCTTCAGCTTCTTTCTTAGCTTGTGCGTCAGCTTTTTCTTTCGCTGCCGCTTGTTCTTTCACGAGTTTTTCTTTTTCAGCTTTGGCTTGAGCAGCGGCTTCTTCCGCTATTTTTTGCTCTTCCTTCGCTTTTTTAGCCGCGTCTAAGGCTTGTTTTTTCTGCTCTTCAGCTTGTTTCTGCTGCTGTTCCGTTTCTCGCTGAGTTTGAATCCGTTCTTCTTCAAGTTTTTGCAGACGTTTTTGTTCCTGCTCTTGCTTTTCTCTTAGCTCAGCATCTTGTTTTTGTTGCTGTTCTTTACGCTCTTTAGCGGCTTGTTGGGCGCTTTTTTGCTGCTGTTGAGATTGATTATATTGCTCAACAACTGCACCAGGGTCGACCATCACTGCATCAATGACAGTCCCCTCTTCCCCACCGCCGCCAAGTTGGACGACAGTCACTAAAGAGCCTATAACAATTAAAGCGACCAGTAAGATGTGCAATCCAATTGACACCATTAATGAGCGCTTCAAGTCATCCTGTTTCTCTTTTGTCTTTCCCACTCTGGTTTCCAAAAAAAGAATCGATTCTTTTCAATTATATCTGCGCCGCTCTCAAAGTGGCGTCAGCAAATTAAATAGGTTGAGTCATCAAACCAACAGATTTGATCCCAGCACTGTGTAACATATTCAGCGCCTTAATGACTTCGTCATAAGGAACTTCTTTCGCACCACCAATTAGAAAAATCGTTTTCGGATTTTTTTCTAACTGCTCTTTTGCGACCGCTGAAATTTGTTCAGGTGGCAGTAATTCCATGCGCTCACCATCGACCAATAAATTATATTGATCAACACCCGCCACTTCTAAAATAACGGGGGGATTATCACTGGATGAGACGGTTTGGGTATCTGTTGCATCCGGCAAGTCAACTTCCACGCTCTGAGAAATAATGGGTGCCGTTGCCATGAAAATCAGCAAAAGCACCAACAATACGTCCAGTAATGGAACAATGTTGATTTCGGATTTTAGCTCACGTCTGCGTCTACTATTGCGCGCCATTCGCTTTTCTCCCTCGTCTTATTTCTTATCAGCCGAGAATGCTTGACGATGCAAGATAGCGAGGAATTCTTCCATAAAGTTATCGTAGCTTTGCTCAAGTTTATTCACACGTAAGTTTAAACGGTTGTATGCCATAACAGCTGGGATTGCAGCGAATAGACCGATTGCTGTTGCGATCAGAGCTTCCGCAATACCCGGAGCAACCATTTGCAATGTTGCTTGTTTTACCGCACCCAGTGCGATAAATGCGTGCATGATCCCCCAAACGGTACCAAACAGACCGATATAAGGGCTAATTGACCCTACGGTACCTAAAAATGGGATATGCGACTCAACGGATTCCAACTCACGGTTCATGGAAATACGCATAGCACGAGATGCACCAGTAACTACCGCATCTGGCGCATGAATATTAGCTTGATGTAAGCGAACAAACTCTTTGAAGCCAGAGTAAAAAATTTGCTCTGCACCACCTAATGCATCACGGCGAGCTTGGCTTTCTTTATATAAGCGGGACAGCTCAATACCTGACCAGAATTTATCTTCAAATGCTTCCGCTTCGCGCGTGGCGGCATTTAAAACTTTAGTTCTCTGGATAATAATCGCCCACGATGCAATAGAAAAACCGATCAAAACGAACATAATCAGCTGAACCAATAGGCTCGCTTTTAGGAATAAATCCAAGATATTCATGTCAGTCACTGCTTAAACTCCGCGACAATAGACTTAGGAAGCGCTTTCGGCTTCATTTTAGATGTGTCCACACAAGCAATTAGGGCTGTTGCCCCACAAAGCAAGTTACCTTGCAAATCAACTAACCTTTGCTGAAAGAGTAAAGAAGCGCGTTTAATTTCAACAATTTCCGTTTCCACTTCCAGCAGGTCATCTAACCGAGCGCCCTTAATAAAATCAATTGTCATACTACGAACGACAAAACCAAGGTTCTCAGCGAGTAAACTTTGTTGGTTAATACCTTTATTCCGCAACATTTCCGTTCTTGCCCGCTCAAAAAAAGCCAGATAACGAGCATGGTATACAACTCCGCCCGCATCTGTATCTTCATAATACACGCGAACAGGCCAGCGAAATAACATAAAAAACCACTCCGTCTTAGGTTAAATTAATTAACGGTGTCACTATACGCAAGACAGTGCCGCTTTGGAATCACTTTGCAGGTAAAGATATCAAAAATAATTGCGGGTCGCATGACCCACAATCTGAATTTAGATTAACTAAAGACTTTTACAAGTCCCCAGATAAGAATGATGGCGGCAGGTAATGGATGGAACAGCACTCGCCACGTCAATTTGTTAGGTAGGAAACCCACTCCAAAAATGATGGCGCTGCAAGTTGCCCATATCATGAGAAGACCTTGCCAGATTGGAAATGCACTGGTATTGGCTGCAAACAGGGAAGGATCCCACATTACTGCACCAGCGGTTACTAAAGCTAATATAAGGATAAGGGCCCTTATCGGGCCCTTTCCTAATAGCTGATAGGATTTATCCATCAGCATACTATTTACTCACCATCTTTAGCTGTTTTAGCTTCTTTTGCACTTTCAGAGTGCTCAAGGGCTAATGCTGCAATCACTGCAAAACTACAAGCTAACAGAGTGCCGAGGATCCAGGCGAAATACCACATATGTTATGCTCCTTAATACAGTGAATGCTTGTTGCTTTCGATGAAGTTTTTGTCCAAACGACCAAACATTTTGTAGTAACACCACGCGGTGTAGCACAGGATGATTGGAACAAAAATGATAGCAACAACAGTCATAACTTGCAGAGTGAACAGGCTAGATGTCGCATCCCACATGGTCAAACTTGCATTTGGCATGATGCTTGAAGGCATGACGAATGGGAACATTGCAACACCACATGTCAAGATAATGCACGCGATAGTCAATGATGAGAACAGGAACGCCCAACCATTTTTATCTGCTTTAGTTGCAATCATCGTTAACAGTGGTAATGCCAGACCCAGGCCAGGTAAAGCCCACAGGATTGGATACGTATTAAAGTTAGTTAACCATGCACCAGAAACAACTTCTACAGTTTTGTTCAGTGGGTTAGACGGGCTTAATGTATCAATCGTTGAAGTCACAACATAACCATCGATACCCATCACTAACCATACGCCAGCACCAGCAAAAGCAGCTAAAGTGATAAACGCACAGATGTAAGTTGCTTTACGGGTACGTAAGTGCAGTTCGCCAGTTGTACGCATTTGCAGATAAGTTGCACCTTGGGTAACAATCATCATTAAACCGACAACACCAGCTAACAGACCGTATGGGTTCAGCAGACCAAACAGGTTACCTGTATAAGTCAGATACTGCTGGTTATCGATTTGCAGTGGAACACCCAGTAACAGGTTACCAAACGCAACACCGATAACTAACGGAGGCACGAAACCACCGATAAACAGACCCCAGTCCCACATGCTACGCCATTTTGGGTTCTCCAGTTTAGAACGGTAGTCGAAACCAACCGGACGGAAGAACAATGCAGCTAATACCAAAATCATAGCGACATAGAAGCCAGAGAATGAAGCAGCATAAACCTGAGGCCATGCAGCGAACATTGCACCACCCGCTGTGATTAACCAAACTTGGTTACCATCCCAGTGCGGTGCTACTGAGTTAATCATAACGCGGCGTTCAGTATCTGTTTTACCTAAGATAGGTAATAAGAAGCCTACGCCCATGTCAAAGCCATCCGTGACGGCAAATCCAATCAGCAGTACGCCGATAAGGATCCACCACACAAATCGAAGAACTTCATAATCAAACATAAGTGGACTCCTGTTTACTGAACGTCGTGTGCTGAACTATTTTTCTGTTCAAAATGGTAACGACCGGTTTTCAGGCTGCTAGGCCCTTTGCGAGCGAATTTGAACATTAAGAACATTTCGGCAATCAAGAACAGTGTATACAGACCACAGATCAGAGCCATAGAGAAGATCAGGTCTTGTGGGGTTAAGTTAGAGTGTGCGACCGAAACCGGTAACACTTCACCAATTGCCCACGGTTGACGACCATACTCAGCCACGAACCAGCCTGATTCAATAGCAATCCATGGTAATGGAATACCAAACAGAGCCAGACGAAGCAGCAGTTTGCTCTTACCAATACGGTTACGAACAACTGACAGGAATGACCAACCGATGATTAACAGTAACGCGAAGCCGACTGCAACCATGATACGGAATGCCCAGAACAGTGGTGCAACATTAGGAATACTGTCTTTAACCGCTTTCTGAATTTGTTCTTCTGTCGCATCAACAACGTTTGGTGTGTATTGTTTTAACAGAAGGCCATAGCCAAGGTCTTTTTTACTTGCTTCGAACGCAGCACGCAGCTCTGGGCTCTTATCACCAGCTAACAGCTGTTGTAATTGACCATAAGAAACCATACCGTTACGGATACGGACTTCGTGTTGCTTCATCAGATCTTTCAGACCTAATACTGGCGTGTCGATAGAACGCGTTGCAATAATACCCATCGCCCATGGAATTGAGATAGAGAATGTATTCTCTTGTTTCTCATTGCTTGGGAATGCGATTAGGTTAAATGCAGCTGGAGGCGCATGGGTTTCCCACTCTGCTTCAACAGCGGCCAGCTTCGTTTTCTGCACGTCACCCATTTCGTAACCTGATTCATCACCAAGAACGATAACAGAAAGAACGGCAGCCATACCAAAGCTTGCAGCAATTGCAAAAGAGCGCTTAGCGAATGCCAAGTCACGACCTTTAAGCATATAGTAAGAGCTGATACCCAGAATGAACATGGCACCAGTACAATAACCAGCAGCAACTGTGTGAACGAATTTAACTTGCGCAACAGGGTTCAGAACTAGCTCAGAGAAGCTAACCATTTCCATACGCATTGTTTCGTAGTTGAAGTCTGCAGCGATAGGGTTTTGCATCCAACCGTTCGCAACCAGAATCCACAGCGCAGAGAAGTTAGAACCTAAAGCCACTAACCAAGTCACCGCAAGGTGCTGAGTTTTGCTTAAACGATCCCAACCGAAGAAGAATAAACCAACAAAGGTAGATTCTAAGAAGAATGCCATCAGACCTTCGATTGCCAGAGGCGCACCGAAGATATCTCCAACATAGTGGGCGTAGTATGACCAGTTAGTCCCGAATTGGAACTCCATAGTCAGACCAGTCGCAACACCCAGAGCGAAGTTAATACCAAATAACTTGCCCCAGAACTTAGTCATATCTTTATAAATTTGTTTACCAGACAGCACATATACCGTCTCCATAATCGCAAGCAAAAACGCCATACCGAGCGTTAATGGAACGAACAGGAAGTGATACATCGCAGTTAAGGCAAACTGTAATCGTGACAGTTCGACAATATCAAACATCTTGACTCCTTGCTCCTAGCAGGAAGACACCGACTTGCGGCAACCCAGCTTCCAGTGTTAAACAGGAAAGCCTCTTAACTACCAGCAAAAAATGCCTCAAAACAACAAATAATTAACAAAAGTAAAAGAAAAAACCTACCATAATAATAGTACGCTTATCTTCACATACAATAAACTTCTTTTACGTGATTCAGATTTGAATTCTGAAGTTATATCAATAATTATACCCTTTAATAGAAAAATGAGTATTTGATCGAGCACCAATTTAAGCAATTTGAGCAAATAAAGCTAGTGGTAATAAATTGATTTACGTCAATTTTTTCTCACTTGTTAATTGATTGCGTCCCGATTCAAATAATAGTTAGCCAGTTGTTAACTATCTGTTATTTTAATTGATATAGGTTTTTTTACTTTTTTAATAAGATTAAAACAAAATGATAACTTTTGTTTTTTTCAATCTAAAAAAGAATGTTTATTTATAATAGCAGCCCATTTCTAAATTATTACTTTATTTATTAATAAAGATAATTATCGTAGAAAAAGCTCTATATTCAGTTAATCAAAATAATTTCAAAATAAAAAATTGATCTAATATCAAATTAGACTTTTTTCATTTTGTGCTATTTCATATTCAATAATAAACTTACTCAAAACTTACTATTTATGCTGATTTATTTTGGTATTACTCATTAAAAATCCTACCTTTTAAGCTTTTAGTAGGAATGACATGAAATAAGTACAATCATTAGCCATAAAAAAACCCGTACTTCCTAGAAAGCACGGGCTTCGTCTCTTACGTTATACGAGCTATAAGCTCATATTGCGCTTATTTGTTTAGCATAGACTTCACAGCATCGCCGATATCAGCCAAGCTACGTACAGTTTTCACGCCAGCGGCTTCTAAAGCAGCAAATTTCTCGTCGGCAGTACCTTTACCACCAGCGATAATTGCACCAGCATGTCCCATACGCTTACCTTTAGGTGCAGTCACACCCGCGATATAGCCAACAACAGGCTTAGTAACGTGTTCTTTGATGTATGCAGCCGCTTCTTCTTCCGCGTTACCACCGATTTCACCGATCATCACGATCGCTTCAGTTTGTGGGTCTTCTTGGAATAATTTCAGGATATCGATAAAGTTTGAACCAGGAATTGGGTCACCACCGATACCAACACAAGTAGATTGGCCTAAACCTGCATCCGTTGTTTGTTTTACCGCTTCATAAGTCAGTGTACCTGAGCGTGAAACAATACCAACTTTACCTGGCATATGAATGTGGCCAGGTTGGATACCGATTTTGCACTCGCCCGGAGTGATAACACCTGGGCAGTTAGGGCCAATCATACGAACGCCAGCTTCGTCTAATTTCACTTTAACAGTCAGCATATCCAGTGTTGGAATACCTTCTGTGATAGTGATGATCAGTTTGATACCTGCATCAATCGCTTCAAGGATAGAATCCTTACAAAATGGTGCTGGCACGTAGATAACAGATGCTGTTGCACCCGTTGCTTCTACTGCTTCACGCACAGTGTTAAATACCGGTAAACCTAGGTGAGTTGTACCACCTTTACCTGGCGTTACACCGCCAACCATTTTTGTACCGTAAGCAATAGCTTGTTCGGAGTGGAAAGTACCTTGACCGCCAGTGAATCCTTGGCAAATTACTTTGGTGTTTTTATCGATTAAAATAGACATTATTTAGCCTCCGCCGCTGCTACTGCTTTCTTAGCTGCATCTGTCAGGCTGTTTGCAGCGATAATATTTAAGCCGCTGTCTGCCAGTTTTTTCGCACCTAACTCTGCATTGTTACCTTCTAAACGTACAACTACTGGTACATTCACGCCAACTTCTTCTACTGCACCAATGATGCCGTCTGCAATCAGGTCACAGCGAACGATACCACCAAAAATGTTTACGAATACAGCTTTAACGCTCTTATCTGAAAGAATGATTTTAAACGCTTCAGTTACGCGCTCTTTGGTTGCACCGCCACCAACGTCAAGGAAGTTAGCTGGCGCACCGCCGTGCAGTTTAACGATATCCATGGTACCCATTGCAAGGCCCGCACCGTTAACCATACAACCGATGTTACCATCCAGAGCAACGTAGTTAAGTTCCCATTTAGCTGCTTGAGCTTCACGCGCATCTTCTTGAGATGGATCGTGCATTTCACGCATTTCCGCTTGACGATACAGAGCGTTGCTATCCACGCCTAATTTACCGTCTAAGCAAACTAAATCGCCTTCAGTATTGATAACCAATGGGTTAACTTCGATCAGCGCTAAATCGCGCTCTAAGAACATGGTCGCTAAGCCCATGAAGATTTTAGCGAATTGGCTAACTTGTTTGCCAGTTAAGCCTAATTTGAATGCGAGTTCACGACCTTGATATGGCATTGGGCCAGTCAGTGGATCGATAACAGCTTTGTGGATCAGATCTGGTGTTTCTTCAGCAACTTTTTCAATTTCAACGCCGCCTTCCGTTGAAGCCATGAATACAACACGACGTGTACCACGGTCAACGACTGCACCTAAATACAGTTCTTTAGCGATGTCAGTCGCGCTTTCAACCAAAATTTGGTTAACCGGCTGACCATTTGCATCAGTTTGGTAAGTAACCAGATTCTTACCTAACCATTTCTCAGCAAATTCACGGATGTCATTGATATCTTTTGTAACTTTTACGCCGCCAGCTTTACCACGTCCACCTGCGTGAACTTGGCATTTGATAACCCATGGACCATTACCGATTTTTTTCGCCGCAGCTACTGCTTCTTCTACTGATGAACAGGCATAACCAGTTGGTGCTGGTAAACCATAGCGTGTAAAAAGCTGTTTTGCCTGATACTCGTGTAAATTCATGATGTTCTATCCATAATTGAGTCTGGAGGAGCGTTTATCGCCCCTTGCAATTGTTACAGATTTAGCAGCCAGCGAACTGGCTGCATCGGTTACCTCAGACCGGACAGGTTGTCCCCCTGCCCTGTTATGTTTCTATACGTCTAGCAGTAAACGAGTTGGATCTTCCAACATATCTTTGATAGCCACTAAGAAGCCAACTGATTCACGACCATCAATTAAACGGTGGTCATAAGACAGTGCTAAATACATCATTGGAAGAATTTCTACCTTACCATTAACAGCCATTGGGCGGTCTTTGATGGCATGCATGCCTAAGATTGCGCTTTGTGGTGGGTTAATGATTGGAGTAGACATCAGAGAACCGAACACACCACCGTTAGTGATAGTGAAGTTACCGCCACTTAAATCTTCAACAGTTAATTTACCGTCGCGACCTTTGACAGCCAGCTCTTTAATATTTTTCTCAATATCAGCCATGCTCATTGCATCCACATCACGCAGAACTGGTGTTACCAGGCCACGCGGTGTTGATACCGCAATACTGATATCGAAATAGTTATGGTAAACCACGTCAGAACCATCGATAGAAGCGTTCACTTCTGGATAGCGTTTCAGTGCTTCAACCGCCGCCTTAATGTAGAAAGACATAAAGCCTAAACGTACACCATGACGTTTTTCGAATGCTTCACCGTACTGTGCACGCAGGTCTTTGATAGGCTGCATGTTGATTTCGTTGAAAGTTGTTAACATCGCCGTGCTGTTTTTCGCTTCCAACAGACGTTCTGCAATACGTTTACGCAGACGAGTCATCGGAACACGTTTTTCACTACGGTGAGCTAATGGGGCTTGAGCTGCTGCTGGTGCTTGAGCCGCAGGTGCCGCTGCAGGCTTAGCTGCTAAATGTTTTTCAACATCTTCACGAGTCAGACGACCACCAACACCAGTCCCTTTGATATCAGCAGGGTTCAGGTTGTGCTCAGCGACCAGACGACGAATCGCTGGGCTCAGTGCATCGTTGCTTTCTTCTTCTAAGCTCGCCGTTTGGCGTGCTGCTGGTGCAGGTGCTGCTTCTTTAACTTCAGCAGGGATACCTGTGCTATCGCCTAAACGAATGCGACCTAGTAACTGTTTAGATAAAACAGTTGCGCCTTCTTCTTCAATAATGGCTTCCAGAACACCTGCTTCACTTGCAGGAACTTCAAGAACAACTTTGTCTGTTTCGATCTCAACCAGAACTTCGTCACGCTGAACACTGTCACCTGGTTTTTTATGCCATGTGGCAACCGCTGCATCAGCGACGGATTCAGGAAGATCGGGAACAAGAATTTCTACGCTACTCATTTTCTATCCTTTAATTATGCAATGTTCAAAGCGTCATTAACCAGGGCTGCTTGTTGTTCCTGGTGAACGGAGGTATAACCAACTGCTGGAGAAGAAGAAGCTGCTCGACCCGCATAACGTAAAGTTGCGCCTGCTGGGATAGCTTCATGGAAATTGTGCTGGCTGCAATACCAAGCACCTTGGTTCAGTGGCTCTTCTTGGCACCAAACAAAATCTTTCACATGAGCGTACTGAGCCAATACTTTTTGGATATCTTCGCGTGGGAACGGATACAACTGTTCAATACGTACGATAGCCACATCTTTTTGTTCTTTCTTACGACGTTGTTCTAATAAATCGTAATAAACTTTACCGGAACACATAACGACGCGTTTCACATCTTTCGGATTAATTTCGTCAATTTCACCGATAACTGGTTGGAATGAACCATTCGCCAGCTCATCCATGCTAGAAACTGCTAATGGATGACGTAACAGTGACTTAGGTGACATAACAATCAGAGGACGACGCATATCGCGCAGTGCTTGACGGCGTAACATGTGGTAAACCTGAGCTGGTGTTGATGGCACGCACACTTGCATGTTTTGATCCGCACACAGTTGCAGGTAACGCTCTAAACGCGCAGAGGAGTGCTCTGGGCCCTGACCTTCATAACCATGAGGCAGTAACATGACCAGACCACACATACGACCCCATTTTTGCTCACCTGAGCTAATGAATTGGTCGATAACAACTTGCGCACAGTTAGCAAAGTCACCGAACTGAGCTTCCCAAATAGTCAGTGCGCGCGGTTCAGTTGTTGCATAGCCATACTCAAATGCCAATACTGCGTTTTCAGTCAGAACAGAATCCCAAACGTTGAATACGCCTTGACCACTATGAACATTTTGCAGAGGCACGTACACAGAACCATTGGTTTGGTTGTGAACAACTGCATGACGGTGGAAGAACGTGCCACGACCCGCATCTTCACCAGATAAACGGATTGGAATACCTTCATCGACTAACGTACCGTAAGCCAGAGTTTCTGCGGCACCCCAATCGAGTAATTTTTCGCCTTTCGCCATTTCAGCGCGGTCAGAATAAATTTTCTCAACACGAGATTGCGCAACGATGCCTTCAGGGATCGTGCTCAGCTTAGTTGCTAACTCAGTTAAACGTTTAATATCGTAATTAGATTTGTATTGCTCATTCCACTCATGGTTTAAGTACGGTTCCCATGTGTAAGAATGCAGACCCATTTCACGATATTCTTCAACAACACAGTCACCACGGTCTAACGCGTCACGATACAAGTTAACCATTTCAGTGACTTCATTCGCAGAAACCACGCCAGCTTCGATTAAACGGTCTGCGTAGATTTTACGTGGAGTTGGATGCTGTTTGATTTTTTGGTACATGATTGGCTGAGTTGCACTTGGCTCATCAGCTTCGTTGTGGCCATGACGGCGGTAACACACTAAGTCGATCATAACATCGCGCTTAAAGGTGTTACGGAAATCTAAGGCTAAGCGAGTCACAAATGCGACCGCTTCAGGGTCATCAGCATTAACGTGGAAAATAGGTGCCTGCACCATTTTCACGATATCAGTACAGTATTCTGTTGAACGCGTGTCTTTCGGGTTTGAGGTTGTGAAACCAACTTGGTTGTTGATAACGATACGCATGGTACCGCCAACTTCATAACCACGAGCCTGAGACATGTTCAGGGTTTCTTGTACAACACCTTGGCCAGTTACCGCTGAGTCACCGTGAATGGTGATTGGCAGAACCATGTTGCTGCGACCTTCGTCCAGACGGTCACGGCGAGCACGTACAGAACCGATAACCACAGGGCTTACGATTTCTAAGTGTGATGGGTTAAATGCCAGTGCTAAGTGAACACGGGAACCCGCAGTTTCGAAATCAGAAGAGAAACCTTGGTGATATTTAACGTCACCAGCACTTGAATGGTCTTTATGCTTACCAGCAAATTCATCAAATAATTCAGCCGGTTTTTTACCCAGAATGTTGATCAGGACGTTTAGGCGGCCACGGTGCGCCATACCAAGCACCACTTCACGGGTGTCTTGTTTGCCTGCATGATGGATAAGATCCTTCAGCATAGGGATCAGTGCATCACCACCTTCTAAAGAGAAACGTTTTGCACCTGGAAACTTTGCACCAAGGTAACGCTCAAGACCTTCCGCTGCTGTTAATTCAGCTAAGAAGCGACGCTTTTCTTCTTTAGAAAATTGCTGCGCAACATTCACAGATTCTAAACGTTGTTGAATCCAACGTTTTTCTTCTGTGTTAGTAATGTGCATATATTCCGCACCAATGGAGCCGCAATAGATGCGTTTCAGGTGGTCATATAGCTCGCTGAGTTTCATGGTTTCTTTGCCAATTGCAAATGAACCCACGTTGAAAGTTTCGTCGAAATCTTCTTTGGTTAGGTTATGGAATGTAGGGTCCAGATCTGGAACGGCTTCGCGTTTCCAAAGTCCTAACGGGTCGAGATTTGCATTTTGATGTCCGCGGAAGCGGAAGGCATTGATAAGCTGCAAAACTTTAACTTGTTTTGCGTCGATCGTTGGATCGCTAACAGAGGTGTGGTAACGGGTAGAATCTTTTGCTAAGCGACGGAAGTATTCTCGTGCTTGCGAGTGTAATTGCTCACCGCTATTACCCGCTCCAGGTAGTTGCTGGAAGATTTCTCTCCATTCGACATCTACGGAATTAGGGTCAGTCAGATAATCTTCATAGAGCTGTTCTATATAAGACTGGTTCGCGCCTGCCAGAAAGCTTGAATCCAGCCAGTCCTTCATTACGCCGTTCTGCATTGTGATCCCTTAAGCTTTATAAGCTTTAGTTTTCGCCGTGGTTAACTAATCGCCGCATTTAAGCGACCTCGATAAAGGTTCTCTTGGACGTGCTTTTTGCATGTTCTCACTTTGGGAGTCCCTCTTATCAATTAAGGGTTTCCCTTTTAAGGAACCTTTAAAAACTGTCTACGGTTTTTAAAGGTTCCTTGCTTTCGCAAGTGTCTTCATCTGGTTTTGCAGTTGGCTTTTTACTTTCACTTTTTGACTTTTTACTTTACGTTTCAGTGATTCGATTTAAGACTTGTGTTTACTTTACGCTTATTTTTTACTTTAAGTACGTATTTTGTGCTATCTGAATTTAGCCTACGGCACCTAAGCGCCGCAGGCTGTATCGATTTAGGCGCTATGTTTCAATAACATAGACTTAATATGACCGATAGCTTTCGTTGGATTTAGTCCTTTAGGGCATACATTGACACAATTCATGATGCTATGACAGCGGAAAACACTAAAAGCGTCGTTCAGATCATCTAATCGTGAATCTGTTTCAGTATCGCGACTATCAATTAAGAATCTATATGCAGCTAGTAGACCTGCTGGACCGATAAATTTGTCCGGATTCCACCAGAAGGATGGGCATGAAGTTGAACAGCATGCACACAGAATACACTCGTAAAGACCATCAAGTTTTTCACGTTGTTCTGGTAGCTGTAAGTTTTCACGCGCCGGCGGATTCTTATTATCATTAAGAAGATACGGACGAATTTTTTCGTATTGAGTATAAAATTGTGTCATGTCGATGATCAGGTCACGAATCACTGGCAGACCTGGTAATGGACGGATCACAATTTTTTTACCACTACGGGTTAAAGCAGACAATGGCGTGATACAAGCCAGTCCGTTTTTACCGTTCATGTTCAGACCATCAGAACCACACACACCTTCACGGCAAGAACGACGGAATGAGAGTGTCGGATCTTGTTCTTTTAACTGAATTAACGCATCCAGCAGCATCATGTCACGCCCTTCTTTCACTTCAAGGGTGTAATCTTGCATGCGTGGCGCATTGTCTACATCAGGATTATAACGATAAATCGAAAATTCTAGTTTCATAGTTTATTTCTCCGCAACTGGATTAACACCACGCATTAATAAGTACGAATCTTCGGTGGGAAGGCTTCACGCAACTTAGGTTGCATGTTCACTTCACGACGAGTCATCGTTTCAGATTGCGGTAGATATAATGAGTGACATAACCAATTTGCATCATCACGATCTGGGAAGTCAAAGCGGCTATGAGCACCACGGCTCTCTGTACGGAAGTTTGCAGCTTGTGCCGTTGCATAAGCAGTTTCCATCAGGTTATCCAGCTCTAAACATTCGATACGTTGGGTATTGAACTCAGTTGAAGTGTCATCCAGACGCGCATTTTTCAGACGTTCACGGATTTCTTTCAGCTCTTCTAAGCCCTTCGCCATTGCATCCCCTTCACGGAATACGGAGAAGTTGTTCTGCATACAAGATTGCAGTGCTTTACGGATATCAGTTGGATCTTCACCCGTACGCGCATTTTCCCAACGATTGAAACGAGCCATTGCTGCATCGATGTCTGATTCAGATGCATCACGCATTGGACCTTGTTCCATGATGGATTCATTCAAGTGTAAACCAGCAGAACGACCAAATACCACGAGGTCAAGCAGGGAGTTACCACCTAAACGGTTAGCGCCATGTACAGATACACAAGCAATCTCACCTACAGCAAACAGACCCGGAATCACTTCGTCTTCGCCTTTTTCGTTATAGCGAATCGCTTGACCCGTCACTTTAGTTGGAATACCACCCATCATATAGTGACACGTTGGGATAACTGGAATTGGTTCTTTAACTGGGTCAACGTGGGCAAAGGTACGAGATAATTCAAGGATACCCGGTAAGCGAGATTCCAGAACGTCTTTTCCTAAGTGATCCAGTTTCAGTTTCGCGTGTGGACCCCATGGGCCATCACAACCACGGCCTTCACGGATTTCAATCATGATTGAACGTGCAACAACGTCGCGACCTGCAAGGTCTTTCGCGTTTGGTGCATAACGCTCCATGAAGCGCTCACCATCTTTATTCAGCAGGTAACCGCCTTCACCACGACAACCTTCTGTGACCAGAACACCTGCGCCAGCGATACCCGTTGGGTGGAATTGCCACATTTCCATATCTTGTAATGGAACACCAGCACGCACAGCCATACCAACACCGTCACCCGTATTGATGTGTGCGTTAGTGGTGGATTGGTAAATACGGCCTGCACCGCCCGTTGCTAAGATGGTTGCTTTCGCTTTGAAGTAAACCAACTCGCCCGTTTCCATGCAGATTGCAGTACAACCTACGATATCGCCATCTTGGTTTTTCACTAAATCCAGTGCATACCATTCAGAAAAAATCGTAGTGTGGTTTTTTAAGTTTTGCTGATACAGAGTATGTAACAGTGCGTGACCAGTACGGTCAGCTGCCGCAGCAGTACGTGCCGCTTGCTCGCCACCGAAATTCTTAGACTGACCACCGAATGGACGTTGATAAATACGGCCATCATCAAGACGAGAGAAAGGCAATCCCATATGTTCTAATTCAAGGATAGCTTCCGGTCCTGTTTTACACATGTATTCGATAGCGTCTTGGTCACCGATATAGTCGGAACCTTTAACAGTATCGTACATATGCCATTCCCAGTTGTCAGGGTGTGTGTTACCGAGTGCAACAGTGATACCACCTTGCGCTGACACAGTATGAGAACGAGTTGGAAATACTTTAGATAACAAAGCACAAGATAGGCCTTGTTGAGAAATTTGTAGTGCTGCGCGCATACCTGCACCGCCCGCACCGATAACGATAGCGTCAAACTCTCTGATTGGCAGATTCATTTTATGCACCCCACACAACAATTGTTCCGTAAATTAAGTAAGCCAGCAAACCAACCACGATGGCCAGTTGCAGCACTAGACGAATCGCCAGTGGCTTAACATAGTCAGTCAGTACTTGCCACATACCAATCCAGGCATGCACAAGAATCGAGAACAATGTGAGGATAGTGAATACTTTGGTCACAGAGGAGGCAAAGAAACCACGCCATACTTCATAGGTAATATCATTAATCGCTACGAAGCCAACAATGTAGAGTACGTAGAGGACGATAACGATCGCCGAACCACGGATTAACAGCCAGTCCTGGATACCAGTACGGCCTAAAGCTGATGCATTACTTACCATACTAAGATCCCCGCCAGAATTGCCAGAATTACAGTAATTACAAATGTAATTTTTGCGGATGAGTTGCCCGCAGCAAGGGTTTCATCAACACAACCGAAATCCATCAGCATATGACGAATACCACCACAAATGTGGTAAGCCAGCGCTGTTAAGATCCCCCAAAGAATGAACTTAGCAAAAAAGCCAGTCATTATTTCAGACGCGTATTGAAAACCTTCTGGAGAGGAGAGAGAAGTCCCTAGCAACCAAAGCAGAATACCAACTGCGATGAGAGTAATGACGCCAGAGACACGGTGCAAGATCGAAGATATTGCAGTAATCGGAAAGTGAATCGTCTGCAAATCAAGGTTGACAGGTCTTTGTTTTTTCACAATTTTGCCCACACAGCTCTTTATTATTTTCCATCCTCCGGACCTGGGGTGGAAATCAGACAGCGACAGGGGTACAAAATGCAACTTAACACAAACTTTAATCCATCATGTTTGAATAAAGTTGCATACTGATCACGCTGGGAACTCCTACTCAGGGTAATCCGGAGACCTGGCGCCAGTATAAAGTCTTCACATTGCTATTACAATTCCCACACAAAAGGTTTGGAGACATTTAGCCCGAACAGTGAGAAGGATCACGATTTAAACATTTTATATAAATGTGCTTATCTTATTTGACAATGATTCAACATTTATCTTACATATATGCCTGACAGATTTATCTGAATACGTTACGGATGACCCAAAGTCGTGTAGTAATGTGAATGAGTATGCAAGTATAAACAAAAGTTATGAAAGTTGTTTCCCTTACCACAAATAATGATATTGTAGAGAAAACAACAAAAAAAGAACATAACGCCCTATACACTCGCAAACAACCTAACCACATTGTTATCGGTATTGATATTGGTTGCCGGATTTCAAGGTTTTATGTGATATCCCGCTGATTTTCTCAACACACCGATAGAACAATGCACAAAGACGCAGTATAACGCTGAGTTCTGGGTTGTTGAGTGTGGATTATCAAGCGCTAAGGAGACCGTAAATGGCTGATAACAAAGCTAAGATAATGACTGAAAGTAAAGGTGATTTCGAACTAGACATCCTAAGCCCGACCATTGGCCAAGATGTTATCGATGTACGAGCTTTAGGTTCTAAAGGGTTCTTCACATACGACCCCGGTTTTACTTCTACCGCATCCTGTGAGTCAAAAATTACCTATATCGATGGTGATAAAGGCGTTCTACTCCACCGTGGTTTCCCAATTGATCAACTCGCCACTCAAGCCTCATACCTTGAAGTCTGTTATATCCTGTTATACGGCGAAGCACCAACCCAAGAACAGTACAATACATTTAAAAATACGGTGACTCGCCACACCATGATCCATGAGCAAATCACTCGTATGCTTAATGGTTTCCGTCGTGATTCTCACCCAATGGCAGTTCTGTGTGGGGTAACAGGTGCTCTAGCGGCGTTCTACCACGATGCATTAGACGTTAATAACCCTCGCCACCGTGAAATCACCGCTTACCGTCTGCTGTCTAAAATGCCGACCGTTGCAGCGATGTGTTACAAATACTCTATCGGACAACCTTTTGTTTATCCTCGTAATAATTTATCTTACGCGGGTAACTTCTTGCATATGATGTTCTCGACCCCATGTGAAGAATATGTGGTTAACCCAGTACTTGAGCGCGCAATGGACCGTATTTTGATCCTGCACGCTGACCACGAACAAAACGCATCAACCTCAACAGTCCGTACCGCAGGTTCTTCCGGCGCTAACCCATTTGCGTGCATTGCAGCAGGTATCGCATCTCTGTGGGGGCCAGCTCATGGTGGTGCTAACGAAGCCTGCTTACGTATGCTTGAAGAAATTCAAACTGTTGAGCACATCCCAGCATTTATCGAACGTGCGAAAGATAAGAACGACTCTTTCCGCCTAATGGGCTTCGGTCACCGCGTTTATAAAAACCATGACCCGCGCGCTACCGTTATGCGTGAAACTTGCCATGAAGTCCTGAACGAGCTAGGTCTCAATGACAGCCTGCTTGAAGTGGCAATGGAATTAGAACGCATCGCGCTGAACGACCCGTACTTCATTGAGAAGAAACTGTACCCTAACGTTGACTTCTACTCAGGTATCATCCTGAAAGCAATGGGTATTCCATCTTCAATGTTCACGGTTATCTTCGCGATTGCACGTACCATTGGTTGGATTGCACATTGGAACGAAATGCACGATGAAGGTCTGAAAATTGCACGTCCTCGCCAACTGTACACTGGCTACGACAGACGTGAATTCAGCTCTGAGTTAGACAAAAAATAATTTAACTCACTCATCACTAAAGCCTCGAAGATTCGGGGCTTTTTAATTTCTAACATTCTATTTTTATTCTATTTTTTTAGTCTTGATTCACCGCTGTATTCTCGCGGTGTCATCCCGCTCATTTTGCGGAAAAAACTAATAAATGCGCTGTCACTGGCTAAACCTAACTCTTGAGTAATAAATCCGTAAGTTTTCTCCTGCGCTAATAGCTCTATCCCTTTGATAAACCGCCATTGTTGACGCCACGCTTGATAGCTCATTCCTGTCTCTTTTAGAAAAACTCGAGTAATAGTTTTCTCACTGGCACCAACCGTTTGAGCTAATTGGTTCAAAGGTGGAGGAAGTCGTTCTAGATCAAGGGACTTAAAGCGCCGGTCCTGAGGTAAAGAAAGTAGCGTAGGCTCCGCGGTTGCACATTGTAATTCATCAATAAAAACAGGCAGTAACCTTGCTAGTCGCCCTTCTCGCCAGTCACTCTCAAAAGGCGCCACCGCGATGCGTTCCAGCAACTCTCGAAGCAAAGGAGAGATACTTAAAATAGACACCTGGCCAGATATTTGCTGCGCATATTCTTGGCTTAGGTAAACAGACCGATACCCTACCGAAGCACGCATTTGTGCTCGATGCTGTGTAAATGGCGGGATCCACGCGACTCTCCCCGGTGGTAGTAACGAAATTTCATTCTGTAAACTAATACGAATGCATCCTTGTTGTGTAAATAACAACTGCCCCATTTCATGGGTATGCGCCCCTGAGTCATGTTGCCCCATTTGGGCTGCAATCCCCAATACGGGGGCATCATACCAGTGAGTTTGAAACTCATCCGTCTGTAATAACCACGCCATAAATGTCTCTTTTTTGATATTTATTGTCTTTATTATTGTAATAAGACAAACAAAAAGCCACTAAACTTTGTGCCATTCCACATACTTTGAAAATAAATAGGTAAATCAGTATGGAACGCGTACTTTCTTTATCACTGGCGATCGCTCTAATGATGTTTCCGCAAATTGTCGAAACCATTTATAGCCCAGCGTTAACGGACATTGCGGCTGCATTTCAGGTGAATGCCGAGCAAGCTTCTCAAACGCTCTCGCTCTATTTCTTTGCTTTCGCTTTTGGTGTCGTATTTTGGGGCAGAATGTGCGATGTCATCGGTCGTCGTCCCACTATTTTGCTGGGGCTATTTCTATATGGTATTGCCTCTGTAAGCGCGCTTTTTGTCTCGTATTTCTATGGGTTACTGCTACTGCGTATGTTATCTGCGTTTGGTGCTGCAGTTGGCTCTATTGGCACACAAACCATGATGCGAGACAGTTTCCAAGGTCATACGTTAGCCAAAGTTTTCTCGGTGATGGGCATCGCCTTAGCAATCAGCCCCGCACTTGGGATGATTTTCGGTGCCAGCTTAGTTTGGCTAGGTAGTTACCGAGCCGTTTTTATGGGTTTAGCGTTGTTAGCTGCCATACTTTTGTTATGGTCATGTTATAAGCTTCCTGAGACCAAACCACAGAACGTGATCAAAACCCCATTTTTAACCACGTTTTTACACATGTTAGGGGATAAACGAATTCTCCAAAATGTGATGTTGATTGCATTTTTCAACATTAATTTATTCAGTTATTACCAGCTTGGCCCCTTTATTTTTGAGCAATTAGCGTTCAACCAACAACAATTTGGTCTGACGGGTATTTTATTAGCATTAGGTGTCGGTCTCGGTTCGCTGATTAATCACGTATTGTTGGCGAAAAAATGGTCAGCAGAAAAGCTCGTCAAACTGGCAAGTGGCGTTTCTTTAATCAGCGGCGGCTTAGTTTATCTATTACAAGGTAATATATTATTTGTGTTGCCGATAATGGGCGTTGTGGTGGGCTATGGGGTCGCGATCCCGAATATTTTGGCGCATGCTCTGAATCATTATCAAGACAGAAAAGGCACCGCTGGCGCAATTTTAGGTTTGTTTTACTATTTAGGATTAGCGCTCGGATTAATGGCCGCCGGCGAGGTTCAAAACCTAGGATTAGTGCTCATCACGTCAAGCCTAATTCTGCTCCTTACCGCACTAAAATACCGAACTTAGTTCGTTTTTTATCTTCAAACATATAGAAAATACAAGGAGGTATTCTCTATATTTGAAATCATTTTCTAAAGATTTCACGATAATTTTCTAAATAGTTCATGCTGTGGCAAGGCGGTGAACAAAGACAGCTTGGGGAGCATACACAAGTATGTGACCCAAGTGGCTGCGTGAAACCAACACAGCCACAGCGTGAAATATGACGAAAATTTAGGCTGGGTTATCGATATCGATGAAGGTAGCATCCACCTCATGATTATCATTCAACCACTCCGTCAACGCCTTAATCCCATAACGCTCTGTTGCGTGGTGCCCTGCACTGTAGAAGTGGATCCCCATTTCTCTTGCGATATGAATGGTTTGCTCTGACACTTCCCCTGTCACAAACGCATCTACACCAAATTCTGCCGCTTGCATAATAAAGCCCTGGCCACCGCCAGTACACCATGCAATTTGACGAATTTCTTCTTTGGCGTTGTCACCACAATGCAATACTTTACGCCCTAAGCGTTTTTCTAAACGCTCGGTTAATTCCGCGGGAGTAATGGGTTGGTCGAAAAAGCCAAATGGCATCAGTGGCTCAATGTTGCCATTGACTTGTACACCCATAATGTGAGCCAGTTGTGCATTGTTACCTAATACTGGGTGAGCATCTAATGGTAGGTGATAACCGTACAGGTTAATGTCATTCGCCAACAATGTTTTTAGGCGATTTCTTTTCATGCCTTTGATAATGGCTGGTTCGTTTTTCCAAAAGTAGCCATGATGCACAATCACCGCATCGGCATTGAGTCTGACCGCTTCATCCAATAATGCTTGGCAAGCCGTCACGCCTGTCACAATTTTTTTAACGTGAGGGCGACCCTCTACTTGTAATCCATTTGGAGCATAGTCTTGGATTTCACTGACTTTCAGCTCGTCGTTAATCAGCTCTTCTAACTTAAAATTATGCATAATCGTATCCTTTACCTACTGAATTCCTACTTATTTATATTCAATTAGCATAAACGTAAATGATATTTTTTTCTGCTGTATTTATTGGCAAACTCACACAAGCGAAGAACTCAGTCAAATTTGAAAGAGAGATAATTAAACAAAAAGGCTCCCCCACTGAGAGCCTTCTTGAGTTTACAAAATTGCGACTATTATTAGTCTTTCTTCGATTTATTCGCAAAGAAAATATCAGATTGAATGTCTTCAGTTCGAATAGTGAAAAGTTGGTTAGTTAAATCCTCAGTGAGCTTCTCGGCACTTGCCATCACATCCAGATTAAACTTGTTAAGCATTTTATTGGCGGCGGCTTTATCGGTTTTCGCCATTTTTAAGTAATTCACTTCCATGGCTTTTTGCTCTAACGCCGTTTTCGCTTCCCACTCTTGATAGGCTTTTTTAACAATAGGTGCAAGTTTAGGGTAGTCCGTCATGACTAATGTTTGTAACTTACGGTATTTCCAATAAATAGAATCGCTGTCTGCTTTGTCTGTCCCAATACCATAATGTTTTGGATAAGCTTCTAACCCACTGTAGAAAGGAACAAACGCGGTCAAGTCCGCCATTCCTAGACCAACATATGTCACTTCACCAATTTCTTGCGGTAGCTCTGGGCGTACTTGCATCACATGCGCTTCATAAGTTCTAAACACGCTGATTGGTCGCCATGGCTCTTTTCCGTTTAAGCCATTGGTATATGGGTCATGTTCCGTGCCTTCAAAGTGATTACGTAACATGGCTTTCGCTTCTTCAACAGAAATTTTTTTCTCTGGCGTTAAGAATGGTGCAAAATTTCTTCCATCTGCAATATCTTGTTTTAACGACGGATTAAACTGCTGCTGAATGATCCAAACCCGCGGATCGTTATAATCACGGTCTCGCTCATCATCACGCGTATAGGCTTTAGAAAAATTGAATGCGCCATCTTTAGCTGGGTTGTATAAACCCTTTTCTACTGCAAATTCAACCAGGTTTTTAGAACCTAGCATATCGGGATTATTCACCTCAAACGCTTGTAAACGCCCCTGATTACCCGTTGCAAAGTATTTATCTTTTGCAATTTTTTGAGCCATCCATTGATGACCCGTTCCCGTTTCTAAATACCACAGTTCATTTTTATCGACAACAGCAACACCAAAGCCTTCACCAGCACCTTGGGTTTCAATAATATTACCTAAAATCTCCACCGCTTCACGGGCTGTTTTTGCGCGGGAAAGAAGTACATCTGGAATATCATCTTCGGTAATTCCAGTTTCTTCAACATAGGGATCAAACGCTAATGCTTTAGGAGATGCAAATATAGATTCAGTACCACTGACTCCGACACCTAATTCATTAAATCCAGTCGCACCATGTAATTGTGTTTTCCAATTTGGCACAGTTGTATATCGCAATGAATTTTTTGGTAATGGGTAGGTAAAATTATTAGCACCATTATGTTCTTTTGTACTGTATATTCCGGATTGATTTTTCTTTGCTGGATGAATGACAAAATGCTGAGCTTTTAATGCGCTGCTATCAGCGCTTCTCGCGATAATTAACGAGCCATCATTCGTGGCTTCACTCCCCGCAAGCAGAGTGGTACAAGCCAATCCCGATGATATTAATGCGATATTAATTGACAATGCGACAACACATTTTTTAAATAGAATCATGATATTCCTCATTTGCTATTTATAATTAAATATCTTTTGAATTTTAATAAAATAAAACCTAATTTTATTGGGAATGGATATTAGCAATGAGATAAAGATAATTACCGTGATTCACTTCTCAGTGTCAAATAAGTTAATTTATTTAAATTCCAAATTAAATAACATGACTTTAATTTAAATAACATTGAAGTATAGGAATTAATTATTATGATTTTTATATAAAAAAATCCCCACAATTAAATTATTGCAGGGATATCTTTTTAGTGAATTGAATCACTGATTAACGATGGCTTTCCATCGTCACTTCTGAGCTGGCCAACCACACAGGCTTGTCGCTCGTTTTAGCCCAGACTTTATGCAGGTAGCTATAAAATCTTGCTCTTTTTGGGTAAAAAACCATAACCGGAAACGCAATAATGCCAGCTGTTACAGCAGCAGTGCGGCGTAAAAGTACCTGATTACGGGAATATTCTTGATATGTGGACATCGATATCCTCCTTCAGTAGCCACTTAATTTTGCCGATTCCAGTTTTGCTCTTTACTTCTATTCCACTTGATTCACGTTTAACTCAATTCGCATTGAGCGTAAATCACCAAAGAGGCACTAAAATCGAACACCAAGGTTAATCTTCATTAACGGAATCTATAATAACGCAATTTGTGTAATTAAACTACTCATCTGACCTCTTAAATATAAAATAAATTAACTTTTTGACTCAGTTTCGTTGTTTTATTACGAAATGTAGCAAGATACCGTATAAAACAAACAAATAAATCACATCTCATTAACAAACCATACTTAGATAATTTCTTCATCATCACGAAGCGATTTTAATTGGGCATTTTTATACTATTTTTACACCCCATCTGGTTTTTTTATCAGCTTCTTTACAAGCAAATGCCTAACCTAGCGCAATGGAAATAATAAGGAGATAACAATGTCACTACTTTCCATTTCTGGGGCAGTTCTTGTTGTTGTACTGCTGGTTTATCTGATTTATGCCCTGCTCAACGCGGAGAATTTCTGATATGGCCACCTATGCGTTTTTATTGATCGCCAGTTTTTTACTGGTTCTTATGCTGTTAGCAAAACCACTCGGCAACTTTATTGCTTATCTGATTGATGGTGATATGCCGCGTGCTATTGCCAAAAGTGAATCGGTATTCTGGCGATTAAGCGGAATCAAACAAGTGGGGCGCGATCTCCCTGAGATGAATTACTGGCAATATGCCATCGCCATTTTGCTATTTAACTTACTGGGTTTTGGCTTACTATTCGTTATTTTAATGTGCCAAGGCTCATTACCGCTCAACCCCCAACATTATCCGGGAATGAGCTGGGACTTAGCTTTCAACACAGCCATTAGTTTTGTGGCCAATACCAACTGGCAATCTTATAGCGGGGAAAATACCCTAAGTTACCTGAGCCAAATGGTCGGGTTAACCGTACAAAACTTCCTTTCAGCAGCCACAGGGATCGCCGTCGTGTTTGCACTTATTCGTGCATTCTCACGCCACGGCAGCAAAACTATTGGTAATGCTTGGGTTGATTTAGCACGTATCACGCTGTATCTCCTGCTGCCATTATCCATTATTTTTGCTTTATTTTTTGTCAGCCAAGGGGTTATTCAAAACTTCTCCCCTTATGTTTTGAGTAACAACCTTGATAGTGCGCCACAACTGTTACCAATGGGACCAGTTGCGTCCCAAGAAGCCATCAAATTATTGGGAACTAACGGTGGTGGATTCTTTGGTGCTAACTCATCTCACCCATTTGAAAACCCAACGGCACTAAGCAACTTTGTTCAAATGTTGGCAATTTTCCTTATTCCAACTGCACTTTGCTTTGCATTTGGCCGTACCGTCAGTGATAACAAACAAGGTCACGCCCTGCTCTGGGCAATGGCGATTATTTTCGTGATTGCCGCCGCCGTTGTGATCCATGAAGAATATGTCGGCAACCCATTCTTAGGCGAGTTGCACGCAAGCAGCACCGCTAACCTTGAAGGGAAAGAGAACCGCTTTGGTACATTAGGATCTGCGCTATATGCCGTTGTCACCACCGCGGCATCTTGTGGTGCAGTCAACTCAATGCACGATTCTTACACTGCATTAGGTGGCATGGTCCCTATGTGGCTAATGCAAATTGGTGAAGTGGTCTTTGGGGGCGTCGGTTCAGGTTTATACGGCATGTTACTGTTTGTTTTACTTGCCGTGTTCTTAGCGGGATTGATGATTGGTCGTACTCCTGAATACCTCGGTAAAAAAATCGAAGTACGTGAAATGAAAATGGTGGCACTGGCCATCCTTGTCACGCCAACTTTAGTGCTACTTGGCACCACGATTTCACTGATGACCGAAGCAGGACGCGCCGGCATTCTTAACCCGGGCGCTCACGGATTTAGCGAAGTGCTATACGCCTTCTCATCCGCCGCTAATAACAACGGCAGCGCCTTTGCAGGATTAAGCGCGAACACGCCGTATTACAACGTGATGCTGGCATTAGCTATGTTCCTTGGGCGTTTCGGTGTGATTTTCCCAGTATTAGCGATTGCAGGCTCTATGGCCGTAAAAAAACCACAAGCCGCCAGCCTTGCAACATTGCCGACACACGGTCCACTGTTTATCGGTTTATTAATCATGACTGTTCTTCTCATTGGTGCACTGACTTTTGTCCCTGCGCTTGCGTTAGGGCCAATCGCAGAACATCTGCAAATTTGGTTAGCGGCATAATGAGGGTGAAAAAATGAAAAATCAAAAAACACAATTATTTGATAGCAAACTGGTTCGCCAATCGACAATTGATGCCATTAAAAAACTGACACCACAAGCACAATGGCGTAACCCAGTTATGTTCGTGGTTTACATCGGCAGTATTATTACGACTTTATTATGGATAGCGATGGTCGCTGGCTACAGTGAAGGCAACGCTTGGTTTAGTGGCATGGTCACTTTATGGCTATGGTTCACTGTGCTATTTGCCAACTTTGCAGAAGCTTTAGCGGAAGGTCGTAGTAAAGCGCAAGCTCAGAGTTTAAAAGGCGTAAAACAGCAAAGCCGAGCAACCAAGCTGGCGACTGCCTCTCTCGATGCACCGCAAGAAATGGTCAGTTCAGACCAACTGCGTAAAGGCGATATCGTCCTGATCCGCGCAGGGGAAACCATCCCTTGTGATGGTGAAGTGATTGAAGGTGGCGCCTCCGTAGATGAAAGTGCGATCACCGGTGAATCCGCACCCGTGATCCGTGAATCCGGTGGAGACTTTTCATCGGTCACGGGGGGAACTCGCGTACTCTCTGACTGGCTGATCGTCGAATGTACGGTTAACCCGGGCGAAACATTCTTAGACCGCATGATCTCCATGGTGGAAGGCGCACAACGCCGTAAAACCCCCAATGAAATCGCGCTCACTATCTTATTAACCGCACTGACCATTATCTTTGTTTTAGTCTGTGCAACGTTATATCCATTCACCTTGTTTGCTACTGAATACGCGGGTGCAGGTGGTGCAGTCTCTATCATTGTGTTGATTGCGTTACTTATCTGTCTAATCCCAACCACCATTGGCGGGCTACTATCTTCCATTGGGGTTGCCGGAATGAGCCGTATGCTGGGTGCCAACGTGATTGCCACCAGCGGGCGCGCCGTGGAAGCAGCGGGAGACGTTGATGTCCTGTTACTGGACAAAACGGGCACCATCACCCTTGGAAATCGCCAAGCCTCTGAGTTTTTACCGTTGAATGGCATCACCGAGCAGCAACTGGCGGATGCGGCTCAACTCTCCTCTTTAGCGGATGAAACCCCTGAAGGGCGCAGTATTGTGGTACTCGCAAAACAGAAGTTCAATTTACGCGAGCGCGACATTCACGCCATGAACGCCACCTTTGTGCCCTTCTCTGCCATGACGCGCATGAGCGGTGTCAACGTCGGCGAACGCATGATCCGTAAAGGTTCTGCCGACGCTATTCGCCGTTATGTTGAAGCTAACCACGGCAAATTTCCTGTCGAAGCCGACAAACTTGTTGAACAAGTGGCGCAAACAGGGGGAACACCGTTAGTGGTGGTGGATAGCCAAACGGTGCTCGGTGTCGTGGCGCTCAAAGACATCGTCAAAGGCGGCATGAAAGAGCGTTTTGCACAAATGCGTACGATGGGGATCAAAACCGTGATGATCACGGGGGATAATCACCTGACCGCAGCAGCAATCGCCGCAGAAGCAGGCGTGGATGATTTCCTCGCTGAAGCCACCCCAGAAGCAAAACTGGCGCTGATCCGACAATATCAATCGGAAGGCCGCTTAGTGGCCATGACCGGAGACGGTACCAACGATGCCCCTGCATTAGCACAAGCGGATGTGGCGGTTGCCATGAACTCGGGTACGCAGGCGGCGAAAGAAGCCGGTAACATGGTGGATTTAGATTCCAACCCAACCAAGCTGATTGAAGTCGTGCATATCGGTAAACAGATGCTGATGACTCGCGGTTCATTGACCACATTCAGTATTGCCAACGATATCGCCAAATACTTCGCGATTATTCCAGCCTGTTTTGCGGTCACATGGCCACAACTCAATGCCTTGAATATTATGCATTTACACTCACCAGCTTCGGCATTACTGTCGGCGGTTATTTTTAATGCCTTGATTATAGTGTTCTTAATTCCACTGGCATTAAAAGGGGTGAATTATCGCCCAATGAGTTCTCAATCACTTTTACAGCGTAACTTGAGCCTGTATGGGTTAGGTGGCTTGATTGTCCCATTTGTGGGGATCAAACTTATCGATATGTTCATCAGCTTGTTTGGTATTTAAGGAGCCTATTATGAGCATGTTTCGTTCTTCATTGATGATTTTAGTTCTATTAACGCTAGTGACGGGGATTGCTTATCCGCTGCTTGTGACTGGGCTTGCTAATGTTATTTTCCCCACCCAATCGATGGGCTCGTTGATCTTGCAAGATAATCGCGTTATCGGTTCATCGCTGATTGGGCAGTCTTATCAAAATGACAATTATTTTTACGGTCGCCCGTCTGTGACAGCTGAAATGCCTTATAACGCACTAGCCTCTGGTGGCAGCAACTTAGCCATCAGCAACCCACTGTTAACCAAGGAATTGACTGAACGCTCAGTCGCATTAAAACAGCATGAGCCCGATGGTGGTGATATTCTGCCTGTGGATTTACTGACCGCCTCTTCCAGCGGGCTAGATCCACATATTTCGGTTGCCGCTGCTTTATATCAAGCGCCGCGTATTGCCAAAAACAGACAGTTATCGATAGACAAGGTAAAATCGCTTATCACTGACCATACTCAATCTCCTCTGTTTCGATTTTTAGGAGAGCCGGTCGTCAACGTATTAGAGTTAAACCTTGCCCTTGATACCTATCAACGGGAAGCTAACAGTCAAAATCACTGAGGTCAGTTATGAATAATCAGGAGCCTATCCGCCCAAACCCAGATGACCTGTTGGTAAAGGCAAACGAAAGTGGACGTGGCAAGCTTAAGATTTTCTTCGGTGCTTGCGCCGGTGTTGGGAAAACTTACGCCATGTTGCAAGAAGCGCAACGCCTTCGAGCACAAGGGTTAGACGTGCTGATTGGCGTGGTCGAAACTCATGAACGAGAAGAAACCGCTGCGCTGCTGGATGGGCTCCCGCAACTTCCTCCGTTAAAAATCAGCCATCGAGGACGTCGCCTGCACGCCTTCGATATTGATGCAGCATTGGCAAGGCATCCTGCCATTATCTTGATGGATGAACTTGCCTTCAGTAATCCAAACGGCAGCCGCCACCCTAAACGCTGGCAAGATGTCGAAGAATTACTGGATGCGGGCATTGACGTTCTCACCACCGTTAACGTTCAACATATTGAAAGCTTAAATGACATTGTCGGCAGCATCACCGGTATCCGCGTGCGCGAAACGGTGCCTGACCATATTTTTGATGCCGCCAATGAAGTGGTTTTAGTGGATTTACCCCCAGATGACCTGCGCCAACGTTTAAAAGAAGGCAAAGTCTATATTCCGGGACAGGCTGAACGTGCTATCGAGCATTTTTTCCGTAAAGGAAACTTAATTGCTTTACGGGAATTAGCCCTACGCCGCACGGCTGATCGCGTTGATGACCAAATGCGTGAGTTTCGTGATGGTAAAGGCGAAGCCCCCGTTTGGCATACCCGCGACGGATTACTTTTATGCATCGGGCATAATACAGGCAATGAAAAACTGGTTCGCGCTGCTGCTCGCCTTGCCGCTAAGTTCGGCAGTGTTTGGCATGCGGTGTATGTAGAAACCCCAACCTTACACCAACTTCCTGAAAATCAGCGCCGCGCTATTTTAAAAGCACTTCGGCTCGCACAAGACTTGGGTGCCGAAACAGCTACACTATCTGATCCCAACGAAGAAAAAGCGATTTTGCGTTACGCACGGGAGCATAACCTCGGTAAAATTTTGATCGGCCGACGCGACAAACATCGCAAATGGTATAAATTCAATTTACGCCAAGGTTTTGCGGATAGACTCGGTAAACTCGGCCCTGATTTAGATTTGATCATTGTCGCCCTTGAAGAAAAAAGCGATTGGGATAAAGAGCCTGAAAGAAAGCCGTTTACCGAAAAATGGCGCTCTGATGTCAATGGCTATTTAATGGCGATCGCCATGTGTGCGGCTATCACCCTATTTTCTCGAACCTTCTTATTGGCGCTGGATAAAGCCAACTTAGTCACCCTCTATTTATTGGGTGTGGTATTAGTCGCGTTATTTTACGGTCGCCGCCCTTCCGTTTTCGCCGCATTAGTCAACGTGATTAGTTTTGACTTATTCTTTGTTCAGCCTCATTTCTCTTTGGCTATCATGGATATGCAGTATCTGGTGACTTTTACCGTAATGCTGATTGTGGGGGTGGTTGTCGGGAACTTGACCGCAGGGATGCGCTATCAGGCAAGAATTGCCCGTTATCGAGAACAACGCACACGCCATTTATATGAAATGACCAAAGAGCTAGGTCAAGCCCTCAGCACGGAAGATATCGGTAAAACTGGCTACCACTTTTTAAACAACGCCTTTCAGGCAAAAACCTGTTTGCTACTCCCCGATGAAAACAACCAACTGACGCCATTAGAATGCGAAGGTTATAGCCAGTTGCAAATCGACAAAGCTATCGCAAAATGGAGCTTCGATAAGCGCCAGCCTGCAGGTGCAGGGACGGACACACTTCCCAGCGTGCCATACCAATTACAGCCCATCACAACGGCAGATGAAACCCTTGCTGTGCTCGCCATTGAGCCGCGTAATATTCGCCAATTATTGATCCCCGAACAGCAGCGTATGTTGCAAACCTTTACCGGATTAATCGCCAGTAGCCTTTCCCGCCTGCAACTGACCAAACAAGCAGAAAGAGCCAAATTGGATGTTGAACGGGAGCAATTACGAAATTCACTGCTGGCAGCCCTATCCCATGATCTCAAAACGCCACTGACTGTTTTATTTGGTCAAAGCGAAATTTTGATCTTGGAGTTATCAGCCGAAAATTCACCGCTCACCGCACAAGTCAGTCAGATGCGCCAACAGGTGTTAAGCACTTCGCGATTAGTGAATAATTTATTGGATATGGCTCGCTTACAATCTGGGGGGATCCACCCAAATTTGGAATGGGAATCTCTGCAAGAAATTACGAGCAGCGCAGTTCGCATCTTGGACTACACTTTAGATAGTCACCCACTTGATATTGATATTCCAGCCGATTTACTCTTGTATTGTGACGGCAATTTGATTGAGCGCGTCATCATTAACTTGCTCGAAAATGCCATAAAATACAGTGATAGCGATACCCCGATTGGTATTCGTGCGTCTATCGAATCACAAAAAGTCCATATCGAAGTGTGGGATGCCAGCAATGCAATTCCCGACGGGCAAGAAAAAACCATTTTCGATAAATTTTCCCGCGCACAAAAAGAATCGGCAATTCCGGGAGTTGGCTTAGGTTTAGCTATCTGTCGTGCTATTATCCATCTCCACGAAGGGGAGATTTGGGCTGAAAATAATAAAAAAGGTGGCGCCAGCTTCCATTTTGTTTTGCCGTTAAAGCCGTTACCCGAGATTGAAAACGAAAGCGAAAACGAAATTTAGGAGCACTTAGCAGACTGTGAGTTCCCATCAAATCCTGATCATTGAAGATGAAAAAGAGATCCGCCGCTTTGTTCGATTAGCGCTGGAGGGTGAAGGCTGGAAAATTTTTGAAGCTGAAAATTACCAACGAGGACTCATAGAAGCGGGTACTCGTCAGCCTGATTTGGTGATTTTAGATCTTGGATTACCCGATGGTGATGGATTGGATTTGATCCGTGATTTACGCCAATGGAGCAGTATTCCGTTGATCGTACTTTCTGCTCGTGAAGAAGAGTCCCAAAAAGTGGCCGCTCTTGATGCGGGTGCCGATGATTATTTAACGAAACCTTTTGGTATCAGTGAATTACTCGCCCGTGTCCGAGTCGCTTTGCGTCGCTTTGGTAAAGCGGGTCAAGAAAGCCCTACTTTTCAATTTGGCGATGTCACCGTGGATTTTATCAACCGCATCGTGACTAAAGGCAGCGAAGAGCTGCACCTCACCCCCATTGAGTTTCGGTTACTGAGCGAACTTGTCGCCAATAGCGGAAAAGTGCTCACTCAGCGCCATTTGTTGCTGCAAGTCTGGGGGCCAAGTTACGTCGAACATAATCATTATCTGCGCATTTATATGGGGCATTTACGCCAGAAGTTGGAAAATGCCCCTGCTCGCCCCAAACATCTTTTAACTGAAACCGGTATTGGCTACCGTTTTATGCCTTAATTTATGCCTTAAAACCTAAGTTTGTCTTAAAGTGTGATTCTCAGACTATTACTGATAGTTTATTCATCTCGGCTGCCTATAATCTCTCCAATCTTAACTTATCGGAGCGTTTCCTGTGCAATCGTTACTGACTCAAGCTTCTCGCCGTTTTGCGTCAATCTTAGTGATTTTTTTAACTCTTTTCGTCACCACCAAAGCCCTTGCGCTAAGCCCAGAAGAGAAAACGCGGACTGAAGCGTTGTTAACGGAATTGGGCAAACAGCAGAATTTAACGTTCACGCGTAATGGTTCCGGTCATTCCGCACCAGAAGCTGAATCCCATTTGCGTTTAAAGCTGGGTAAAACCGAGAAGCGCTTACAGACAACAGAGCAGTTTATTGACAATGTGGCATCCAAATCCTCTATCACCGGAGAAGAGTATCAAGTCACTGATGCCCAAGGTAAAGTCACCAGCGCCAATCAGTATCTGCATGATTTGCTGAAAGATAACGTTGATAAACAAGCCAAATAACCCATTTTATCCCCTCCCGATTAATGAAGCGCCCCAATCGCTTGCGGGCACTTCATTATGTCGAGCTCTTTTCGTTACACTCCTTATTCCTCGAATAATGAAAATACCTTTTTCACGATCGAGAAGCCCCATTTCCCTGACCTAATATATCCGCCAATCAGAATCGCAAGCCGAATCTTATAACCCTATGCAGACCGAAGCATTAGACGCACTGATGAAATGCGCTGATAGTTGCCTAATTGAGCAAAGAGCAATCTGGTTGAAATGCTGACGTTCTAAAACATAAAAAACTGATTAATTATCATATGTTATTCTTAATGATTATTATTATCACCCATTATTTAAATGATTATTATTATCATATAGAATATGAAACTAAAGTTTGAAAACAATAGAACACCAATGCACAAGATTGCATATCTATATGTTTTACATCTAAAAACTTTACGTTTTCACATTAAGAGTACATTGATTTAATTCAGATATATTTACACCAGAGATGTCGAAGAATGCATCGGTGTAAGTATGAACGGGAAAAGGAAAATTCACTTTTATGCCTTCCTGACCAAATCAAAAAATATCCATCGTGTGAAAACTTGCACGACTAGGTTTCCACGCCGTCTTAAATTTCACGTTGAAAATAGGGATGAACAGGTATTGCTATGTTAAATAAAAATAAGCTATCAGCGCTATCACTGTTAATAGTTTCGCCATTCGCTTCAGCAACTGATGTTCTGGTTGTCACTACACCAAGCTCAAGTGATTCATACACCGCAACAACGACGTCTTCTGCAACAAAAAATGAGACTGAGATAACGAAAATACCACAGACAGTAAATGTGGTGACCAAAACCCAAATAGAAAACAGAGCAGCAGAAACCGTTGTGGATGCATTGAGGTATACACCAGGTGTGGTTACAGAATACCGTGGTGATTCGAATCGCAATGATGAGGTATTTAGTCGTGGTTTTGATTATGCGAACAAAATTCTAGATGGCATTCCTTTTGGCGGAAATGCGTCCTCGTCAATGGGCACAACCGAGCCTTGGTTTCTAGACAGAATTGAGATGATTAAAGGACCGGCATCTGTGCAATATGGACAAATAAGCCCTGGCGGGGTTATTGCCATGACAAGTAAAAAACCAACCGCACAGAGCATCAATAAAATTCAGTTACGAGTCGGTAATCGAAATAAAACAGAAGGATTTTTTGATCTCGGTGGCCAGCTAACGGATGATGGAAATATCCTCTACCGTTTAAATGGCTTGGCAAAAAAGAAAGATACTCAGGTACGAGACTATGAGGAAGAAAAATATGCTATTGCACCTGCAATAACATTCCTAAATGAAGACACTACTTTCACTCTTTTGGCTTATCTACAGAACTCACCGAAAAATGGTTATCGAAATTTTCTTCCTAAAGTTGGCACTCTAGAATCAACCCCAGAAGGAAAAATTCCACAAGACTTCAATATAAGCAATCCTGACTATAATATTTCCAAACAAAAACAACATAGTATTGGATATGAATTTGAACATAATTTTAGTGATCAAATTTCATTGGTACAAAAGGCACGCTACGCAGAAATTGATGAAAAATATAATTATTTAGTATTTAACACCCTAGCAAGTGAAGCTAAAAACTATCCTTATGTACTAAAACGAATAGCTCAGCACGAAAAAACAAAACTCAATACATTTGGTGTTGATACTCATTTAAATTTCGACATTGATAATGGGGAGGTTTATCAAACACTATTAGTCGGCGTCGATTACAAATGGACTAAAGAGGATAAACAGTTTTGGCGCGACAGAAGCGGCAATTATGATATTGATTGGCGTAACCCCCAATACCAGAAAATTGATGAATCCAAGCAGACACTATTCACCGACCAGTTACAAAAAAGCGATCAAATCGGTATTTATATTCAAGACCAAATCGAATGGAATAGCTGGAACTTATTAGCTAGTACCCGATATGACTGGATTGAAGTAAAAACGATAGACAGAACGAACAGTGACAACTCGCAACAAAATGATGGCAAACTAACAGGCTTAGTTGGGGTGTTATACTCATTTGATAATGGTATTTCCCCTTATATTAGCTACAGCACCTCTTTTGAGCCAAATCTTGCGACCAACAGAAAGCCAGAAAGTAAACCGTTTGATCCTAAAACAGCAAAACAAACGGAAATCGGTATCAAGTACCTCACCCCTGACCAAAAAACGCTAGCGACCTTATCTCTCTATCATATTGAGCAAAAAAACATTCCTAAATACGACTCTGAATTAGGTTATATGACGCTAATCGGCAAAGGTGAAAGTAAAGGTGTGGAAGCCCAGATAAACAGTAAGCTTACCGACAAATTTGCTGTTACAGGGGCATATTCATATACCAAAACCAAAGTGCTTGAAACGTCAAACAGTGCTGAAAAAGGAAAAGAATTTCCTCGAATCCCTAAAAATATGGCCTCTGTCTGGGGACAATATGAAGAAAACTCAGGGATGCTGAATGGACTGAAAGCCGGAGCGGGAGTGCGCTATATCGGGTCCAGCAAAGCAGGAGCGGATAATAGCTTTTCTGTACCTGGGGTAACACTTTACGATGCGATGGTGGGTTATGAACTCGCCAATATTTCACCATCTTTGAAAGGCGCAACGATACAGTTAAACGTGAATAACTTAATGGATAAACATTATGTTTCATCCTGTGGTATGAGTGATGCCTGCTTTTATGGCATAGGCCGTACTGGTACCGTCACGTTTGATTACGCTTGGTAAAACAAAGAGTAAGAACAAAGGCTACGACAAATTGAGATGTAGCCTTTGTTATCCCATTAATAATAAGGATTAACTTGAAAGTGAGGGCTCATGAAGTCTGTTTTGCTTTACGTCATGGTCGCTTTGAGTGCAGCACCCGCAATAGCCGCGCCTTGCAACGAACTGCCTCTTCAAGGGGTTCAGGAAGGTGTATTCGATTCAGAGGGTAAGGTTTGCTTTATGCTTCCAGAGCTTAATGAAAACTATGTCGTTGCCACACTAAAGGGGGCAACGGGGGCACAATTGCTCGATCAGCAAAACCATCATTTACGCACGTTATTGGAAGCAGGACCTCCTGATGGAGAAAAATCGCTACTTTTTTCATCCCCAACGGGGCAAGTTTCATCATTAGTATTATATGGAAACAACGGTAGTAAATGGCAGTTTAACTGGCAAATGACAGAAACTCAGCCACTCAATCGCATGCGAAAACTTGACCCGGTTAGTCCTACTTTACAGCAACTCGCAAAGGAGCTGGCAGCAGGAGGAACAACAGATGCATTTTGGGAAAAACAACAACTCATCGGTACGCCTTTAGTTGAACCTGTAGATACATCCCATAAACGAGTCACTTTTTTGTGGCGTGCAGCGCGCGGTAATGTGTTTATTTTAGGGTCTCCGGCAGGTGATCATGATCCCATGTTTAAACTTGGTGACTCCGATGTATGGTTTCGCAGCTACGTGGTCCCTGCAGATACGCGTATGCAATATCAATTGGCGCCTGACGTTCCTAAAATAGATGGCAATGCGCGTGAACAACGCCGTGCTATTTTGGTCAGTGCACAAGCCGACCCTTTAAATCCCACGACGATGAGTATAGAAAATGATGATAAGTGGAACACATCATCTTTACTTGATTTAAAACCCTCACGGTATTTTACCCGCGATACGATGAAACAGCCTATACGCCATGGCTCTTTGACTCGACATACACTAAAAAGTGAATTCCTTGGAAATAGTCGAGAAATCATTCTTTATCGCCCAAAAGCGACAACGCCGGTTAGTTGGACATTATTTTTGTTTGATGGCCAAATTTGGCAGGATAAATATCACACCGCCAATGTAATTGATGGTTTGATTGCTCATCATCAATTACCCCCGATTAATATTGTCTTTATAGATAGTCTGGATAGTAAACGTCGTTCCAAGGAACTCCCTCCAAATCAAGCTTTTGCTGATTTTATGGCACTGGAACTGCTACCTTGGGTGAGCAAAAATGGTATTGAAATAAATAATGAAAAGACGATTGTGGCTGGCGCAAGTTATGGAGGATTGGCATCGTCCTGGGTCGCATTGCGATATCCAAACCAATTTAGCCATGTGCTGAGCCTATCTGGCTCGTACTGGTGGGCACCTGAGGGTGAAAAGCCAGGATGGTTAACTCGTCAATATCAGCAATCGCCACATTATCCGATCAGTTTCTGGATACAAGCAGGATTATTTGAAAACCAAGGTGCTGATGGCGGCATTTGGCTTAATAGCCAAGGACTTGAACATGTTTTGCGAGATAAAAACTACAAAACCAGCTTCCATTCATGGTCAAGTGGTCATGATTATGCTGCTTGGGTAGAAGCATTAGTCTATGGATTGAACGATTTCACAAGACAACGCTGAATCTTCTGTGAGTGATCAGCAATCTCCACAGCAGTATTTTGATATAAAAAGCCCCCAGTAATTGGCAATCCAACTATTGGGGGTTAATAAACTGTTTTTTCTTAGGCTGTTCTCAACAATCCTCAAATAATTCACGTTGTAGCAAGGCGGCAAGTGAGCTAATCCCTAGGAGCATACACAAGTATGTGCCTAGGGTTAGTGAATGCAGCCAAACACAGCTACAGCGCGAAGTATGACGAGGATTTAGTTAGACTCAATCTTAGCCCAAGTATCACGCAACCCAACCGTACGGTTAAACACCAGCTTATCCGCACTGCTCAGCTTGTTATCTGCACAGAAGTAACCTTCACGCTCAAACTGGTACGCTTTTTCTGCTGGCGCATCACGCAGGCTTGGTTCAACAAAACCTTGGCGAATGACCAGAGATTCTGGGTTCAACACTGATAAGAAATCATCTTCAGCTGCTGGGTTTGGTACAGTAAACAGGCGGTCATACAGACGAATTTCCGCTGGCAATGCATGTGCTGCGCTTACCCAGTGAATAACGCCTTTAACTTTACGACCGTCAGCAGGGTCTTTATTCAATGTGCCTGCATCGTAGGTACAGAAGATAGTCGTAATATTGCCTTCTGCATCTTTTTCTACGCGCTCTGCTTTGATGATGTAAGCATTACGCAGACGCACTTCTTTACCTAATACCAAACGCTTATATTGGCGGTTAGCTTCTTCGCGGAAGTCTGCACGGTCAATATACAGCTCATTGCTAAATGGCACTTCACGCGTTCCCATGTCTGGGTTGTTCGGGTGATTTGGCGCTTTCAGAATTTCTTCCCCTGCTGGCATGTTTTCAATCACTAAACGTACTGGATCGATAACTGCCATTGCGCGTGGCGCTGAGTCATTTAGGTCATCACGGATGCAAGATTCTAATGCAGCCATTTCAACATTATTATCTTGTTTTGTAACACCGATGCGACGACAGAATTCACGGATTGAAGCCGCTGTGTAACCACGGCGACGTAAACCTGAAATTGTCAGCATGCGTGGATCATCCCAACCAGCAACGTGTTTTTCAGTCACAAGTTGGTTTAACTTACGCTTAGACATCACTGTGTATTCAAGATTCAGACGAGAAAATTCGTACTGACGTGGATGACAATCAATAGTGATGTTGTCCAATACCCAATCATACAGACGGCGGTTGTCTTGGAATTCTAATGTACACAGCGAGTGTGTAATACCTTCCAGCGCATCAGAAATACAGTGGGTGAAGTCATACATCGGATAGATGCACCACTTGTTGCCAGATTGGTGATGCTCTGCAAATTTAATTCGATACAAAACCGGATCGCGCATAACCATAAATGGTGATGCCATGTCGATTTTTGCACGTAAACACGCTTTACCTTCTTCGAAGCCACCCTCACGCATTTTCTCAAATAACGCTAAGTTGTCTTCAATCAGGCGTTCACGGTAAGGGCTGTTTTTACCCGGCTCTTTTAATGTGCCACGGTATTCACGAATTTCATCCGCACTTAATTCATCAACGTAGGCAAGGCCTTTTTTGATAAGCTCAATCGCGTATTGATATAAAATATCAAAATAATCCGATGAGTAGCGAATGTTGCCGCTCCACTGGAAACCTAACCATTGGACGTCATTTTGAATGGAGTTCACATACTCAACATCTTCTTTGACCGGGTTAGTATCATCAAAGCGTAAGTTACACTGGCCTTGATAATCCTTCGCGATACCAAAGTTCAAGCAAATTGATTTCGCATGGCCAATGTGTAAGTAGCCATTCGGTTCAGGTGGAAAACGGGTATGTACTGATGTGTGTTTCCCAGTCGCCAGATCTTCATCTATGATCTGACGGATAAAGTTAGTTGGGCGAGCATCTGCCTCATTCATTGTCATCGTTCCTCAGTGCCAAAAGCGCGCTAAATTCGTATAGTAACCGAATATATTCTACCATAATACGTCCAGAAACAACCGTTTGATTAAGGTTAGTCGGCAAAAGCAATGGCAAAGGGGGATTTTTATCAAAAAATAGGCTATTTATACGAATAGCATGACCCCAAGAACGACCATCAATAAAATGGGATAGCTTTGAGCATGGCGTTTATCACTCAAGTAGGGCATCAAAAACGAAGCAAAACGAATACCTAGCCACGAGGTAGCAATCAAAATTAAAGCGCCTTTAATATAAATCATCCCTAAGAAGCCAGAGCCTAATTCAAGGTGCTTTTCCATAGCAAAATAGAAGTAAATCAAGGAGCCAGTGATTGCCATCGGTAACGTCAGCGGGTTAGCAAATGCCGCCGCTTGCAACATACTCGCGCCACGGCGACGCATCAAAGGTACGGTCATCACACTGCCTCCCACACCTAAAAATGCCGCGACGGTACCGATCACTGTACCGATGAGCGTGTCCTCAATGCATTTGCCTCTTATTAACGTATTACCTTCTGATTGGGTTTGCATAAATCCAGGGCGAATAAAGCAATCGAGAATAGTGATAATGAGATAACCGATAAATATCCAGCGGATCCATTCACTGTCTACCGATAGCGCGATGAGTGCACCTAAAATGCCGCCCATTGAAATAGGCAGCATAAAAGGTTTGATAATTTGCCAGTTGAAGTTCCCTTTCAGGTAGTGTGCTCGGCTCGATAAGCTTGATGAGAAAATCATCACAAATGTGGACGTGGCGACGGCAATTTGCATCGCAACGTCGCTGGCATCATGGCGGGGTCCCCAAACAAGGGTAATTAAAGCATATAACAGGGGTACCGTAATAAAGCCGCCCCCAAAACCGAATAGCGCTGTTGTGATCCCCGAAATGAAACCAAATAAACAAAGTAGTAAATCCACAGGACAATCCTCAAAGATGGTTGAGTTTTTATCTTATCCTTGAGAACCGCCCTGTGCTTATGCAGATTTGACAACTCGCTTTGAGATTTCGCCAAATTCATTAACAAATATAACCTTTAAGTTACAAATATCAGCAAATTCAATCAATTAGCTTTTTCGCCATACATCAAGCTCATCGGCAAATTTCCCAACGGATTCCCCTTTCGGCGCCTTAGGCATCTGCTTAATAGCTTGAGCAACACTGATAATCAAACCCATAAATTCATCAGCAAGTCGCTCTTCACTCTGATTAGGTATTTCAGTAATATTTCGACCTGCTTTGGGCTTCCACTGCCCCCTTAACGCATCAAAGAGATTAAACAGTTGCTGCTTGGTGCTATACAGTAGGCTGCCATCTTTAAAAACATCCTGAAAACCCAATTCATCGATATAATAATCAAGAAGATCTTCGTTCGCTGGGCTGTTAATATAGACCCCCTCTCCCCCGACTTTGATGAGAAAAAATAAAATACTCAGCAATGAGTAAACCATCATTTTTCCATCTAATGCTTTATTGTTTTTCTCAAAATTTTGCAGTATTTCGATTGTCGCTCGACGGCAATGAGGGTCATAGCTACAGACACAACCTCCCGCTGCTTTATCGGGTATTCGGACTAAAATTCGGTTACGGCTAATAAGTTTAAAACAGAAACTAAAGCTCTCTTTGGTCATAACAATTTCTTGATACTCAAGCCAATCTAAAGGCTCTTCCATTGCTAACGAGCTGATATTGCAATATTTTAAATTTTCTTTGTTCATTCTACGAATGCGAATCGGATTCCCTGAACATTGAAAAAAATGGTTCATTTTTTGAAACACATATTCGCTAGCTTCACTCACGAGCGTTATTTTTGACATCATCTTATTTATTCCTTTAAAAACAGCTTCCTTTAACCAACCGATTTCCTTGAATGATTTTTCGCCTCGCCAACAAGGGAAATTTACTTCAAAGAAAATAAGCCATAAGAGAAATAAAATAGTAATAAGTGCCAAAAAGTTAAATTCGGTTATACCGAATACATGATTGATTAATATAGGAATTAATGCCTTGGAAGTTAATACTTTGGGAATTAATGCTTTGGATATTAACTACGGATAATTTAGATAAAAAAATGCCAGCTAATTAAGCTGGCATTTCCTAGGTACTGCTCAGTATTTTTTATCTATACGTAGACTATTTTAATACGTGATAAATAACGGTTTCACCGGCAGTGACCTGACCTTTCGCTAAAATCTCAACGCCAGCGAAGTCATCGATATTACTGATGATAACAGGGCTAATCATTGATTTTGCATTCTCTTCAAGGAATGGCAGGTCGAGTTTCAGAATTGGTGTACCCGCTTCAACTTCCGCACCCTCTTCAACTAAACGCTCACAGCCTTCACCATTTAATGCAACGGTATCAATCCCCATATGCACAATCAGTTCAACGCCATTCGCGGTTTCGAGGCAGAATGCATGGTTAGTTGGGAAAATTTTCACAATTGTCCCTGCAGCTGGCGCCACCACTTCACTGCTGGTTGGTTTGATAGCAATACCATCACCAACGATGCGGCTAGAGAACGCTTCATCAGGAACCTGATCCAATGAGTAAACTTCACCACTAACAGGTGCGATTAACGACAGAACCGCGTTACCTTTTGCTTTTTCTGCTGCCGCTTTCTGGCTTTTTTCTGGAGCAGCCGCTGGCGCAGATGCCGCAATAGGGCCTTTTGCCATCACTTCCGTCATCGCTTTAGCGATTAATTCCGCGCGAGTTCCTACAATCACTTGCACGTTTTGCTTGTTCAGGCGGATCACGCCAGATGCACCAATACGTTTAGCAAGTGGGTCGTTGACTACCGCTGAATCTTTTACGCCTAAACGTAAACGCGTGATACAAGCGTCGATGTTAACGATGTTGTCGCTACCACCTACCGCAGCAATATACTGGCGAGCTTCTTTTTGAATTTCGCTTTCATCACTGTGTGCATCGCTAACGTTTTCGTCATAGCCATCAACAGTCTCATCACCCGCGCTAACTTCACGGCCTGGAGTTAACAGGTTGAATTTGCGGATCATGAATCGGAAAATCACGTAGTAGATACAGAAGAAGACCAAGCCTTGAACAATCAGCATGTACCAGTGAGTTGCGAGTGGGTTACGTGTCTGTAAGAACATATCCACCAGTCCCGCACTGAAGCCGAAGCCTGAAATCCATTCCATTGTTGCCGCAATATAGACAGAGATACCGGTCAATAATGCGTGGATCACATACAGTACTGGTGCAACGAACATAAATGAGAATTCAAGCGGTTCAGTGATACCTGTAAAGAATGCAGCAAACGCACCTGCAATCATGATACCCGCCACTTTGGCTTTATTTTCTGGACGTGCACAGTGATAGATAGCCAGAGCCGCACCTGGCAGACCGAACATCATGATAGGGAAGAAGCCCGCTTGGTAGCGACCCGTGATCCCAACTGTTGCCAGACCTGCTTCGATGGACTTCGCGCCACCTAAGAAGTTAGGAATATCGTTGATTCCCGCCACATCGAACCAGAATACGGAGTTCAGTGCGTGGTGTAACCCAACAGGAATTAATAGACGGTTAAAGAAGGCGTAGATACCCGCGCCAACAGAACCTAAGTCTTTGATGCTTTCACCGAATGCCACTAATCCGTTATACACCACTGGCCAAACATACATCAGAATGAATGCCAGAATGATCATCAGGAATGAGGTTAAAATCGGAACGAGGCGACGACCACTGAAGAATGACAACGCTTTTGGCAGCTCAACGCCACTGTAGCGGTTGTATAGTTCAGCAGAAAGAACCCCGACAAGGATACCCACGAACTGGTTATTGATTTTATTGAATGCAGCCGGGACGGATTCCACTGGTACACTCATAATCATTGAGTAGGATGCAGGCGAGCACAGTGTTGTCACCACTAAGAAGCCGACAAAACCGGTTAATGCAGCAGCACCATCTTTATCTTTAGACATTCCGTACGCAACACCAATCGCAAACAACACGGACATGTTGTCGATGATGGCAGCACCGGATTTGATCAGTAACGCAGCGATTGCGCTATTGGCGCCCCAACCATCTGGGTCAATCCAATAACCAATCCCCATTAGGATTGCGGCGGCTGGTAATACGGCGACAGGCACCATAAGCGCCCTACCAATCCGCTGTAAGTAGCTAAGAATATTCACAAACTCCCCCTTTGTATCGCTCTATTTTTGTCCCATTTCAGGATCTTATTTTCACGCATCGGAAATATATCCGAAGTCGCTTAATTATAGCAATTCATAGAATAGATGAATTTTTTCGCGATACAAAATAAATAGCTGGAAACTGTGATAAATGTCAACGAAAGAAACCTAATATTGACTAAATTAGTAGCTATTCTTGAAAGCTTATTTTATGATTAAAAATAAGTTTTTTATATGATTTGCTGTATATACTCCAAGTACCTCAGTCATAAGACAATGTTGAAAATGATCAACACAATTGAGATTTGGGGTCCTACAAGTATAAATTTAAAGAAACACTAGAGGTAAAAGTACATGAGGCTTATCCCATTAAATAATGCTCATGATGTTGGCGTATGGTCCGCACAGTACATCGCTGATAAAATCAACGCATTTAATCCGACAGCTGAACGCCCTTTCGTTCTAGGCTTACCGACTGGCGGGACACCGCTTGCCACCTACAAAGAATTAATTGCCTTATATAAAGCAGGTAAAGTCAGCTTTAAGCATGTCGTGACATTTAATATGGATGAATACATTGGTATTCCAAAAGATCATCCACAAAGTTACCACACGTTTATGCACCAAAACTTTTTCAATCACATTGATATCCAAGCCGAAAACATCAATTTACTCAATGGTAATGCCCCTGATGTCGATGCTGAATGTCAACGCTATGAAGACAAAATCAAATCCTACGGTCAAATCAACCTGTTTATGGGTGGTGTAGGTAATGATGGTCATATCGCGTTTAATGAGCCAGGTTCTTCTTTAAGTTCGAGAACGCGTATCAAAACACTGACACCAGAAACTCGCCAAGCTAACTCTCGTTTCTTTGATAACGATATTAATCAAGTTCCTAAGTACGCATTAACCGTGGGTGTTGCTACTTTATTAGATGCGAAAGAACTGATGGTATTAGCGACGGGTGCAAACAAAGCTGATGCCGTTCATGCTGCGGTAGAAGGTTCTGTTAACCACTTATGGACAATCAGCTGTGTGCAGCTACATCCTAAAGCATTGATTGTCTGTGATGAGCCAGCAACATTAGAATTGAAAGTCAAAACGCTCAAATATTTCAAACAATTAGAATGTTCGAATATCGAGCAGTTTGATTAATTTATACTCAACCCTATTTGAGCGTCTCTAAAAGAGCCTAAAATAGATAGAGTATCGAACACCCGACCCGCCATACTGATGCGGGTCGGTGACCCATTTTACTCGCGGTCAGGAGTTTTACGCTATGTACGCATTAACTAATTGCATTATTTTTACAGGTCACGAAAGACTGGATAACCACGCAGTCATTATTGATGGCGAAATCATCAAAGCGGTGTGCCCAGAATCCGAACTCGCTCACGATATCGAACGTAGAGATTTAAAAGGCGCCATTCTATCGGCTGGCTTTATTGATCTCCAAGTGAATGGCTGTGGCGGCGTGCAATTCAATGACAACGAAGAAAACGTCACATTGAAAAACCTCGAAATCATGCAAAAAGCCAATGAGCGTGCGGGGTGTACTAGCTTTTTACCAACACTTATTACCTGTTCAGATGAATTAATGAAGCATGGCGTTGATGTCATGACTGAATATCTGAAACGCAATAAAAACCAAGCGCTTGGTTTACATATTGAAGGCCCTTACATTAATTTGATTAAAAAAGGGACTCATAACCCAGAATTTATCCGTAAGCCATCAGTCGAGATGATGGATTACTTAGCAGCACATGCTGATGCGATTAGCATGATCACGCTTGCACCTGAAATTGTTGAGCAACGCTTTATCCACCAGTTAACCGAAGCGGGTATTGTGGTCTCAGCGGGTCACTCCAATGCAACCTATGAAGAAGCGCGTCAAGGCTTCCGCTCTGGTATTCGCGCATCAACCCACCTATTCAACGCAATGCCATATATTTCTGGTCGCGGTCCTGGTCTGGTTGGTGCAATTTACGATACCCCTGAAGTCTATGCTGGCATTATCGCGGATGGTTTACATGTTCAATGGGCCAATATTCGCAATAGTAAACAACTCAAAGGGGATAAACTGGTTTTAGTCACCGATGCGACAGCACCAGCGGGAATTGATCCCCAAACAGGTGAAATGGATCATTTTATCTTCGCAGGTAAAACCATATACTACCGAAATGGATTATGTGTCGATGAAAATGGCACACTGAGCGGCTCTTCCCTGACCATGATTAATGCGGTGAAAAACAGTGTTGAACATGTTGGCATTCCTCTTGATGAAACATTAAGAATGGCCACCCTTTACCCAGCAAGAGCCATTGGGGTAGAGACAACATTAGGTTCCATCGAAGCCGGCAAAACGGCTAACTTGACTGCCTTTAACCAAGACTTCCAAGTCCTTTCAACTTATGTAAACGGAGAGGAAGTCTATAAAAATGAGTAACTAGCTGATGAATCAAAGCCACTCGCTAAAGCAAATTGGTAATATTGATCTCGTAAAACAACTCAACAGTGCTGTCGTTTACAGCCTGATTGATCAACAAGGACCGATATCTAGAATTCAGATAGCGGAGCAGAGCCAACTTGCGCCAGCGAGTGTCACAAAAATCACTCGTCAGTTACTCGAACGCGGTTTAATTAAAGAAGTAGACCAGCAGGCCTCCACCGGAGGCCGTCGAGCTATATCCATCGTCTCCGAATACAAACATTTCCATACCATCGGTGTGCGCTTGGGGCGTTACGATGCCACAATCGCCCTGTATGACCTTAGCGGTAAAATGCTGGCAGACGGGCACTACCCTATTACAGAACCTACTCAGCAAATCGTTGAACAGAAACTGATTGCAGCACTTGAAGATTTTATCTCGCTGCACCAGCGACGTATCCGTGAATTGATTGCTATTTCGGTGATATTGCCAGGGCTGGTCAATCCGCACTCTGGAATTGTCCACTATATGCCACATATTAAAGTGGATAATTGGCAGTTGATTGATAACCTACAGCAGCATTTCAATCTCACCTGTTATGTTGGGCACGATATTCGCAGCCTCGCCCTCGCTGAGAGCTATTTCGGAGCCACCCAAGATTGTGAGGACTCGCTTCTTGTACGCATCCACAGAGGCGCTGGAGCGGGTTTAGTCGTTAATAAAGAGATCCTTCTTAATCATCGAGGTAATCTTGGGGAGATTGGGCATATCCAAGTTGACCCACTAGGTGAGCTTTGCCATTGCGGTAATTTTGGTTGTTTAGAAACCATCGCCTCCAACCAAGCCATTGAAGCTCGCGTGAAGCAGCGTTTAGAGCAGGGCTATACGAGCCAATTAACCCCTGAAACCAGTTCAATTACCCATATTTGCCAAGCAGCAAACAAAGGCGACCCACTGGCAACCGAGGTTATCCAACACGTCGGACGCCAAATTGGTAAAGCCATCGCCATCACCATTAACTTGTTTAATCCTGAAAAAGTGGTGATCGCCGGAGACATTACTGAAGCTGAGCAGGTTCTATTACCTGCCATTCAAAGCTGCATTGATACCCAAGCTTTAAAAGGTTTCCGTGAAAACTTACCGATTGTCACCTCGCAACTGGTTCATAATTCAGCAATTGGTGCATTTGCACTGACAAAACGCGCCATGTTAAACGGCGAATTGCTCCAAAGATTATTAGAAAGTTAACTTTGCGCTCTTTCTTATTGGTAAACAGCAAAATAGCGCAATAAATCCCAGTGTGATTTTTAACCATCTTAATAATAACAAATCACATTTTTTCAAATTCGGGGTTGTTTTTTGCTGTCTTTATCGACAAAATGATTATTCATCAAACAAACAGACGCATTTTCTAAAAAATAGTGCAAAAAGCTGTTGACTGTCTTGCCTGTAATTAGCATAATGCGCCCCGCAACGCCGATGAAGGTTAAGCAAAAAAAGATGGCTATGTAGCTCAGCTGGTTAGAGCACAACACTCATAATGTTGGGGTCACAGGTTCGAATCCCGTCATAGCCACCATTTCTTTGCGGGAGTGGCGAAATTGGTAGACGCACCAGATTTAGGTTCTGGCGCCGCAAGGTGTGCAAGTTCAAGTCTTGTCTCCCGCACCATTTTCCTTCTCGGTTAAAATTGAATTTAAGATTGGGGTATCGCCAAGCGGTAAGGCACCAGGTTTTGATCCTGGCATTCCCAGGTTCGAATCCTGGTACCCCAGCCATCTTAAAGACAATTAATTTTCTTAGTGAAAATAAATAATAGATATTCTCGGATGGGGTATCGCCAAGCGGTAAGGCACCAGGTTTTGATCCTGGCATCCCCAGGTTCGAATCCTGGTACCCCAGCCATCTATTATCCTCCCAAGCAGTACAATCACACAGTAAAGAAAATACAATGGCTATGTAGCTCAGTTGGTTAGAGCACAACACTCATAATGTTGGGGTCACAGGTTCGAATCCCGTCGTAGCTACCATTTCTTTTTGTTGGGGTATCGCCAAGCGGTAAGGCACCAGGTTTTGATCCTGGCATCCCCAGGTTCGAATCCTGGTACCCCAGCCATTCTCTTCTCAATTCCCTATCTAAAACATGACGTAAATACATTTATTAAGGTATTTATTTAATGCTTTTAAAAATTACTTTTTGCCTTTAAATTTCCTTTTAACTTTTTCAAAAACATTTGATACATCCCATTTACCTTTACGCAACTTTTATATCGGAAGTGTGATATGAGTCATTTTCACGTAACCAAGTAAAGTGGTAATCTTGCGGCGAATTGCAGTTAGATTAGATTAGTAATACGTAAGCCCCCTTTCGTCTGAAATAATTAGTCCAACTTTCCAATCCATCTCTGCTTAGTTGTTTATAAAAACAATGTTCTAAAAAACCAATAATTATAATTGCTCTAACACAATATTTTTACAGAGAAAACTTATGCGAAACATAATAAAACAACCACTATATAAAATTTTATATGTGCAGGTCATTGTCGCCATCACTCTCGGTATTGCTCTTGGGCATTTTTTCCCAGACATCGGAGAGTCATTAAAACCGTTGGGTGATGCGTTTATTAAAATCGTGAAAATGATTATTGCTCCCGTCATTTTCTTAACGGTTGTAACTGGTATTTCAGGCATGACCAACATGAAAGCCGTCGGTAGTGTTGCTGGTAAAGCGATGCTGTACTTCATCACGTTCTCAACCGTCGCCCTGATTATTGGTTTAATCGTCGCCAACATCATCCAGCCTGGTTCTGGACTGAATATCGACCCTGCAACCTTAGATAATGCGAAAGTTGCTGGTTATGTCGAAAAAGCGCACGAATCTTCCATCGTTGGCTTCTTCATGAATATTATTCCTGACACCGTGATTAGCCCATTGGTGAACGGAAACATTCTGCAAGTCCTATTTATTTCGGTGATTTTTGGTTTAGCATTGGCAGCAACCGGTAAACACGGTGAGCCTATCGTTAAACTGCTGCAAAACTTCTCTGAACCAGTATTCAAAATGGTTGCTATGTTGATGAAACTGGCACCTATCGGCGCATTTGGTGCGATGGCATTTACCATTGGTAAATACGGTATTTCGTCTATTGGCAACTTAATGATGCTGATCATGACGTTCTACATCACCTCGCTGCTGTTTGTTCTAGTCGTACTGGGTGCAGTGGCTAAATATAACGGCTTCTCGATTATCGAGCTTATCAAATACATCAAAGATGAATTATGGTTAGTGCTGGGTACCTCTTCCTCTGAAGCGGCATTACCAAGCTTAATGAGAAAAATGGAGCACGCTGGTTGCGAAAAATCCGTCGTTGGATTAGTGATCCCTACCGGTTATTCATTTAACCTCGACGGCACCAACATCTATATGACGATGGCGGCACTGTTTATTGCTCAAGCGACCAATATTGAATTAACACTTTGGGAGCAAATTTCCCTGCTGTTAGTTGCGATGATCAGCTCTAAAGGTGCGGCAGGTGTAACCGGTGCAGGCTTCATTACTTTAGCGGCAACGCTGATGGTGGTGCCAAGCATTCCTGTTGCAGGTATGGCACTGATTCTGGGTATCGACCGCTTTATGTCTGAGTGCCGTGCACTGACCAACTTAGTCGGTAACGCTTGCGCCTGTATCGTGGTTGCTCGTTGGGAAAAAGAGTTAGACACTGAAAAACTGGCTCATGCATTCGCAACCAAAAACGAATCATTAGATTCAATGATCACTGAAGATGAAGCGGCTCAAGCTACAACTTCTGTTGATATTGCTAATAATAAATAATTTACTTATACCCTACGAAAATAAGCCGCAAATGCGGCTTATTTTTTATGGCGTGAATTAAAGTTCAGTCACAATCTCATCCAATGGAAGCCTAGCCTTAGGTAATAACGAATTAAAATCGTCATCTGTTTTATACCCAAGAGCTACAACCGTCACCGCATTCAGTCCTTTCTCATCTAAACCAAACTCATCATTCAGTATTGAGAAGTCAATGCCTTCCATCGGTAATGCATCAACTCCCAATACCGCGGCACCCAATAATAAAGCCCCCATATTTAAATAGACTTGTTTTTCTATCCAATGCGGCAAATCCTTCAATTCATTCTTATGTAAATTCACAAAAAATGAACGAGCCATATGATTCTGCTCTTTAAATTCGCTTTTCAGATATCGCCCTTCTTCATCTTCGAGATCTAAAAGATGCAGTAAATAATCCTCAGGCAACTCTGTTTTTCCACACATCACAATGACATGAGATGCATTGCGAATTTTTTCCTCATTGAATGAGTACCCGCCAGCCGTCGCATTGATGATTTTTTGTTTTGCTTCAGGGCTACTTACCATCAAAAAATGCCAAGGTTGCACGTTGACACTCGAAGGGCTTAATTGGAGCAACGCTTTTATCTCAGTCAGAGTTTCATCAGAAATCGTTTTATTCGGGTCAAAGCTTTTCGTTGCATAACGGGTATTTAAAACATTAATTAAGTTCATGGGATCCTCTAAGTTAAATAAACTGTATTGAATTTTGAACATCCTAATGTTAAAAGTACAAACAGACAAGTACGCACATTAATGGCATATACTATACAAATGGATACTATCAAAAAAAGACGCTACACAAACTACACCTACGATGGATGCCCTGTAGAAGCCTCATTAGAGCTAATGGGAGGAAAAGGGAAAGGCGTGATCCTGTATCATTTACAGGGAAAAACGCTGCGATTTAATGAAATAAAAAGGAAATTAGTTTTCATTACACCGCGCATGCTGACCAAACAATTACGAGAACTCGAAAGTGACGGGCTAATTACTCGTCATGTCTATCCCGAAGTACCGCCTAAAGTTGAGTACTCAATGACCCCTGCGGGTGAATCTTTAAGTGCGGTGATTAATGCACTGCAAGAGTGGGGAGAAAAATATGGGATCCCGCTATTGGATAAGAGAGAGCAAGGCTTAAATACCGAAGAAGATAGTGAATAACGGGAAAGTTACCCAGACAAAACATCTGGGTAACGGATTATGATACAGAAATTAATACCATAAACGGGTTAGGCTACAGCCCAAGCGCATATTTCAGGGCTAATTTCTTCGCCTCGCCTGCACGCTGCGCGGTCATCAAGCCAAAGTTTCTCAGCATTTTCAAACCCGGTAAATTCTCGCTGAACGCCATATAGAAAATATCCATTCCCGCCTGCATCACTAGGTTGTCAGGTAAACGGCGTCGCTGATAGCGCTTAAGCACATCCAAAGACTCCCATGCCTCAACACACTCACGCGCTTGGTAAATGACCTTCAATAACACATCCACATCGCGATAACCGAGGTTTACCCCCTGACCTGCTAACGGGTTGATAGTATGCGCCGCATCACCAATCAGCACCAAACCATCCATCACATAGCGGCTTGCATGGTGGCGAGTTAAAGGAAATGCGCCCGATGCGATGGCTTTTACTGCACCGAGTCGCTCTGGGAACGCTTCCGAGATAGCACCAGTAAGTTGCTCCATAGATAGACTTTGCAAACGGCGAATCTTAGCAGGGCTGTCATACCACACAAGGGATGCCCAGTTATCATACAGCGGTAAAAATGCCCTTGGGCCTGATGGGAAAAACTGTTGCCATGTACGGTCTTGCTGCGGCGTATCCGTTTGGATAGTGATCAGCATACAAGATTGGCGATATTGCCAACCTCGGCTTCCAATACCCGCCATTTTACGCACTTGAGAATTAGCACCATCCGCGCCAACTACCAGTTTGGTTTCCAGAACGCGCCCATCTTCCAAGTCAACCATCCAGTGTTTTTGCCCATGAGGTTGATGTAAATTCACCAACGTCGCAGGGCAGACTAACTCAAGGTTGCTGTACTGTTCGCACTCTCGCCACAATGCCAACTGTAAAACGCGGTTTTCCACCATAAAGCCAAGCTCAGGTAAGCCTAAACTTTTGGCATCAAAAATCACATTGCTGCCCGGCTCTTCCCAAGTTTCTAATTCACGATAAGGCGTGCTGCGCATCGCTTCTACATGTTTCCATGCCCCTAATTGCTTTAGCAATTCAATAGAGGCACTGCTGATGGCCGAGATACGCACATCTGGCGTACTGCTCCCATCAAATTCGGTAGGCTGGGCTTTCTCAAGTAAAGCCACTTTCATCCCTTCTTGGGCGAACCCTAATGCCGCTGCAGCACCGGTCATTCCCGCACCAACCACAACAACATCATAAAATTCAGTTAGTTTATTCATCATGATAGCTACTATTAACTGTTTGATTTATTTAGTATACCGAAAAATTCTTACCCCCGCAGGCAATATCTACGCTCGGGCTCTGGTCACTGATGCCTCAAATGAATACAATACTCGTCAATCTTTAAAACAATAGGCAAATAGCCTGCCCTTAAGTATTTGGTGATGATATTATTTTAGCATGTTATTACTGGGTGATTTTTGCATTTAATCCAATACAGAACGCTGTTCTTAATCAAAATGCGGTGAATTTCCCCATCATCATAGGGTAGGACTTTGGATTTACAACGCGTTTCGAAGTCCCCATTTTAGACCTCGAAAACACCGGATACACGACATGTCGACAAATAAAAAGTTATATATGAAAACTTGGGGCTGCCAGATGAACGAATACGATTCATCTAAAATGGTCTCTTTATTAGAAAGCACCCACGGCTATCAACTGACTGAAATTGCTGAAGAAGCAGATCTGTTGTTATTAAACACTTGTTCGATCCGCGAAAAAGCCCAAGAAAAGGTGTTCCACCAGCTTGGTCGTTGGAAATTCTTCAAAGACAAAAACCCTGACATCATCATTGGTGTCGGTGGCTGCGTCGCATCCCAAGAAGGCGATTTTATTCGCCAGCGCGCACCTTGCGTTGATATCGTTTTCGGCCCGCAAACTCTGCACCGTTTGCCGGAAATGATTAACCAAATTCAAGGTAACCGCAGCCCAATTATTGATATTAGCTTCCCTGAAATTGAAAAATTCGACCGCCTGCCAGAACCTCGCGCTGAAGGCCCAACCGCGTTCGTTTCTATCATGGAAGGCTGCAACAAATACTGTACGTTCTGCGTTGTGCCATACACACGCGGTGAAGAAGTTAGCCGCCCTTGTGACGACATCCTATTTGAAATTGCACAGTTAGCGGCGCAAGGCGTACGTGAAGTGAATTTACTGGGTCAAAACGTTAACGCCTACCGTGGCGAGACGTTCGACGGTGAAATCTGCTCATTTGCCGAATTATTACGTTTAGTGGCCTCTATCGATGGTATTGACCGCGTACGCTTCACCACTAGCCACCCAATTGAATTTACCGATGACATCATCGAAGTGTATCGCGATACCCCTGAGCTAGTAAGTTTCTTACACTTACCAGTCCAAAGTGGCTCTGACCGCGTACTCACCATGATGAAACGTGCGCATACTGCATTGGAATATAAGGCGATTATCCGTAAATTACGTGAAGCGCGCCCAGGTATTCTGATCAGCTCCGACTTTATTGTTGGCTTCCCAGGGGAAACCAACGATGATTTCGAAAAAACCATGAAGCTGATTGCAGACGTGAATTTTGATATGAGCTACAGCTTCGTCTACTCCGCACGTCCAGGTACGCCAGCGGCGGATTTACCGGATGATGTTAGCGAAGACGAGAAAAAACAGCGTCTGTATCTGCTGCAACAGCGCATTAATCAGCAAGCAATGAGCTTCAGCCGTGCCATGCTGGGAACAGTACAACGTATTTTAGTGGAAGGCACTTCACGTAAAAATGTGATGGAGCTTTCAGGTCGTACCGAAAATAACCGCGTAGTGAACTTTGAAGGCACTCCGGACATGATCGGTAAATTTGTTGATGTCGAAATCGTCGATGTTTATACCAACTCTTTACGCGGTAAAGTGATTCGTACTGAAGATCAAATGGATCTGCGTGTTCATGAGTCCCCAGAATCCGTGATTGCACGTACCCGTAAAGAAGATGAACTTGGCGTTGGTAACTTCCAACCCTAAAGATAGGATACTCAGTGACCGATAACAAACCTTTGCAAGTCGCAACACAAGAGATTTTCTTAGAGCCCGCAGATAATCAGCGTTTAATGAGCCTCTGCGGGCCATTTGACGACAATATTAAGCAATTAGAGCGTCGTCTTGGTATTGAAATCAATCGCCGAGACAACCGTTTTAAGCTTTCGGGTAAAGCGCTTAATATCCAAGCTGCCAGTAAGATTTTACGCCAGCTGTACGTTGATACCGCGCCAATCCGCGGTGTGATCCCTGACATTGATCCTGAAAATATTCACCTTGCCATTGTCGATAGCCGAGTGCTTGAGCAATCCGCAGAAAGCGTACCTGACTATGGTAAAGCCGTGAATATCAAGACCAAGCGCGGCGTGATCAAACCTCGTACCCCAAATCAAGCGCAGTACATTGCCAATATCTTAGATCACGATATTACATTTGGGATTGGTCCTGCGGGAACGGGTAAAACTTACCTTGCTGTTGCAGCAGCCGTCGATGCATTAGAACGCCAAGAAGTGCGCCGAATTCTACTCACCCGCCCTGCGGTTGAAGCTGGCGAAAAATTGGGTTTCTTGCCGGGTGATTTAAGCCAGAAAGTGGATCCTTATTTACGCCCGCTATACGACGCGCTGTTTGAAATGCTCGGTTTTGAAAAAGTTGAAAAACTGATTGAACGTAATGTGATTGAAGTGGCCCCACTGGCTTACATGCGCGGTCGTACACTGAACGATGCGTTTATCATTTTAGATGAGAGCCAAAACACCACCATCGAACAGATGAAAATGTTTTTAACCCGTATTGGTTTTAACTCTAAAGCCGTCGTCACTGGGGATATTACTCAGGTCGACTTGCCAAGAGGCAGCAAATCCGGTTTAAGACACGCCATCGAAGTGTTGTCGAACGTGGATGATTTAAGCTTTAATTTCTTCCATAGCGAAGACGTGGTGCGTCACCCTGTCGTGGCAAAAGTTGTCATGGCTTATGAAGCATGGGAAGAACAAGACAGCAAACGTCGCCAGCAACTGAAAGAAGAAAAAGAGCAACAACGTGAGCTTGAAAAGCAGGAAAATCACTAAATGAGCGATGTTATTCTCGATTTACAAATAGCGAGCGAAAATACCGACGGCTTACCCTCTGAAGCGATGTTTCAGCGCTGGGTCAATGCGGTATTACCCAAGTTTCAAGCTGAAAGTGAAGTCACTATCCGTATTGTTGACGAAGCCGAAAGCCATGAATTAAATCTGACTTACCGTGGAAAAGATAAACCGACTAACGTGCTGTCATTCCCATTTGAAGCGCCACCTGAAGTGGAGCTCCCGTTGTTAGGAGATTTAATTATTTGCCGCCAAGTTGTGGAACAAGAAGCCGCCGAGCAGCAAAAAAGTGAAGAAGAACATTGGGCGCACATGGTGATTCACGGTTGCCTGCATTTACTCGGTTATGATCATATTGAAGATGATGAAGCTGAAGAAATGGAAGGATTAGAAACCGAGATCCTCGCAGAAATGGGTTATGCCGATCCGTATCTTGCGGAAAAAGAGTGAGCTCTCTATAATTTTTAACGTTAACAAGCATTTTTAGACGTAAAACGATGTCTGTAAACGTAAAGAATATGCTTCAACGCTAACCCATAAATTGTTTCGCTAAACAAAATGTTTTAAGCTAAACAATTCATACCTAACTCTATGGGTTAGCGATTTTTCTAATTAACTGAGGAATAATAAATTAAACGCCATGAGCGACGATAACTCTTCGAGTAGTGACAACCCTGGGCCTAAGAAAGGTTTTTTTGCATTGCTAAACCAACTTTTCCATGGTGAACCTAAAAACCGTGATGATTTGGTCGAATTAATTCGTGATTCTGAACAAAACGATTTAATTGACCCGGATACCCGTGAAATGCTGGAAGGCGTCATGGATATTGCTGATCAACGGGTACGTGACATCATGATCCCTCGCTCTCAAATTGTTACCTTAAAACGTAACCAAAGCCTTGATGAGTGCCTCGATGTCATCATCGATTCTGCCCACTCTCGCTTCCCTGTTATCAGCGAAGATAAAGATCATATTGAAGGGCTATTAATGGCAAAAGATTTACTGCCATTTATGCGTACCGATGCAGAACCATTCAGTATTGATAAAGTGTTACGTCAGGCCGTTGTTGTTCCTGAAAGTAAACGAGTAGACCGCTTACTCAAAGAATTCCGTTCCCAGCGTTACCACATGGCCATCGTGATTGATGAGTTCGGCGGTGTCTCTGGTTTAGTGACTATTGAAGATATTTTAGAGCTGATCGTCGGTGAGATTGAAGACGAGTATGACGACCAAGATGATGTGGATATCCGCCAGCTGAGCCGTCATTCGTACTCTGTTCGCGCCTTGACTCAAATCGAAGACTTTAATGACGCCTTTGGCACGAATTTTAGTGATGATGAGGTAGATACCGTTGGGGGCTTAGTCATGCAAGCCTTTGGTCACTTACCATCCCGTGGTGAAACCATAACCATCGATAACTACCAGTTTAAAGTTTCCATGGCGGATAGCCGTCGAATTATACTGCTTCAAGTGAAAATTCCTGACGATGCCCCAGTGCCTACTTTGGATGAAGAACAGAGTTAATGAACTTATCCTCTATTTATCAAAGCCAGTGGCTACGCCTGCTGCTGGCTTTACTATTCGGAGCCAGTGGTACACTGGCTTTTTCGCCTTTTGACTTCTGGCCTGCCGCTCTCCTTTCTATTTTCTTTCTCCAGCTATTAACCCTACACAGAACCGCCAAGCAAGCTTTTGCTATCGCGTTCGCGTGGGGATTTGGCTTATTTGGCAGCGGTGTCAACTGGGTATATGTCAGTATCGCCGATTTTGGCGGGATGCCGGATGCGGTTAACGTATTTATCGTTATCTTACTGGCTGCCTATCTGTCGCTGTACCCCGGCCTATTTGGTCTGCTGCTCAATAAACTCACCCCCAACGCCAATGTTTGGCGCTTAGTCTTGATGGCGCCTGCACTGTGGCAAGTAACAGAGTTTCTGCGTGGTTGGGTACTGACTGGCTTCCCATGGCTGCAATTTGGTTATACCCAGATTGATGGGCCGATGAAATCATTAGCGCCAATTTTTGGTGTTGAGATGATAACCCTGCTGCTATTTAGTATCAGTGGCTTACTCGTTCTGGCAGCCATTCGCCGCCGCTTTATCCCTCTGGCTTGCGCTGCTGCGCTGTTGCTGGTTCCACTGTTAGCTCAAAACGTCCAGTGGTTCACACCTCTGAATGATAAAACCATGGAAGTGGCATTGGTACAGGGAAATATCCCTCAATCGATGAAATGGGAAGCGGGCTTTTTGCAGCAAACCAAAGATCGCTATATCAAGCTTTCTAGCCCTTATATTGGCAAAGCCGATATGATTATTTGGCCTGAATCAGCCATTCCCGTGGTGGAATTGGAAAATCAGCCGTGGCTCAAAGCGCTGGACACATTACTGAATGAAACTAAGACGCGGTTAATTACAGGTACTGTCGATGCTAAACCCGTCAATGGCGATTCGGTATTCTATAACTCCATCATTGTACTGGGAGATAGAAAACCTTACCTTTACCCAACTAAAAATCGCTATAACAAACATCACTTAGTCCCATTCGGTGAGTTCGTCCCATTGGAAGATTTATTGCGTCCACTTGCGCCATTCTTTAATTTACCGATGTCAGGCTTTAGCCGTGGAGACTATCAACAGCCTCAATTAGCGATTGGTAATATTCATCTAACAGCAACCATTTGCTATGAAATTATTCTGGGTACTCAAGTTAGAGATAACTTCAAACCTGACAGTGACTACTTACTGACAATTTCAAATGATGCTTGGTTTGGTGAGTCGATTGGCCCTTGGCAGCATTTCCAAATGGCAAGAATGCGCTCATTAGAGCTTGGTCGCCCGCTATTACGCGCCACCAACAATGGCGTAACGGCGGTCATTAATGCGGATGGTTCCATTCAAGGTATCCTGCCACAATTCCAAGATGCGGTACTGGCTGCAGAAGTCACACCAACAACGGGATTAACCCCTTATGCTCGTTGGAGTAACTGGCCGATGTGGGGTCTGGTCGCTATATTTGGTATTGTCGGATTTACCCTTAATCGTCGTCAAAAACGCCATTAATTAACGCGTTAAACTGATTAAAAATCCCCGACATCTCGATTGATGATTCGGGGATTTTTTTTAATCTAACCAATTAATAACCCCTGCGTTTCTGCTATCCCAATTGAGGCAATACAACCTGCGTTGAAATTCAAATAATCATCTTCAATACCATCGGAAAAAATTACGCCATTTTCAGGCATTAAAGACTCTAATTGTAATGGCGAGGTTTGCTCAATGGTACCAAACACTAATTCTGTTCCTGTCGTTCGGCTGCGAAAAGGTTCCCTTACGCTGAACTGTAACCGTTTTTCATCCCAACCAAATCCCTGCGATAACGGATGAGAGTGAGTCCCTGCTATCGCCTGAGCCCCTGCAATAATAGATTGAAACCATCCCGTTGACCCCAGTCCTGTCGAGACAATAATCCCTGATGACGATTGAAATTCTTGCTGCCCTTGCCATTTCACTCTATAGCGTGCGGATGTATGGCTTTTAGGGCCTATAAATAGGTCGTTAACGGCTAATAGCGTTTGTCCATCGTTGGTTGTAGCTTGCGCAAAAGTAACGGATTTTTGATTCACTTTTCCAGTTAGTGTACGCGTCACCACCTCGGATAACTGTCCAATTTCAAAGGGCAGTAATTTACCATCCCAGCGTGTCGGTTCTGGGTTTATGGCGATCACCGGCTGTCCATTAAGGTATTTGAGGGTATTTGCCACTAAACCATCTTGCCCTATAACCACCACGATATCTCGTGCTGAAAACTGGTAGCTAGGTAACAGTTTTCTTTCCAGTAATTGAAAGCGCCCTATCCCTTTTAGCACCGACTCGGCTTGGATTAACTGCCGCTGATACACATCATGTTCAAGTAGGTAATCACTCACTTCAACATCATTATGTTCAAGGTAAAATTTTGCTTGTGACCAGGTATTGAAACGCTCAATTAACTCCTGCATACGGGTTTTTCGCATCACCAACACAAAACGAACATCATCATGCTGACTCATTGTTTGGCTCCTTTTTTCATCAATTGACCAAATAAATCTGGCGAGAAGTTAATTTCACCAATTTTACCTGCGTTTTGAGCCAAGGATTCAAACGCCATCGCCATCAACTGCTCTGGATTCATTTTCGCCAATGCCATCGCCTTCAAATTCTCCACCGGCAATTGACTATAGGCTTTCATTTTGGCTTCAATGGCATAAGCATCCGCTTCTGATTGAGTACGTTGGTTTTCAACACTCAGCGCCACCAGCTCGTTACGTTTAGCTTCCAAGTTAACCTGAGCTATCAACTCTTCTTGTTCAATTTCAGCACGTTCACGCAGCAATGTGCGCTCATTATCCAATCGGGCTTCTTCAATTTGCTGCTGCTTAGCTTGTACTGATAAATCCGTTTCTAATTCAGCCTCTTTAATGGTTCTTTCCTGCTCAACGGAGAATTTGCGTCTCGCATAAATCGCATCATCAGCTTCTTTCAAAATCGATTCCCGAGCTTGAGCTTCCAGCGCTTTGAGCGTTTCAGGAGACGGTGTAATAGCTGAAATAGCCACATCCAAAATTTCTATACCTAACGATTCAAGAGCAGGATGCTCAGACAGTTGTTGAGAAACCAACATCACCAATGGTTGCCCCATGAGTAATGCATCTCGCAAATCGGTACTTTGCGTTTTTGCTTGGATGACAGTTTGCGCACTACGAACCACCCTATCACTCAGCTTTAAAGGGTCTTCTGACGCATAAGATTTACCATCTTGAGCAAGGTTAAAATTCAAGACATCCGCTGTTTTTTCTGGGTATTTCACCTGAAATGAAATTTGTCCTTGAATGCGTAAGCTTTGGAAATCCGCCGTCTGTAGATTAAAAATAAATGGCGCTTCTTGGGCGTTCAAAGGTAATGCCGCAATGGACGTTTTATCTGCGTTATACCAAAAACTTAATCCTTTACCTTGCTTACGTACTGCCCCATTGATGGATTGAATAATGAATGTCGATGAATCTGATTTGAAGTATTTAAAATTTAACATGTCCTACCCCGCTTAGTGTCTTTGTGAAATCAATTAGTGTCTTTATGACCTTAATTAATTATTGTCCTATAGACATAAATAAGTCAACACATAAATGTCTTAATGACACTAAATAAATTTTCGCGTATGATTTAACGCAAGACTAAAAACAGGGGAAAGGATCTTAATCACATGACAGAAAAAGAGTTTTTATCGAATTATGATCGGAAAGATTATTTAACTCCTTTGCTCACGGTGGATACCGTATTATTCACTTATCATGAAAACACCTTAAAAGTGCTGCTTGTGGAACGCGCTAATTACCCGCAAAAAGGCCAATGGGGGTTACCGGGTGGGTTTGTTGATGAAAATTGTGATACCACGTTAGACGATACGGTATATCGCAAACTAAAAGAGAAAACGGGGGTTGTTCCTCCTTATATCGAGCAGTTATGTACTGTAGGAAATTCAGAGCGAGATCCTCGCGGCTGGTCCGTAACAGTCTGCTATACTGCACTTATTGCTCACCAAGCCTGCGAAGCGCACATTGAAAGTGTTCATTCCGTTAAATGGGTCTCCATCGAAGAAATTGAAGGCATGACACTGGCTTTCGATCACCACCAGCTTTATTTACAAGCCCGCGAACGTTTACGCCAGAAATCCCTTTATTCCATTGTGCCGGGATTTGCGCTACCGGAAGTATTCACCTTAGCCGAGCTGCAACATGTTCATGAAGTTTTAATCGGCAAAGCCATACAGAATAAATCCTTCCGCCGCCGTTTAGAGCAAGCTGATTTACTGATTGATACAGGGGAAAAACGCCAAGAACGCGGACGTCCAGCCAATCTTTATCGCTTAAAATCACAATCAGCTGACTATCGGTTTATTCGTAATCTCGAATTTTGATGAGAGAATTTAATCAAAAAAAATGCCCTTGATAATCCTACCAAGGGCATCAGACTGCTGACAAACCGGCTAGGTTTGGTGGCAGGTTGAATAGGTTTTGAAAATAACTAGGAAAATCAATTCATTGATTTTCGCCTGATAACACAAAGCAGGAAAAACGACGCTTTTATCCTGCTTTGTCAACAACCTCATGCCCTTGATGCTGATACCAAGGGCATTTCATTAAAACGAAGCGAGCCATAAACGGCTTTTCAGCCCCAGATAACTCGTCCAGCCAGAAGTAAAACTCACCATTTTACCTTTATCGATAATCATAAAGGTCGGTGTTGCTGTCACGCCAACCTGTGCAGCCAACTGACCATTGGTATCATTCACTACAGGAAAATCTAATTCCTTTTTTTCCATTCCGGCTAACAGTCGAGAAGATTCCCCCGAACGCAGTGCTATCGTCACCACCGGAACTCCTGATTTCGCTAAATCAGAAACGGTTGGCGATGTGAAGCGGCAAACACCGCACCATGTTGCCCAGAAATAGACTAAAACTGGCTGTTTTTGGCTGAGTTCAGCGATAGAAACCACCTCACCCGTTGCAAGGGTGAGTGGTTCTAATAATACGGGGGAAAGGCTTTGCGGTTTACGCCAAAAGTCCATCACCGTAAAAGCGATCACCAAAATCACCGCTAATACGAGAAGCTCTTTCGACCACTTTTTGAGTCTCCCCATCACGCCATTATTTCGCTTTGCTGAGCTGTTCTTTCACGATGCGTTCAAATTCTTGTGCATCTACAGCGCCTGGGATCATTTCATCACCCACTAACGTTGCCGGTGTGCCGTTCACACCCAGCATATTAGCTAGCTCAAGGTTTTTACGGATAGCCGCACGGCTCTTATCACTCGCTTTTAACTTACCATTACCGGTTGCCTGTAGCGCTTCTTTGATATTCGAATCCGACAGCATGCCCTGTTTCGCCATCAGTTTTTGGTGTAATGCTAAGAACGCTTTTGGATTTTCTTGCCATAAAGTCATCGCTAATTGCGAAGATTCCAGCGAGGTTTCCCCTTTAAATGGCAGGTACTTGATGACAACTGCAACATCCGGGTTTTTCTTCACAATATCTTCTAACAGTGGGTCAAAACGTTTGCAGTATGGGCAGTTAAAGTCAGTAAAGTTTACTAAGACTAATTTTGCGTCTTTCGAACCAATACGTGGGCTAGTCGGGTCATTAAACAGGGCATCATGCTGATCTTTTAATACCTGTTTCATTTGCGCTTGCTGTTTCTCGCCTTGCTTCGCTTGTAAAGCCACAATCGCTTCTTCAAGGATCTCTGGATTCTCAACTAATGTATCGCGTACCAACTTACGGACTTGTGCTTCTTGGTCAGCAGTCAGTGGCGCTGCATGTGCTGTGGCCCCTAATACTAGTGAGGAAAATAAAACAGCTAATATCGTCTTTTTCATTTTTCGGCTCCTTTGGCCTCAGTCATAATTGATAATAAAGTTTCACGATCAAGTATTGTTGACAGTATTTTCCCCTCTGTCAGATTAGGGCCATAAATCTGGTTAAACGGCACGGCTACTTGTCCTCGACGTTGTAAAAATGCTGAGATTTCCGGTGACGGTTTTGTCCAATCCCCCCGTAGCGCGACGACATCCGGTTCACTCAGTAAGTGCTGAATTTCATCATTAAGTAGGACGTTATATTTATTCGCCTTACACGTCACACACCAGTCTGCGGTCACATCAATAAACACACGTTTATTATCTGCCAGCGCTTGTGTGATTGCGTCTTCAGACAGTGTTTGCCATTGAACCTTATCGGAAGCTAGCGTTTGGTGACCTTGTTGTTGGTCTATCGCCATCCAAGCAAACCCAGCACCCAATACCGAGAATAATAGGAATGGGAAAATTGCCGCACGTACGCCTCGGTTCTTAAGAATAAATAACACTAAGATTAATAAAAACAGTACGGCGATAACGGTGGCGGTCATTGCACCAAAATGGGGAATTAATAAGCTGATTAACCATAAGCAGGAAATCAACATCATTAAGCCCAGTACCGCGCGCAATTTCAGCATCCACGTTCCCGGCTTCGGCAACGCTTTCGCAATGACAGGGAACGCTGCAATCAATAGCCACGGAAGGCTCATTCCGATACCTAATGCCGTGAAAATCAGCCACAACTCTGACATTGGTGCCGCCAGTGCGAAGGCGACAGCCGTGCCCAAAAAGGGTGCAGAACAAGGTGTTGCTAAGAGTGTCGCGAAGACCCCTTGCCAGAAATGCCCACTATTACCCTGTCCACCAGCAGTGGCTAAGCGCGTATTCGCTTTGCTGCCTAGGTTAATTTCAAACAACCCAAATAAATTCGCGGTAAACAGCGCCGTAATCAGCACCATAAAGCCGATAAACCACGGGCTTTGAAACTGAATTCCCCAACCAACAACCTGCTGACCCCATCGCAAGAATGTCATCAACAAGGCTAATAACCAGAATGAGACCAAGATCCCCAATGAAGAGAGCAAGAATTGCCGACGAATGGTATTTTGTTCACCTTGAGGAACCAATAAGACAGAGCCGAGTTTCATCGCCAGTACAGGCAAGACACACGGCATTAAGTTCAGGATCAGACCGCCAAGTAGCGCAAATAGAACTATCTGCCATAAACCCAGCGCGTGTCCACTGTCATCCCCAGATGCAGAACCGGTATAAGGCACGACATTGCCATGAATTTGCTGAGATAAATCACCGTCCGCTACGACAAATGAAACCGTTTTACCAACAAGATTAGGCGCTTCGCCGCCCCAGTCATCGCTAACATCAATGGTGGCGGTTAATTTGTTGCCAGAATATTTTAGGGATGGAACCCCAAGGCTCGCGCCATCCACAACATCGGTAAACAGATGTGGGTCAATCCACGTATTATCGGCGGCTTTTTGTAACTCTACCGTTAATTTATTGCCAGCAAAGCCAAATTGCGCCTGTTCAACAAGACCACTAGCCGCAGGCACGCTGCCTTTTGCTTGATTAAATGCCCAGCTAAAATCCGCAGGAACTGGTTCAGTGAGATCTAATTCAAATGGATAGTCAGTTAAAATACAAACATTGCTGCACGTAGATAATGTCAGTGTGCCTGATAATTTATCAAGATGCTCACTGCTGGTGACTGTAATAGGGAAAACCACGTCTCCCATATAACCTTGTGTAGACACGCCCGCGACATCAAAGCGCCCCGGCGTTGGCCATAGCCACTCCACAGTTTTGACGGGTGAAGACCAGCTTATTTCCGGTGCAACGCCCCCTTCTCCCGGTGAGCGCCAATAGGTCTTCCAGCCATCATCGAGTTTTACATCCAGTAAAATATCGACCTTGCCCTCTTTTTGTGCAGAGCTCAGCAAGCGAACCTGTACATGGCTCGGTGTGTTTGCGGTCATAAAACCCGTGTTTGCAGGTTGCAACCAGCCTGTATCCGCAGCCTGTAAGCTGCTAGAAAATACAGTGAATAAAACAATTAACGCATTAATAAAAAAACGCATGATCCCTCCAGAATAAATAACAGCGACGAACAATAAGCCGCGGCTTTCTAATCCCGAAGATTACAGAATTGTAGATGACGCCGAACGCCAGGTGGGGAATGGCTCTCTTCACGGTTTGCTCTATATATAAATAGCCTAGTGCAAAAGATAGCGAATGCCGCTAAAGAAAGAAATATAAAAAAGAGAGGCTCTATCACAGCAGGAACAAGAGTAAGGAGTGATTTGGAACTTAATTCACACGTTGAAAGTTTAACGGGCTTGCTATTTTGTTCATTTATATCAGAAAGATAATGCTCTGAGGAGAGCTGGATTTGATTCGCTACCGCAGACGCCTGTGTCGAAGTAGATGTCAACATTGAGGCGAATAGACGCTCCCCGACGGCTCTTTGATTCATACAAACCAACACCATCAGACAGGCAAACAGCACTAATCCTTTACCTAGCTTCATCGACCTCGTCATGTCTGTCTCAGATTATCTTCCTGAATTCACAATAATTAGCTAATTAAGTTAATAACAGGTTACATCTTACACAGGCAAATAAGCAACACAAGCACCATCATCTAACTTTACAAACAGTTCTCATCTATAAAATTCACTATTTTTTGCATTTTATCTGAAAAGCGGCACAGAACTTGCTACTTACTTAATAAATAGAAAACGAAACTATTTTGCACACTTTCGGTGCACGATAGTCGAGTTTCGGCAGTTTGTCTCTTTATTGGTGTCGCAGTTCACAACTGCCTAAATAATATGCGAGACAGCTCCCGAATTTAAAACAATTCGTTTTCAAAACTCATATTTTTTAATTACTTTTTAACAATAATAAAACATACAGCCGATGATCGTGTCATGATAAAAACCTCACGAAACATCTGCAAACACAACACCACAAAACCAAAATAAATCGAGTAATGTATCGTTAAAACACACACCTCGAAATATGGCGGATTGACACCGATGTTCTAAAGGAGCTGTAATTATGCGTATTAGCAAGCTTGTTTTAACAATGATGCTTTTGGGTGCAACCTGCGCAGTTCAAGCAGAAGAATTAAACGGTACTCTGAAAAAAATCAAAGATAACGGTGTGATTGTCGTGGGTCACCGCGAATCGTCAGTGCCATTTTCTTACTATGATAATAATCAGAAAGTTGTTGGCTACTCACAAGACTATTCCAACCTCATTGTTGATGCAGTGAAAAAGAAACTCAATATGCCTGATTTACAGGTGAAATTGATCCCTATCACCTCGCAAAACCGTATTCCATTACTGCAAAACGGCACATTTGATTTCGAATGTGGCTCCACAACAAATAACCTAGAGAGACAAAAACAAGCAGCCTTCTCTAATACTATTTTCGTGGTCGGAACTCGCCTGCTCGCGAAAAAAGACTCCGGTATCAAAGATTTTGCTGATTTGGCTGGCAAAAACGTGGTTGTAACCTCAGGTACAACGTCAGAAGTGATCCTGAATCAGTTAAATGATCAGAAAAACATGAAGATGCGCATTATCAGTGCTAAAGACCACGGTGACTCATTCCGTACTTTAGAATCTGGTCGTGCGGTTGCCTTTATGATGGATGATGCCCTATTAGCTGGTGAGCGCGCAAAAGCGAAACAACCGGATATCTGGGAAATCGTAGCAAAACCGCAAACTGAAGAAGCTTACGGCTGTATGCTGCGTAAAGATGACCCACAATTCAAAGCATTAGTTGATGAAACTATCTCAACTGCACAAAAATCTGGCGCAGCGGAAAAATCATTCGACCGCTGGTTTAATCAACCAATCCCACCGAAGAACCTGAATCTGAAGTTTACGTTATCTGATGAAATGAAAGCGCTGTTCAAATCACCAAACGATAAAGCATTAAACTAATAAAAAAGACAAACAGGGTGTTACTGAAGTAGGAGTCGCAAGGCGGTCGTTCCCGCCTTGCTTTCTCTTATTGCGGTATTCGGGACAATCAAATTGCCCACAGGAAGTCATATTATGTCAATTAATTGGAACTGGGGGATATTCCTTGAGAATGCCCCATTTGGGAATACCACCTATTTAGGGTGGCTAATATCTGGTTTAGAAGTCACTGTCACGCTATCCATCTGCGCTTGGATCATCGCCTTTCTAGTTGGCTCATTCTTCGGTATTTTACGCACAGTACCTAATCGCTTTTTAGCCTTTTTAGGGAGTGCTTACGTTGAATTATTCCGTAACGTTCCGCTGATTGTTCAGTTCTTCACTTGGTATTTAGTGATCCCTGAACTGCTACCTCAATCCATCGGCGATTGGTTTAAAATGGAGTTAGATCCTAACTACCAGTTTTTCCTCTCTTCCATGCTATGCCTTGGCTTGTTTACGGCTGCGCGAATGACCGAGCAAGTTCGTGCTGCGATTCAATCTCTACCAAGAGGGCAACGTAATGCCGCGCTTGCGATGGGGCTAACTCTGCCACAAACCTATCGTTATGTGCTGCTCCCGAATGCTTATCGCGTCATTTTACCGCCGATGACTTCGGAAATGCTGAACTTGGTGAAAAACTCCGCTATCGCATCCACTATCGGGTTAGTGGATATGGCGGCTCAAGCAGGAAAATTACTCGATTACTCCGCCCATGCTTGGGAATCTTTCACAGCAATCACGCTCGCATATGTCGGTATCAACTTGATTATTATGCTGCTAATGAGCTTGCTTGAGCGCAAAGTGCGCTTACCCGGCACACTAGGAGGACGCTAAGATGGCTTATCAATTTGATTGGAGTTCCATTGAGCCAAGCATCCCATTCTTAGTGGATGGCTTTATTATCACAGCCAAAATTACGGCAGCTGCCATTGTGGTTGGGATTTTATGGGGAACCGTACTCGCCGTTATGCGTTTATCCAGCATTAAGCCACTGCGTTGGCTGGCGGCCTTTTACGTCAACACCTTCCGGTCAGTTCCATTAGTTATGGTACTGTTTTGGTTCTATTTAGTTGTGCCTAACATATTACAAAATGTTCTAGGCTTATCACCAAAAAATGATATTCGTTTAATATCCGCAGTGGTAGCCTTCTGTCTTTTTGAAGCGGCTTACTACTCTGAAATTATCCGTGCAGGTATTCAAAGTATCTCGAAAGGTCAGGCAAGCGCCTCCCTCGCTTTAGGTATGACCCAAATGCAAACCATGCGTTTAGTCGTATTACCGCAAGCGTTCAGAGCGATGGTGCCATTATTGCTGACCCAAGGTATTGTATTATTCCAAGATACCTCTTTAGTGTATGTTCTTGGGCTAACCGACTTCTTCAGAACCGCGACCAATATTGGTGAGCGTGACGGTACGCAAGTCGAAATGATACTCTTTGCGGGACTCATCTACTTTATTTTCAGTTTCGGCGCTTCAATGCTGGTGAATTATCTTAAGAAAAGGACTATTTCATGATTACCCTGAAAAATGTATCGAAATGGTATGGCCAATTTCAGGTGCTCACAGATTGCACAACTGAAGTCAAAAAAGGCGAAGTTGTGGTTGTATGCGGGCCGTCTGGTTCTGGTAAATCCACATTAATAAAAACAGTAAATGGGTTGGAGCCAATTCAACAGGGTGAAATTTTCGTTAACGATATCCAAGTTAATAGCAAAAAAACTGACCTTGCGAAGCTGCGCTCAAAAGTCGGCATGGTGTTCCAACACTTTGAACTGTTCCCTCACCTTTCCATTATTGAGAACCTAACATTAGCGCAAGTTAAAGTGTTAAATCGCGACAAAAAAGCCGCTGAAGCTAAAGGCTTAAAATTACTGGAGCGTGTGGGATTGGCGAGCCATGCCAATAAATTCCCTGCGCAGCTCTCTGGTGGTCAACAGCAACGTGTCGCCATCGCTCGCGCGCTGTGTATGGATCCGATTGCCATGCTGTTTGATGAGCCAACTTCTGCCCTCGATCCAGAAATGATCAACGAAGTGCTGGATGTTATGGTGGAGTTAGCGAATGAAGGCATGACCATGATGGTGGTAACGCACGAAATGGGCTTTGCGAAAAAAGTGGCTAACCGCGTGATTTTTATGGATGAAGGGAAAATTATCGAAGACAGTAAAAAAGAGGATTTCTTCGCTAATCCGAAATCAGACCGCGCGAAAGATTTTCTGGCAAAAATCTTACATTAATCTCGTTTTAGGTTGCAGAAAGTCCGACAGGGCTTTTTGCAACTTCTCTCTCAGCTTTTCTTACCCACACAAAATTCACCTCGTTTTCTTAATTGGCACTTTTCCGCGCTTGAAATCTCTTAAAAAATTCTCTAACGTGTTCTAAGTTCAAACAAAACCTTGAACAAGGCAAATTCACCCTGAAATAGTTCAAGTTTTAGATAGTAAATTGAATTATGATAGGCGATACGCTTATTATTTTGTGCGCGCTCTTAGTTTCATCAACGTATGGCAATATCAACGTATCGCCAACCACTTTGTAGCACAAAATATAACAAACAGCTGAAACAGCAAGACCAAGTCCCTGTAAATTCATCTAATCGACGATTCATCGTTTTTTACAGACACAATGGCTTTCGGCATTGTTGTTTTCATGTGTGATCCGCTATGCTATGCGGATCCATTTTATAGAAAAGACATTCACCTGCTACAGACTAAACTGTAGCGATTATTCACCATAGGATTATCGGTGCCATGCAAGAACAATATCGTCCAGAAGATATAGAGCCTAAAGTACAGCGTCACTGGGATGAACACCAAACGTTCAAAGTGACAGAAGACAACAGCAAAGAGAAATACTACTGCCTGTCCATGCTACCTTACCCTTCTGGTCGACTACACATGGGCCACGTTCGTAACTACACCATTGGTGACGTGATCTCCCGCTACCAGCGTATGCTGGGTAAAAACGTTCTGCAACCAATTGGTTGGGATGCGTTTGGTCTGCCAGCTGAAGGGGCTGCTGTTAAAAATAACACTGCGCCTGCACCATGGACTTACGCCAATATCGATTACATGAAAGGTCAGCTGAAAATGCTGGGCTTCGGTTACGATTGGAACCGCGAAGTGACCACCTGTACGCCAGAATATTACCGTTGGGAACAGTGGTTCTTCACTAAGCTGTATGAAAAAGGCTTGGTCTACAAAAAAACCTCCGCAGTAAACTGGTGTCCACACGATTTAACCGTTCTCGCAAACGAACAAGTTATCGACGGCTGCTGCTGGCGCTGCGATAGCCAAGTTGAGCGTAAAGAGATCCCTCAGTGGTTTATTAAAATCACCGACTACGCTGAAGAGCTGCTCAATGACTTGGACAAACTGGAAGATTGGCCAGAACAAGTTAAAACCATGCAGCGCAACTGGATTGGTCGCTCAGAAGGTGTAGAAATCACGTTTGATGTTGCCGACCGTGCAGACAAATTAACCGTCTACACGACCCGCCCAGATACCTTTATGGGAGCAACCTATGTCGCGGTTGCAGCAGGTCACCCATTAGCGCAAGAAGCTGCCAAAGCGAATAGCGAATTAGCCGACTTTATCGATGAGTGCCGTAATACAAAAACTGCGGAAGCGGATATGGCAACCATGGAGAAAAAAGGTCTGGCAACAGGTCTGTATGTCGTTCATCCATTAACCCAAGAAAAATTACCAATTTGGGTCGCGAACTTTGTTCTGATGGAATACGGCACAGGCGCAGTGATGGCCGTTCCAGCTCACGACCAACGTGACTGGGAATTTGCTCATAAATACAATCTGCCAATCAAAGCAGTAATTGCAGATGCTGAAGGCAACACGCCTGACTTATCTCAAGAAGCGATGACTGAGAAAAATGCCCTGATCAACTCAGGTGAGTTTACTGGTTTAAGCAACGAAGCGGGCTTCAACGCGATCGCAGATAAACTGGTTTCGCTTGGTGCGGGTCAACGCAAAGTCAATTATCGCTTACGTGACTGGGGTGTTTCCCGTCAACGTTACTGGGGCGCGCCAATTCCAATGGCAACCTTAGAAGATGGTACCGTAGTTCCAGTTCCTGAAGACCAATTACCGGTTATTTTACCGGAAGATGTCACCATGAACGGCATCACTAGCCCGATTAAAGCGGATCCTGAGTGGGCAAAAACCACCATTAATGGTCAACCAGCGCTGCGTGAAACCGATACGTTCGATACCTTTATGGAATCATCTTGGTACTACGCACGTTACACTTGCCCACAATACGATGATGGTATGTTGAACCCAGAAGCAGCAAACTACTGGCTGCCAGTGGATCAATACATCGGCGGAATTGAACACGCCATCATGCACTTAATGTATTTCCGCTTCTTCCACAAATTAATGCGTGATGCAGGTCTGGTGAACTCTGATGAGCCAGCAAAACGTTTACTGTGCCAAGGTATGGTTCTGGCTGATGCCTTCTACTACACCGGTAGCGATGGCCATCGTGTATGGGTTTCTCCTGCGGATGCCATTGTTGAACGTGATGACAAAAACCGCATTACTAAAGCAGTAGACAGCGAAGGCCATGAACTGGTTTATACTGGTATGAGCAAGATGTCTAAATCTAAGAATAACGGTATCGACCCGCAATTAATGGTCGAAAAATACGGTGCTGATACCGTCCGTCTGTTCATGATGTTCGCTGCGCCACCAGAATTAACTCTGGAGTGGCAAGAGTCTAGCGTTGAAGGGGCTAACCGTTTCGTTCGTCGTGTATGGCGTTTAGTTCATGAACACGCACAAAAAGGTGCAACTCAGCCATTAGACATCAGCGCATTAACCGCAGAACAAAAAGATTTACGTCGCGACTTACATAAAACCATCGCGAAAGTGACTGATGATGTGGGTCGTCGTTACGCATTCAACACCGCTATCGCAGCGGTCATGGAATTTATGAACAAGTTAGTTCGTGCTCCGCAAGAAACTGAGCAAGACCGCGCTTTAGTTCAAGAATCTCTGGATGCTATCACGCTGATGTTGTCGCCAATCATTCCACACGCCTGTTTCGAAATGTGGAAAGCATTAGGTCACAATGACGATATCGATTTTGCAAGCTGGCCTGTGGCTGATGAACAAGCCATGATCGACGATACCAAACTGGTTGTTGTTCAAGTTAACGGCAAAGTACGCGGTCGTATTACCGTTCCTGCTGATGCTAACCAAGAATTCGTTCTGGAAATGGCATCACAAGAAGGCAGCGTCGCGAAATACCTCGAAGGCGTTAGCATCCGTAAAGTCATTTATGTACCTGGTAAATTACTGAACTTAGTTGTTGGCTGATAAGGAGCCCAAGTGCGCTATCTGATAACTCTATTTCTCAGCCTGTCGGTGCTCGTCACCGCAGGTTGCGGTTTTCGTCTTCAAGGAACCACGCAACTTCCCGAAGAATTGAAAACATTACAGTTAAGTTCTGGCGACCCGTACAGTTACCAAACTCGTGTGGTTAGGGAACAGCTGCGACTCAATAACGTGACTCTGCTCGATTCTGGTCGCGCTGATGTGCCTATTTTGAAAATCATAGGTTCAACAGAAAGCACCGATACCGTTTCGATTTATCAAGATGGTAAAGCGGCGGAGAAACAACTGACATTGGTCATGAAGGCGCAAGTATTAATGCCGGATGGCGCGATTTATCCGCTGGAAACAAAAGTTGTGCGGACTTTCTTTGATAACCCGTTAGAAGCGCTCGCAAAAGATGCTGAGAACGAGATTGTGAAGCAAGAGATGCAACAACAAGCAGCACGTAACATCGTGCGCAAACTGCTTCTGGTTCACAGTGCTGAGTTAGAAAAAGCGAAAGCGCAAGCGGCTGAGAAACCTGTTGCCGAATAATGATACGCATTTATCCTGAACAGCTGGCCTCTTCGTTACAAGAGTCTCTAAGAGGCCGCTATCTCATTTGGGGCTCCGAGCCCCTTCTTATTCAAGAAAGCCAAGATGCTATTCGCCAAGTTGCACGCCAGCAAGGTTTTGAAGAGCATTTTACTTTCGCTTTAGAGCAAAATACGGATTGGGATGAAATTTTTAGTCTCTGCCAAGCGCTGAGTCTATTTGCCAGTCGCCAAATGCTCACCCTGTTCTTGCCTGAAAATGGCCCGAATGCCGCGATGGCAGACAAGCTAACGCAGCTTGCAGGTTTACTTCATTCCGATCTGCTATTAGTTCTACGCGGACATAAACTCACCAAAGCGCAAGAAAATAGTGCTTGGTTCAAAGCCATCAGCCAAGATGGTATCTATGTCAGTTGCCTAACCCCTGAATACCAACGTTTGCCGCAGTGGGTCTCTAAACGTGCTAGCCAAATGCGGCTCTCATTAGAAACTGAAGCAAACCAATTACTTTGCTATTGCTATGAAGGTAATTTATTGGGATTAGCGCAAGCGCTGGAGAGACTTTCCCTGCTCTATCCGGATGGAAAGCTCACTTACCCTCGTGTCGAAAGTGCGGTGAATGATTCCGCCCACTTTACGCCCTACCATTGGGTTGATGCGATCCTAGCGGGTAAGCCGCGCCGTTCATGGCATATCCTTGAACAGCTCAAGCAAGAAGATGTTGAACCTGTCATTTTACTGCGAGCTATCCAACGGGAATTAATGTTGCTGATCACGTTAAAACGTCAATCCGCTACCACCTCATTAAAAACGCTATTTGACCAACATAAAGTTTGGCAAAACCGTCGAGGATTGTTAGGCGAGGCACTGCAACGTTTGAGCTTACATCAATTACAATCTGCGTTAATGCTGCTCACCCAAGCTGAAATTCACACTAAGCAGGATTTTTCTCACTCTTCATGGCCGGATTTGCAATCTCTTTCCATGGTGTTATGCGGTAAAACCGATGCTGAACATTTTATTTTGCCGCGATAATAGCCAGTAGCTCAGTAAAACACAGATAAACAAGTCACCTGATATCAAATGGTAATGAATGATGAACGCTAAACCACAAGGTCTACAAGCGCTATTTGGGGGAACTTTTGACCCTATTCATTATGGGCATCTACGCCCTGTTGAAGCATTAGCTAATCAGGTGGGACTGCAAAAAGTGATTTTGCTGCCGAACCATGTTCCACCTCATCGACCTCAACCGGAAGCTAGCCCTACCCAGCGATTAGAAATGGTAAAACTGGCCATTCAAAATAACCCGCTGTTTACTGTTGATACGCGAGAACTCCAGCGAAACACCCCCTCTTTTACAATCGAAACGCTCAGTGAATTGCGTCAAGAGCTTGGTCAGAAACAGCCTCTTGCGTTCATTATTGGTCAAGATTCCCTGTTATCCATTAATACCTGGCATGGCTGGACTCAGCTATTGGATAAATGCCATCTGCTGGTCTGCGCGAGACCGGGTTACGCCACACATTTTAGCGATCCTGACATGCAACAGTGGCTGCAACAGCATCAAGTACAAGACCCGCAAATATTGAGCCAAACTCCCTGTGGTTCGATTTTTATTGGTGACACACCGCTGGTTAATATTTCAGCAACTGAAATACGTGAACAACTCAGCGAAGGTCAGGCTTGTGAGGATCTACTGCCTCGTGTGGTTTATCACTATATTCAACAGCAACATTTGTATCAAAAATAAGCAATTTTATTTCTATTAACCAAATAGGAATGTCAGCAAATAATTTATTCTCTTTTATTCACTTAATTTCGATTTAATTAATTGCACAACTCAGCGCTTATTCTAGAATATTGATACGCAAGAGATAGGGATATTTTATTTGTAAAGTTACGATAATTGTCTTGCCCAATGGATAAGATATCCCTATAAATTGCCCTCTTACGCCAATAAAAAATAATTTAGCCGATTTTTGTGAAAATCTGGGGTAAAATGGCGGCACTTTGCTAGGGGGATCCCCCTAGAAAGCACAATGATGAATAGTCTTTAACAAGAATAGTGTTTAACAAGAGATTCTCTCAATTTGAATGAAAGGTGAACCTTTTGCAAGGAACTGAACTCCAAAAATTTATTATCGATCAACTTGAAGATGCGAAAGCTGAAGATATCATTTCGATCGATGTCCATGGGAAATCAAGTGTTACTGACCAAATGATTATCTGCACAGGGACGTCAACTCGTCACCTGATGTCTGTGGCTGATCGTCTAATTGATGCGTGCCGTAAAAATGGCTTAATGCCTCTCGGTGTTGAAGGCCAAGGCATTTCAGACTGGATTGTTGTCGACCTTGGTGATGCCATCGTCCATATCATGCAAGATGAAAGCCGCCGCATGTACGAACTTGAAAAGCTCTGGAGCTGAGTTTGAAATTACAACTCATCGCTGTCGGAACTAAAATGCCGGACTGGGTACAGACCGGCTTTATGGATTACCTTCACCGTTTTCCCAAAGATATGCCTTTCGAATTAACCGAAATCCCCGCAGGAAAACGTGGAAAAAATGCAGACATCAAACGCATTCTCGAAAAAGAAGGTGAATTGATGCTTGCCGCTGTCGGCAAAGGCAATCGTATCGTCACACTGGATATTCCAGGAGATCGTTGGGATACACCCAAATTAGCCGTACAGTTAGATAAGTGGAAACAAGATGGTCGTAATATCAGTCTGTTAATTGGTGGGCCTGAAGGACTTGCTCCGGCATGTAAAGATGCCGCAGAACAAAGTTGGTCGCTATCACCACTAACACTACCCCATCCGCTAGTTCGCGTCCTTGTTGCCGAAAGTCTTTATCGGGCATGGAGTATTACGACTAATCACCCATATCATCGGGAATAGTTAGGAATTAATTTGTACACAATGGCAATGGGATGAAACAACAACGCACCCCTTTTCGCGACCATACCGCAGAATCAGTTTTGTTTATTCGCCGAGCATTAATTGCTTTCGGCGTCATTGTCATACTTACTTCAATCCTCGTGACCAATTTGTATCATCTACAAGTCGTTCGTCATGACGATTACCAAACACGCTCAAATGATAACCGCATTAAATTTGTACCGATTGCGCCTAGCCGCGGCATTATTTATGATCGAAAAGGCACGCAATTAGCCCTCAATAGCACCTTTTATCAGCTAGAAATTGTTCCTGAAAAAGTCGATGACTTACAGGAAACACTCGACAAGCTACGGGATGTTGTTGACCTTACTGACGAAGATATCACCAACTTTGAAAAAGAGCGTAAACGCTCTCGTCGCTTTACCTCTATTGCGCTGAAAACGCAGCTAAATGAAGTTCAAGTTGCCCGCTTTGCCGTTAATCAGTATCGCTTTCCCGGCTTAGAAGTGAAAAGTTACCAGCGCCGCTCATACCCATATGGTTCCGCATTAACCCACGTCATCGGCTATGTCGCAAAAATTAACGATAAAGACGTCGAACGCCTTGATAAAGAAGGGTTATTACCCAACTACGCTGCCAGCCATGATATCGGTAAATTAGGTATTGAACGTTATTACGAAGATGTCTTGCATGGTAAAACGGGCTACGAAGAAGTTGAAGTCAATAGCCGTGGCCGAGTGATCCGCCAATTACACGAGCAGCCGCCACAAGCAGGTCGTGATATTTATTTAACTATCGACCTTGAATTACAAACTTATATTGAGAAAATCCTCACCACCAGCCGTGCTGCGGTCGTCGTCACAGACCCGCGTAATGGTGAGATCCTCGCGTTGGTTTCCACACCAAGTTACGATTCAAACTTGTTTGTGAATGGAATTTCCAACAAAGATTACCAAGACCTGTTAAATAACCCTAACAGGCCGTTGATCAACCGTGCGACTCAGGGCTTATATCCACCCGCATCGACGGTGAAACCCTTTATCTCTGTCGCGGCATTAAGCGAAAAAGTGATTACGCCAAACACCACAATTTACGATCCAGGTTGGTGGCAACTCCCCGGCTCAGAGAAACGCTATCGTGACTGGAAACGCTGGGGGCACGGTAAGCTAAATGTGGTCAAATCCATCATTGAATCCGCGGATACTTTCTTCTACCAAGTCGCTTATGACATGGGGATTGACCGTCTTTCCGAATGGATGACCCGATTTGGTTACGGGGAATATACTGGTATTGACCTTTCCGAAGAGCGTCAAGGGATCATGCCAACCCGTGAATGGAAACAAAAACGCTATAAAAAGCCATGGTACCAAGGGGACACCATCCCAGTCGGGATTGGTCAAGGTTATTGGACATCAACACCAATCCAAATGTCTAAAGCACTGATGACGTTGATTAATGACGGAAAAGTCAAAACACCTCATTTGCTGTATGGAACCAAACTTGGTGATGCCATGGTGCCTTATGAAGACAAAGAAACTCGACAAATTGGCGATATCCATTCTGGATATTGGGAACTGGCCAAAACGGGTATGTACGGCGTAGCCAATGCGCCAAATGGTACCGGTAAGCGTAGTTTCGTTGGGACGCCTTATAAAGTGGCTGCAAAATCAGGAACGGCGCAGGTATTTAGTTATGAAACCTATAACGCCAGCAAATTAGCCGAGCACTTGCGTGACCATAAACTAATGATTGCTTATGCACCTTATGATAAACCCACTATTTCCGTTGCCATTATTTTAGAAAACGGGGGAGCAGGCCCTGCAGTTGGTGATATTGTTCGCCAAATCTTTGACCATGTCCTGTTAGGTGATAACAAAACCCAAGTCGAAAGTACGGGTGCCAGTGCAGAGGAAGATCGTTAATCATGACTGACGATAAGAGAAAATTATCACTATCAACACGTCTGCACATTGATGTGCCTATGTTATTAATCATCATCGCCTTACTCGCTTATAGCGCCTTCATTATGTGGAGTGCTAGCGGATTGGATCCTGAAATGATGGAACGAAAACTGGGACAAATTTTTTCCGGTTTTGTCGTGATGATCGTGATGGCGCAAATTCCACCTCGCATGTATGAAAGCCTCGCGCCACACCTGTTTATTTTCTGCGTGATTCTATTAGTCTTCGTTGATGTGTTCGGGCAAATTAGTAAAGGGGCTCAGCGCTGGTTAGATTTGGGCTTTGTACGATTCCAACCGTCAGAGATTGCGAAAATCGCGGTACCGCTCATGGTTGCTCGCTTTATGAACCGCGACTCATGCCCGCCATCCTTTAAAAATACCTGTATTGCTCTCGTGTTTATTTTTGTCCCAACATTACTGGTAGCGGCTCAACCCGATTTGGGCACCTCGATCCTTGTTGCTGCATCAGGGCTATTTGTCCTATTTTTAGCGGGAATGAGCTGGCGTTTAATTGCCGTTGCTGCCGTCGCCGTTGCCGCCTTTATTCCGATGCTCTGGTTCTTCTTAATGCATGACTATCAGAGAGCGCGAGTCATGATGCTACTTGACCCAGAAAGTGACCCGTTAGGTAAAGGCTATCACATCATCCAATCTAAAATTGCGATTGGTTCTGGCGGTTTAATGGGTAAAGGCTGGTTGGAAGGTACTCAGTCTCAGCTAGAATTTTTACCTGAACGTCACACCGACTTTATTTTCGCTGTATTAGCTGAAGAGCTTGGATTGATTGGTGTCTTGATCTTATTGGGTCTTTATATCCTATTGATTATTCGTGGGCTATACATTGCAGCAAATGCGCAAAACACCTTCGGACGAGTCATGGTCGGCGGATTAATCCTAATCCTATTTGTGTATGTGTTTGTTAATATTGGTATGGTGAGTGGTATTCTACCTGTCGTGGGAGTTCCCCTCCCCTTAGTGAGTTATGGGGGCTCAGCCTTAATTGTTTTAATGGCTGGATTCGGTATTATCATGTCTATCCATACCCACAGAAAATTTTTATCTAAGAGTTTATAAAATGAGGCTTAGTATGCGTTTACAATGGATTATGCTCGCCATGGCAACCACATTACTCAGTGGGTGTATTAACGAAAACGTTAAGCAGCAGCCAACAGTCCCCACCAATGTCCCTACACAAGATGTGTTGGGTGCTGAGCCACATTATGAGCCTTATCACCCAACGGCAAATAATGATTACCAGCGTAATGGCAAGCAATACCAAATTGTCCGTGAACCCGCGCAATTTTCCCAAGTGGGCTATGCTTCAATCTATGGTCAAGAAGCTTCCGGCCAATTGACTGCCATTGGTGAACGCGCTAACCCAGTAGAATTAACCGCGGCTCACCCTACACTACCTATTCCTAGTTATGCCCGTATCACCAACATGATGAACGGACGTATGATGGTAGTTCGCATTAATGATCGTGGTCCTTATACTCCCGGTAAAAGTATTGCCGTATCCCGTGCAGTCGCCGATCGTTTAAATCTGATGACGACCACAAAAATTAAAATTGATGCCATCCAAGTTGCTCCAGATGGAAGCTTATCTGGACCTGGAACTGTAGGTTCAAACTTTGTTAAACAAAGTTATGCCCTGCCGGATCGTCCACAATTAGGCTCCGGTCCATTAGGAACACCGGTGATGCAAGAATCCCCAGCGCCAAGTAATGCCTTACCTGTAAAACAGCCCGCAGAGCCAATGCAACCAACGATGCCGGATATGAACATCAAGCAACCAGAACCTCAAGTTGCACCGAAAACAACGGCAACAGAATCCGTTCCTGAACGTGGTTTTTTAGTTCAAGCTGGTGCTATCAGTAGCAAAGCCAATGCACAGAGTATGTTGGATAACTTAAAAAATCAGTTTAACGTACCGGGTCGTCTACAGCCTTACAATGGCATCTACCGTGTTCAATTAGGGCCTTTTGCAACGAGACAACAAGCCGTAGAGATACAATCTCGTTTGCAGTCTGAGCGCAATCAACAATCCATGGTTGTTGCCCCTTAATCACTCAATGACCGAATAATTTACGTTGCTGGGGGAAATTATTGATAGCTCCCCCTGCAACTTAAAGTACAACGGGTATAAACTAACGTAAATTTATCTGCACAGCGCAAGAGCTTCTTTTATCTGCCTTCGAACTTTTGCTAAACTGCGCTTTCTTGTGTTAACCGAATGTTGGATGTAATGATACAACCATGAAAAATGTCTCCTCATCACGCAATGTCTTTCTGCCACAAATCGTGCGTCAGACTGCGCTGGCTTCTGCACTGATCGTTTCTACTGTCACTTTTGCAAATGCAAACGAAGCGTTTCCAAATACTTCGGTTCCTGCGGCTCCAGCTATCGATGCTGAAGCATATATCTTGATTGATTACAATTCAGGTAAAGTGCTTGCCGAAAGTAATGCAGATCAGCGCCGCGACCCTGCTAGCTTGACCAAAATGATGACGAGCTATGTCATCGGCCAAGCCATTAAATCAGGTAAAATTGGCGCGAATGACATGGTCACCGTGGGTGATGATGCATGGGCGACAGGCAACCCAATTTTCAAAGGCTCTTCATTAATGTTCTTAAAGCCTGGGGATCGCGTGAGTGTCTCTCAGCTAACCCGTGGTATTAACTTACAATCCGGTAATGATGCCTGTGTTGCTATGGCTGACTATGTCGCGGGGGACCAAGCTAACTTTGTTAACTTGATGAACACCTACGTGAATAAACTGGGCCTGCAAAATACGCACTTCCAAACCGTTCATGGTCTCGATGCAGAGGGTCAATACAGCTCTGCTCGTGATATGGCGTTGATTGGGCAAGCGCTGATCCGTGATGTGCCGGAAGAGTACGAAATTTATAAAGAAAAAGAATTCACATTTAACAATATCCGCCAAACTAACCGTAATGGTCTGTTATGGGATAAGAGCCTTGCGGTTGATGGGATCAAAACGGGTCACACTGATGCAGCAGGTTATAACTTAGTTGCCTCCGCAAAAGATGGCGATATGCGTCTTATTTCCGTCGTTATGGGTGGAAAGAGCAGCAAAGGTCGTGATGCAGAAAGCAAAAAATTACTGACTTACGGCTTCCGCTTCTATGAAACAGTGAAACCACTGCAAGCTGGCGTCGAATTTGCCACTGCCCCAGTTTGGTTTGGCGATGACAGCGAAATTAAACTAGGTGTGGTTGAAGACCTGTACCTCACGATCCCTCGCGGTCGTTTAAAAGACTTAAAAGCAAGCTACGAATTAACTACCACTGAAATCGAAGCGCCACTGAAAAAAGGCCAGCAAGTGGGAACGATTAGCTTCCAATTAGACGGTAAAACCATCGAACAGCGTCCTTTAGCGGTATTAAAAGATGTTGAAGAAGGTGGTTTCTTCAGCCGTTTAATCGACTACATCAAACTATTATTCCATCGTTGGTTTGGTTAATACTTGAAATTGAAATCAGTTAACCCCATATAGTTTGTATCTGAAAGCCTGTAGTGAAATACAAACCCTAATGGGGAATGAATTGGCTGGCGAAATCTATTTTCTTCCAGCCAATTTTTATGCAGGCGCTAATCAATATTTTAGGAGTGCCCATGAAAACGAAATTAGGTGAACTGCTTGAGTTCCCATGTCCATTGACCTACAAAGTGATGGGCCTAGCGCAGCCAGAATTAGTTGACCAAGTCATTGAAGTGGTTCAACGCCATGCTCCAGGTGATTATGCACCAGACGTTAAACCGAGCAGCAAAGGCAACTACCATTCTGTATCTATTACAATTAACGCTACTCATATTGAGCAAGTTGAAACGCTCTATACTGAGTTAGGCGCATTAGAGTTAGTGAAAGTTGTGCTGTAATTAGCAACAAAAAAACCGAGCCTCCGGCTCGGTAAGTTGATGACAAAGAGGGATAAAAGCGTGGTTTTTCCCTCTTTGTGTTATCAGGCGAAAATCAATAAATTGATTTTCCTTGTTAGTTTTACAACCCAAAAGAGCCATTTCCAAACCTGATGGGTTTGTCAATGGTCTGTCCGAGCCTCCGGCTCGGTTTTTTATTATCCGCAATATCAGCTAAAAAATAACAAGTTAATAACAAGACAAACTGGTGGTAACGCGTTCACAGCGTTATACTGCCATTCATCTTTACAGCCTGTGGACACCGAATTTTGTCGAAGAATAGCATCATCATCCGCGACTTAGGTCTGGCTCCCTACGAGAGCACATCTGAGGCAATGCACCAATTTACTGAATCCCGCACCCCTGATACCTGCGACGAAATTTGGCTGGTTCAGCACCCTTCTGTATTTACCCAAGGGCAAGCTGGCAAAGCCGAACACCTTCTCGCGCCAGGAAATATCCCTGTTATCCAAAGCGATCGCGGTGGACAAGTGACTTACCATGGTCCCGGTCAGCAAGTCATGTATGTGATGATAGATCTAAAACGTAGCCACATTGGTGTCCGTGAGCTTGTTAGCGCCCTAGAAAATTGCGTGGTCAATACCCTCGCCCATTTTAATATTAGTGCGTATCCGCGCCCTGATGCACCCGGCGTTTATGTCAACGGAGACAAAATTTGCTCCCTTGGCTTACGTATTCGAAAAGGCTGTTCATTCCATGGATTGGCGCTGAATGTGGATATGGATCTCGAGCCTTTTAATCGCATTAACCCTTGTGGTTATAGTGAATTGAAAATGACACAAGTGAGAGCACTGTCGCCAAACATTACATTAAACGATGTTCAGCCAGTGCTTATTAGTCAGTTCTGTGACACACTTGGATTTCATATTGTTCAATAATAATGCTATAATTTTTTAACATTTTTCAAAAAAATTTTAATGGCAAACAGATAACTGGAACCGGCACATTATGAGTAAACCAATTCAGATCGAGCGTGGAATTAAATACCGTGACGCCGATAAAATGGCACTGATCCCTGTTAAAAACGTGGTGACGGAACGTGAAGAAATTCTACGTAAACCTGACTGGATGAAAATCAGATTGCCAGCTGATTCTACGCGAATTCAAGGCATTAAAGCCGCAATGCGTAAAAATGGCCTGCACTCAGTCTGCGAAGAAGCTTCCTGTCCTAACCTCTCTGAATGTTTTAACCACGGAACCGCCACCTTTATGATCTTAGGTGCGATCTGTACTCGCCGTTGTCCATTCTGTGACGTTGCCCATGGTCGACCAAATGCCCCTGATGCGAATGAACCAATAAAATTAGCGCAAACCATCAAAGATATGGCACTGCGTTATGTGGTTATTACCTCCGTTGACCGTGATGATTTACGTGATGGTGGTGCTCAGCACTTCGCTGACTGTATCAGTGCCATTCGAGAAAAAAGCCCGACCATTAAAATTGAAACCCTCGTCCCTGACTTCCGAGGGCGTATGGATCGCGCATTAGAAATTCTCACTGCGACACCACCGGATGTATTTAACCATAACCTTGAAAACGTACCACGTATTTACCGCCAAGTTCGCCCGGGTGCTAACTACGAATGGTCACTGAAATTATTGGAAAAATTCAAAGAAGCGCACCCTGACATTCCAACAAAATCCGGCTTAATGGTGGGCTTAGGGGAAACCAACGAAGAGATCATTGAAGTGATGCGTGATCTGCGTCGCCATGGCGTCACCATGTTAACCTTAGGGCAATACTTGCAGCCAAGCCGCCACCACTTACCCGTTAAACGCTATGTGAGCCCTGCTGAGTTCGATGAAATGAAAGAGGCGGCGATGGATATGGGCTTCACTCACGCAGCCTGTGGTCCGTTTGTACGCTCTTCCTATCATGCCGATCTACAAGCAAAAGGCGAAGAAGTTAAATAATATTAATCTTTTCGTCAAAATAGTGATTAAAAGAAACCCCAATTGTGAATAACTACACATTGGGGTTTTTTATTAGTTACCTAATTTATCACCAATAAAAAATATCATTAGGTCAATTTTAACCATAAAAAAACTCGCGCTAGCAAAGCTAGTGCGAGTTCAGTGCTGTTCGTTTCTAAGTATTTAATTACAAAGAGACAACGTTAGCAGCTGATGGACCTTTCGCGCCTTCAGTGATTTCAAATTCAACTTTTTGGCCTTCTGCTAAGGTTTTGAAACCGTCGCCAGAAATTGCAGAGAAGTGAACAAAAACATCTTTGCTACCATCTTCTGGAGTGATAAAACCAAAACCTTTGGACTCATTGAACCACTTAACGTTACCTTTAACTTTAGACATCAAATATTACCTTTAAAATAAAATAGACACACCATCTGTATCAAGCTCAGTACATCAAATATATAACTGGCTTGTCTACAACCTAGATCACGAAAATTGATTTAAATGATAAAAAAATATTATTTATCCACCTTTTTCGCCCAGAAAACGGGGATAATTCTTAATAATAGTAATTAATGCAAAGGTAAGTATTACTCATGGTTAATTTTTTAGCGTTTACTTCTCATGAATAAGTAACCAATCTTTAATATCCAATCCTCCCGTGTAACCCACCAGCTTTCCGTCATGTCCTAAAACACGATGGCAAGGCACAATCAAAGATATAGGATTACGAGAATTGGCCATACCGACTGCTCGACAATAGTTAACCGAGCCCAGTTTTAAGGCGAGATCTTTATAACTCCAGCGCTCACCATAAGGAATTTCGCACAAATGCTTCCAGACTTTTTTCTGAAATTCAGTACCTTGTGGATTCAATTTAACCGAAAACACTTTCCGCTTATGATTAAAATATTCTTTTAGTTCTTTCGCACACTGCTTTGAGAATTCGTTTTTCGACTCCTTCTCCGTTTTTTCATCAACAAAATAGATACTCGTCACACCTTCATCATCAGCCGTAATATGGATCCACGGTTTCGGAAAGTTTTCTGGGGCTACTAAATATTGATGGTACATAACATCTCCTCAAAAGGATTCATTTACCTGATTGTATATACAGTTATAAGGTAAATTATTTCTACTTTGCAATGATATTTTTTCTCAGTGTAGCTAACTGAATCATCTCCCCCTGAATTTTTTTATTTCCAATGTTAATAACAGCATAGACAATAATTTGAATGATTATCATTCAAATAAAGAAATCACTATATATTGTATGGTTGAAATATTTTTTATCCATATATAGGATTCAATCATCTTCAACAAACCACCATTACGTAACTACCACGTTCTGAAAATGTTAAGGTGAAAAAAATGACTGAGATTACCATTTATAGTAAGCCCAACTGCGTTCAATGTAATGCCACCTACCAAGCGTTTGAACGCAAGCAATTATCGTACACCATTATCGATCTTTCTGAAGACAACCAAGCCATTGAGTTCATAAGAAAACTAGGATATCAGCAGCTTCCTGTCGTCATTGTAGGAGAGCAGCATTGGTCTGGCTTCCGCCCCGATAAAATCAATTCATTGATTGAGTAAGTGAGGTTGAAATGGCCACTCAACCGCTAATTTATTTCTCGAGTCGCTCAGGTAATTGCCATCGATTCGTCGAAAAATTGCAATTGCCAGCCACTCGCATTCCCATAGGTCATCTACCTGAAAATGCGCTTCTCGCCTCACAGCCCTATGTACTGTTGCTACCGACTTATGGCGGAGGAACCGCTCATGGAGCCGTGCCTAAAGAAGTGGTGCACTTTCTCAATATCGAGGCAAACCGTGCGTTAATTCGCGGAGTCATCGCCGCGGGCAATACCAACTTTGGCGAGGCTTATGCCATTGCTGGCAACATTGTCGCTCAAAAATGCGCAATCCCCTTCCTCTACCGATTTGAATTATTAGGCACAGAGCGAGATGTGCAATCTGTAAAACAAGGATTAAAAACATTCTGGGCTCACACAAAGGAGCAGATCAATGGATAACCCACAGCACAATAATAATCATAATAACAATGCGGACTATCACGCGCTCAATGCGATGCTAAACCTTTATGATAATGAAGGCCGATTACAGCTGGATAAAGACAAACAAGCCGCGCATCTCTATTTCCGCCAGCATGTAAATCAAAACACAGTCTTTTTTCATGACCTAAAAGAAAAACTCGATTTCTTAGTCAACGAAAATTACTACGAAGAAGAGGTGCTCGCACAATACGATTTCCCATTTATTAAACAGCTTTTCAAACAAGCCTACGCCCACAAATTTCGCTTCCAAACCTTTTTGGGTGCCTTTAAGTATTACACCAGCTACACCCTAAAAACCTTCGATGGCGAGCGCTATCTTGAACGTTATGAAGACCGCGTTTGTATGGTTGCCCTAGCTTTAGCCCAAGGCTCAAAATTCCTCGCGACTCTCTTAGTGGATGAAATCATTAGCGGACGTTTTCAACCAGCCACTCCCACATTCCTTAATGGCGGCAAAAAGCAACGAGGTGAGCTTATTTCCTGCTTTTTACTGCGCATAGAAGATAATATGGAATCTATCGGGCGCTCCGTGAATTCAGCGTTACAGCTTTCTAAGCGCGGCGGTGGAGTCGCTTTCTTGATGAGTAATTTGCGCGAACAAGGCGCGCCAATTAAACAGATAGAAAACCAATCGTCTGGCGTGGTTCCAGTGATGAAAATGCTGGAAGATGCGTTTTCCTATGCCAATCAGCTAGGAGCAAGACAAGGTGCTGGTGCGGTCTATCTTCATGCTCACCACCCCGATATCCTGCGATTTTTAGATACCAAACGGGAAAATGCGGATGAAAAAATTCGTATTAAAACGCTTTCGCTTGGCGTCGTGATCCCCGACATCACCTTCCAACTCGCTAAAAATAATGAAGATATGTACCTGTTTTCCCCCTATGACATCCAAAAAGTCTATGGGGTACCGATGTCTGAAATCAGCGTGACAGAAAAATATCATGAAATGGTAAATAACAAAGCCATCAAGAAATTCAAAATTAATGCACGAGAGTTTTTCCAGACTATCGCTGAAATTCAATTTGAATCTGGCTATCCCTACATTTTGTTTGAGGATACGGCTAACCGCGCCAATCCCATTGCAGGTCGAATCAATATGAGTAACTTGTGCTCTGAGATTTTACAGGTAAACCAGCCTAGCCTTTATGAAGAGGATTTAAGTTACCAACATATTGGTAAAGATATTAGTTGTAATTTAGGCTCCATGAACATCGCCAAAACCATGGATTCCCCTGATTTTGCACGCTCGATTGATACGGCTGTTCGCGCCCTCACTGCCGTTTCTGATATGAGCAATATTCGCTCTGTTCCATCCATAGCCAAAGGCAACCAACAATCTCACGCCATTGGTTTAGGGCAAATGAATTTGCATGGTTTCTTAGCCCGTGAACATATTCATTATGGTTCTGAAGAAGGGTTAGATTTTACTAATATCTACTTTTACACCGTGGCATACCACGCCTTAAAAACCTCTAACCAATTGGCTATTGAACGTCAACAAACCTTTGATGGTTTTGAAATGTCCACCTACGCCAGTGGCGAGTATTTTGATAAATATATCAACAAAACCTGGTCACCAAAGACCCAAACCGTGCAGGAATTATTCCGACGTTCGGGCATCGAAATACCAACACAGGCGGACTGGCAGACATTAAAACAGTCCGTGATGACCTATGGAATTTACAATCAAAACTTGCAGGCCATTCCGCCAACAGGATCTATCTCTTATATCAATAATGCTACCTCCAGCATTCATCCCGTAGTAGCACCTATTGAAATTCGCAAGGAAGGGAAAATTGGTCGTGTCTATTATCCTGCTCCTTTTATGACGAATGAGAATCTCGAATTCTACCAAGATGCTTATCAAATAGGTCCTGAGAAAATTATTGATACCTATGCCGAGGCCACTCAGCACGTCGATCAAGGTTTATCACTAACCCTATTTTTTGATGGCAATGCCACCACCCGCGATATCAATAAAGCTCAAATATACGCATGGCGAAAAGGGATCAAAACCTTGTATTACATTCGATTACGTCAGACTGCACTTGAAGGCACCGAAGTCGAAGGCTGCGTCTCCTGCTCACTGTAAAAGGAAAAAGATAATGACCACCAGCACGCTCAATCGCCCTGTTCAAGCGATCAACTGGAACCGTATCCAAGATGATAAAGATCTCGAGGTCTGGAATCGACTAACCAGCAACTTTTGGCTACCGGAAAAAATCCCACTGTCCAATGACACAGTTTCTTGGAACACTCTGACACCTGCCGAGCAAAAGCTCACCATACGCGTTTTTACTGGGCTAACCTTGTTGGATACCATCCAAAATACCGTTGGGGCACCGTGTTTAATGGGAGATGCTCAAACACCCCACGAAGAAGCCGTTCTCTCTAATATCAGCTTTATGGAGGCTGTCCACGCACGCTCCTACAGCTCTATCTTTTCAACGCTGTGCTCCACTGCCGATGTTGATGAAGCTTACCGTTGGAGTGAAGAAAACAGTGCATTGCAAAATAAAGCCAAAATTATTTTGTCTTACTACTGCGATGAACATCCACTGAAGAAAAAAGTCGCCAGCGTCTTTTTAGAATCTTTTTTGTTTTACTCGGGCTTTTATTTACCCATGTACTGGTCAAGCCGTGGAAAACTCACCAATACCGCTGATTTAATCCGCCTAATCATCCGCGATGAAGCGATTCATGGTTACTATATTGGCTATAAATTTCAAAAAGCTCTTGTCCATTATTCTGAACAGGAACGCAATGAAATTAAGGATTTTACTTTTTCATTATTGTTTGATTTATATGAAAATGAAATCAAATACACCCAAGAGCTGTATGATGGCGTTGGCTGGAGTGAAGATGTAAAAAGCTTCCTTCACTATAATGCGAATAAAGCCTTGATGAATTTGGGCTATGAGGCGCTGTTCCCTGACTCAATAACCCAAGTTAGCCCAGAGATTTTGTCGGCCCTTTCGCCTGACGCCAACGAAAACCATGACTTTTTCTCAGGTTCAGGTTCATCCTATGTGATTGGTAAAGCAGTCAGTACTGAAGATGATGATTGGCTTTTTTGAATAACATCAACAAAAATATCTCGCATCAATCTTTTGAAAAAAATAATAAAATCACTTAAATCATTAATACTATAAACGGTCATAGTGGGATAGGCTTACTGCCTACCCACAAGATCATAAAATAACATTCATATCCGAAGCATAATGAGCATGAAAACACCACAAGCGGAACTGACTACGGGCTTAACGCTCTTAATGGCCATCGCCACTGGACTGGTCGTTGCCAGTAACTATTACGCACAGCCCCTGTTAGACACTATCGCACTCCAATTCAACCTAACAACCAACATGGCCGGCTTTATTGTGACCGCCGCCCAATTAGGTTATGCCGTTGGGTTACTCTTCCTTGTTCCTCTTGGTGATCTTTTTGAACGCAAAAAATTGATCATTGTGATGACAACATTATCAGCCAGTGGCTTATTGATCACCGCACTTTCTAACAATATTTGGCAAATTCTTCTCGGTACCGCCCTCACAGGGCTATTCTCCGTTGTCGCCCAAGTTCTTGTTCCTATGGCAGCTTCTATTGCAAAGCCTCACCAACGGGGCAAAGCGGTGGGCACCATTATGAGTGGATTACTTCTTGGTATCTTACTTGCCCGAACTATCTCTGGTGGCGTGGCAATGATAGGCGGTTGGCGAGCAATTTACTGGGTTGCCTTTGGATTAATGATGCTTCTGATCCTAATTTTGGCACTTAAATTACCGCGCTATCACCAAAAAACGGAGCTTAACTATTTTCAACTTATTGGCTCTATCGGACGCCTGTTTTTTACTACACCAGTCTTAGCGACTCGAGCACTACTTGGTGCCCTCACTTTCGCTAACTTTGCACTACTATGGACAGCGATGGCATTCTTATTAGCCAGTCCACCTTTTAATTATTCAGAGGGCACTATCGGGTTATTTGGTCTGGTTGGCGCTGCAGGCGCATTAATGGCAACCCAAGCCGGACGCCTAGTGGATAAAGGTAAAGGCAAATTAGTTACCACCCTAGGGCTAATTCTCTTGTTGCTATCGTGGATCCCGATTGGCCTAGCAAAATATTCACTCATCGCTTTTATTATCGGTATCTTAGTACTTGATTTGGCCATTCAAGGCGTTCATGTGACTAACCAAAGCACGCTTTACCGTATTATGCCTGAAGCACGAAATCGCTTAACTGCCGGTTATATGACCAGTTATTTTATTGGTGGAGCACTTGGCTCATTACTTTCAGGTTATGCCTATGAACATGCAGGCTGGATGGGCGTCGCTATTTCAGGTGTTATTATCACTGGCATCAGTTTAATCATTTGGGCAATCGGCTCTCGATTCGATCCAACAATTACCTCTGAACAGTAATTACTTCATTCATTTATATCTATAGCAGACATCTATTTGGCTGCTATAGAACTCTATACTCATTTAATATTTCATTTATTCTTCATGCGCACATTATTTAGCCTATTATTATGGCACTGTGATAATAATCATCATGTTAAATAGCTAACAATGATAAATAATTGGTTCAAGGTATAATTTACCTAGAAAAAGTTAATAAGTGACACAGTTAAGCAAAAAGTATATCTTTATCAAATGGTATACTTCTTACCCATAAAATATTAATTCGGTATTACTCAATACCCTAGATGTCTTTCTAGGGTATTTACACCAAAAAACAGAAAGATCCTTCTATCTTGTAATTATTGAGTAATAAAAAAAATGGTATTGAGTTAATGCGATGTGATTATATATTGTTTTATATGATTTTATTTGTCGTATAAAACGCAATTATATTTTCATCTATTTACCTACATGATAGTAAGAAAGCAGTGATTGTTAATTGAACTATACTAAATGCGTTAAAACACATTCATAAAATTTATGAATGATGTATCATTGTCAAAATAAAATGGATGAAATTAATTAAGTATAATTGCTAATTCTATCTTTTAATATACCATTCACATGGTTGATTACAGTTGAAATCTTACCAACTGAAACTAATAAGGTATCCAAATAATGGAAAGTTCATTTACACCGACAGAAGAATTACTTAACGCTCGCGTCGCGCAACAAACTTCACTGGAAAATACTATCCCTTACCAAGAAATTTTATTGACGCGCTTATGCATGCACGTTCATGGAAAACTGTTGGAATCACGTAACAATATGCTAAGAGCTCAGGGCGTCAATGAAACGCTATTTATGGCGCTCATGATCCTTGATACCAAAGATTCTCATAGCATTCAGCCATCTGAACTCAGTGCTGCATTAGGCTCTTCACGGACTAACGCGACACGTATTGCCGATGAATTAGAAAAAAATGGCTGGATTGAGCGTAAAGAAAGCCATAACGACCGTCGTTGCTTACATTTGCACTTAACTGAAAAAGGCTCTGAGTTTCTCAGTGGACTATTACCACCACAACATAAAGCATTGATCGATATCTGGTCTTCATTGGATATTGATGAAAAACAGCTGCTCGACAAGCTGATGCGCAAATTATTAGCAAAACTCGATAGCATAAAAGACTGATAACATTGACCACATATAATGCATGGTTAATGTTTTTGAGGCATTCTGTGGCTTAAACTGAAAAAAAACTTTTCACTCACATATATTTCATTATCCTTTCAGTTATATATTGCGATATCCCATCGAGCAACGAAATCATTTGTCGTCTTAGTTTCCAGTAGTTAACACTAACTGCTGGAAACAGCCGTTATTTTTATCCATTGAATATGGGGAACCACCAGTATGAGCGCACGCGAGGATCTGCCTGAAACGCAAACGCCACCGTTAAACAAAAAAAGACAGCGCAGAAATGCCCTAATGTTCCTAACCGTTATTTTTATCGCGATTGGCATCGGTTGGACTGCATACTGGTATCTCGTCTTACGCCATTACGAATCGACAGACAACGCTTACGTTGCTGGAAATCAAGTTCAAATCCAAGCGCAAATATCCGGTAGTGTCATGACAGTCAATGTCGATAATACCGATTTTGTGAAAAGTGGAACGGTACTGGTGGAGTTAGATCCCAGAGATGCCGAACTCGCCCTAGAAAAAGCCAAAACTGAACTTGCTAACAGTGTTCGACAATCCCAACAGCACATTATCAATAGCCGCCAATTTCAAGCAAATATTGATGTTAAACGCTCTGAACTATCCCGCTTACAAAATGATTTAAAACGCCGCGAAGTCTTAGGTAGCAGCAATTTAATCGGTAAAGAAGAGCTCCAACACGCGAGAGAAGCGGTCATCAGTGCGAAAGGTGCACTTGATGTGGCGATTGAACAGTACAATGCCAATCAAGCTATCGTGCTCAATACGGCTTTAGAAAAACAACCACTGGTTGAACAAGCTGCAACGCAAGTTAGAAATGCATGGCTTGCCCTTCAACGTACTAAAATTGTTAGTCCAGTAGATGGTTATGTTTCTCGCCGCAGTGTGCAAGTCGGTTCACAAATCACGCCAAATACCCCATTAATGGCAATTGTACCATCCAGCGGAATGTGGATTGATGCCAACTTTAAAGAGACACAATTAGCCAGTATGCGTATTGGTCAACCTGCCAAAGTAACTACCGATTTTTACGGCAAGAATGTGGTATTCAACGGCACAGTGATTGGCCTTGATATGGGGACGGGGAGCGCATTCTCGTTATTGCCAGCTCAAAATGCGAGCGGTAACTGGATCAAAGTAGTGCAACGCCTTCCGGTACGTATCGCTCTCGATGAAACTCAGTTGGATGAATATCCATTGCGCATCGGGCTTTCCACGGAAGTCGAAGTGGATACAGCCAACAAAGATGGCAAAGTATTATCCAAAGGTCTGCGCGATACGCCGGCTTATCACACAACCGCTTTAGCGGTTGATATGTCTCCTGCTGACAAAATTGTTGCTGAGATTATTCAAAATAACTCTGGCAAATAAGTAAACGGAGACATTAACGTGACAAATGCACCGTTAACAGGTTCAAAACTGGCTTGGATGACCATTGCGTTATCTTTGGCGACTTTCATGCAAGTTTTGGATTCGACCATTGCTAACGTCGCTATCCCCACAATTGCGGGTAACTTGGGTGCATCTAACTCACAAGGCACATGGGTGATCACATCGTTTGGGGTAGCGAATGCTATCTCCATTCCGATCACTGGCTGGTTAGCGCGTCGTATTGGTGAAGTTCGCCTCTTTTTATGGTCTACTGGGCTTTTCGCCCTAACCTCATGGCTATGTGGGATCTCCAACAGCTTAGAAATGCTGATTTTATTCCGCGTTCTACAAGGTTTGGTTGCTGGCCCACTCATTCCGTTATCTCAGAGTCTATTACTCAATAACTATCCACCAGCCAAACGCAGTATGGCACTTGCACTATGGTCTATGACCATTGTGGTTGCGCCGATTTGTGGGCCTATTCTTGGTGGCTATATTAGTGACAACTACCACTGGGGCTGGATTTTCTTTATCAACGTTCCGTTTAGTATCGCCATTATTTTTGCCATTATGCGAACGCTTAAAGGACGTGAAACTCAAATCGCTATCAAGCCGATTGATACCGTGGGGCTTGTCTTACTGGTTGTTGGGATCGGTGCATTACAGATTATGCTCGACCAAGGGAAAGAGCTCGATTGGTTTAACTCTACTGAGATAATCGTTCTCACCGTTGTCGCCGTTGTCGCGATAGCCTTCTTAATTGTTTGGGAACTGACTGATGAGCATCCTGTCATCGACCTTTCCCTCTTTAAAGAGCGTAATTTTACTATCGGTTGTTTGGCGCTCAGTTTGGCGTATATGCTCTATTTCGGTACGATTGTTCTATTGCCTCAGTTGCTGCAAGAAGTATACGGCTACACAGCAACATGGGCAGGGCTAGCTTCTGCCCCCGTCGGTCTCTTACCACTGCTTATCACGCCGATTATTGGTCGCTTTGGTAATCGTATTGATATGCGTTATTTAGTGACATTCAGTTTTATTATGTACGCCGTGTGCTATTACTGGCGAGCTTACACCTTTGAACCTGGGATGGGATTTGCCGCCGCTGCGTGGCCTCAGTTCGTTCAAGGTTTAGCGATAGCCTGCTTCTTTATGCCACTTACCACCATTACATTGTCTGGTTTACCACCGGAAAGAATGGCATCAGCGTCCAGTTTATCTAACTTTACGCGAACCTTAGCGGGCGCAATTGGTACCTCCATCACCACGACCATGTGGACACAGCGTGAAGCCATGCACCATGAAAATCTGACAGAATTTGTTAACCCGTACAATCCAAATGCTCAACATATGTACAGTGAGTTGGCGCAAATAGGCATGAATGAACAGCAAAGTGCCGCGTATATTGCACGTTCAATTACTGAGCAAGGGTTAATTATTTCTGCTAATGAAATTTTCTGGATGTCCGCAGGTGTGTTTATTCTATTGATGGTGATAGTCTGGTTTGCCAAACCACCATTCGGAGCCGGTTCAAAAGAGGGTGGTGGGGCTCACTAACCGACATATGCTTCAGACGAAAAAAAACCATACACAATTTTGCGTATGGTTTTTTTTGCTAGCCAAGTCAGTAAGTCATTACTTAGCTTTATTTTGTGACCACCACTGAGAAAGCATAATCCCTGTTGCGACAGAGACGTTCAGGCTTTCAACTTTACCTGTTCCGCCAATGTACAGGCTCATATCGCCTTGATCCCATGTGCTATCACTTAAACCATCACTCTCTTGACCTAACACCAGCACCATTTTCTTCGGTAATTGAACCTTAGCAATGTCCTGACTACCTTTATGGCTTGATGTGGTGACGATGGTATAGCCTGCTTCACGGAATTTATTCAGTGTTGGCGTGAAACCATCTGCATCAATGGCTTTAATATGCTCAGCGCCACCTTCAGCGGTACGAATTGCCGCACCGGACTCCAGCATTCCTGCATCTTGTAAAATCACACCTTTCACACCAAAGTGAGCGCAGCTACGCATGATCCCACCAAGGTTATGCGGGTTACCAACATCTTCTAACGCTAAAACACAATCGGTATCGACCGCATTTTCTAAATAGGTTTCTGCTGCCATACCACCGCGTTTTTTGATGATAAAGCACACGCCGCCGTGGTGCTCAGTACCAGACGCTTTTGTTAACTCTTCTTCATCAACAACATGGTACGCCTTACGGTTTGCCGCCATCCATTTTAATGCATCACGAAAACGTGGAGTGACTGACTGCAAGAACCACGCACGGACAATACCATCTGGACGGTTTTTAAACATCGCTTGGCAAGCATTTTCGCCGTAAATACGGGTTTCTTCTTGGCGTTGTTTACGCAGTTGCTCAGGATCAATTTGGCTTTTTCCTGAGATACCACCATGATCGTTTTCTAATTCATCACTTCCCGGTTTTGAAACGGTGCGCCATGGTGATTGCTCACCACGTGGTGCGCTATCGCGATTACTTGAACGTCTGTCGTTGTCAGAACGTCGTTCTGAGCGGCCGCCTTCTGGACGACCAGAGCGACCAGAGCGGTCGTTGCGATCATTGCGGTCGTTACGCCCACCTGAACGTTTATCACCGCGTCTATCATCGCGCTTATCATCACGACTGCCACGGCGTTTATCATTACCTTTATTGCTGTCCTGCTCTTCACTACGGACATACATCACTTTTACTTTGCCGTTTTTACCGCTAAAATCATTCGTGTCGTTCATCGCTATCCCCTACTAAGCTATGGCGCGAAGATTACATGAAGTTGCAAAGCTACGCTACCGATCCGCGCTATTATCTCACCGAAAAGTTATTGAATATACTTCTATCGTAGACAAATCGTTTTGCGTACAATATGCCCCTTATTTTTGTCACAACGAAAAGTACCCTATCAATCATGAGTCAGAACGCTGTCTATCATCTGCGTCAGCAACGCTTAGCCCTTTCTACAAAACCTTTTAAAGCAAGAGGTTGCCGGGTAAAACGCTGTCAATATTGCCTGCTTCCCGTACCTCAGTGTCTCTGTGAAGAAACGGTTTCAGCGAAAGCAAAAAGCCAATTTTGTCTGATTATGTTTGATGGTGAAGTTTTTAAGCCCAGCAATACCGGAAAGCTGATTGCTGATGTGCTTCCTGATACTCAGGCATATCAGTGGTCAAGAACAGATCCGGACAACCAGCTATTAGCTGCACTGCAAGATAAGACTAGACAACCTTATCTAATTTTCCCAGAAAGCTATGCGCAAACGGGTCGCGTTGTCGTCAATGCTCCAACGCTTTCAGACAAACCTGCACTATTTATTTTGTTAGATGGCACTTGGCCAGAAGCTCGTAAGATGTTCCGCAAGAGCCCTTATTTGGATCAAATTCCAATGCTGTCAATCAATACGAAAGCGAGAACCGACTACCTGCTGCGTATCCCATCGCGTGAAGAGCAGCATTGTACCGCTGAAGTGGCAGCTACTGTGCTAGAGCAAGCTGGCGATATTGATGCATCCCAAGCATTATTTACGCATTTCAATCTGTTTCGCCGTAAATACTTAGAGGGAAAACCGCATCATCCAACCGCTCAAATGCTCTTGTCTCAGCCGCAAGAATAACTCCTTATAGGCATTTTTTACGTTATTTATATGCCTCGCTTTCCAGCAATTTCTATTTTGAAAATCACCTTCACAGCAAAACGTGAGGGTGCTTGTAATATTTAATAAAATTCCCTCGATAAACTGGCGCTTCCCACAATATACGGCACAATATACGACATAGTATTGCTGTATCGTATAGCGTTGCTTACGAACTCAAAATCAATTGAGCGGGTTTTCGCTCACCACAAAAAGGTTTACCGCCATGGGGTTAGTGAGTCAGCTAGAGTCATTGTTTAGACCAAAATCTATCGTTGTTGTGGGCGCTTCAGAAGATCCTAGCCGAGCAGGATCAGTGATGATGAAAAACTTACTCAGCAGCGGTTTCAAAGGCCCTATTCTGCCCGTTAACCCGAATAGGAGCTCCATTCTTGGCGTCCTTGCTTATCCCTCTATTGATAAACTCCCACTCAAGCCTGATCTTGCAGTGATCTGCACTCACTATTCTCGTAATGTTGAATGTCTCCGGCAGCTTGGGGAGGCTGGCTGTAATGTCGTCATTATCTTATCGTCCCCTTCGATTCAATTTAATGAACTGAAAAAGGTGGCTCAACAATACCAAATTCGTTTATTGGGTCCGAACAGTTTAGGCTTCTTTGCACCATGGCAAGGGCTAAATGCCAGCTTTTCCCCAATCCCCATTTTGAAAGGCAAACTGGCATTTATTTCACAATCTGCCGCAGTCTCAAATACAGTCTTAGATTGGGCGCGCCATCGCGATATCGGCTTTTCCTATTTTATTGCCCTTGGCGATAGCATTGATATCGATATTGATGACCTACTGGACTATCTTGCACGAGACAGTAAAACCAGTGCCATCTTGCTTTATTTAGAAAATATTAGTGATGCAAGACGCTTTTTATCATCTTCCCGTAGTGCATCGCGTAACAAACCGATCCTCGTTATCAAGAGCGGACGAACACGCAAAGCGCAAGAGCTTCTCGGTGAAAAGCCGAGTTTAGATGCCGCTTATGATGCAGCGATTCAACGGGCAGGTTTACTTCGAGTCCAAGATACTCACGAAATGTTCTCTGCGGTGGAGACACTAAGTTATATGACTCCGCTACGAGGTGAACGTTTATCGATTATGAGCAATGGCTCAGCACCTGCCGCAATGGCGCTCGATGAGTTACTGCTACGTAATGGCAAGCTAGCAAAACTCAGTGTAGAAACTGAAAACGAACTGAGCTCCCTATTGCCATTAGATTTATCTACCCAAAACCCGATTGACCTCGGCGACGATGCTACCGTGGATAGATATCTCAACGTATTAAACAAAATGCTCGATAGCCACGATCATGATGCGTTACTTTTGATCCACACACCAAGCGCCATAACACAGAGTAAGTCCATGGCAGAAAAAGTGATCAAAACCATTAAGCAGCATCCTCGAGGTAAATGGTTAACCATCCTCACAAACTGGTGCGGGGAATATTCATCTCAAGAAGCGAGAAGGCTCTTCAGCGAAGCTGGGATCCCAACTTACCGAACACCTGAAGGTGCCATCACCGCCTATATGCATATGGTGGAATATCGCCGTAACCAAAAACAATTAAAAGAAACCCCTGCGCTTCCTGTCGGAATAACTGCAAATACTCAACAAGCGCATACCTGTATCATGCAAGCCATTGAAAATAACAAGCTGCATCTAGATACCCATGAAGTTCAACCAATCTTAAAAGCTTATGGCTTAAACAGTTTACCAACATGGATTGCTCATTCCAGCGAACAGGCCGTTGAAATTGCAGAAAAGATTGGCTATCCCGTCGCACTAAAATTACGTTCTCCTGATATTGTGCATAAATCAGAAGTTCAGGGCGTTATGCTCTATTTAAGAAATGCCAAAGAAGTTGCAGAAGCCGCCAATGCCATCATTGAGCGGGTCTCGACCAATTACCCACAAGCACGGATTGAAGGCTTATTAGTACAAAGCATGGCGAATCGCGCTGGCGCTCAGGAGCTGCGAATTGCTGTTGAGCTTGATCCTGTTTTTGGTTTATTGATCATGCTTGGCGAAGGGGGCGTAGAGTGGCAACAAGAGAGCCAGGCAGCCGTAGCCCTTCCCCCACTAAATTTAGCGCTAGCACGTTATTTGGTCATTAATGCAATCAAAGGACATAAAATTAAAGCCCGTAGTGCTCTAGAACCATTAGATATTCCAGGGCTAGCCAGCTTATTAGTTCGTGTCTCTAACTTAATCATTGATTGTCCTAACATCAGCCGATTAGATATACATCCACTACTTGCCGCTGGTGATGAATTTACATTGCTTGATGTTTCAATGACATTGAACCCAGCGAATGACAATTCAAATACTCGGCTTGCCATTCGTCCTTACCCTAATGAACTCGAAGAGACCATTAACCTAAAAGATGACCTAACTTGCTTGTTAAGGCCCATTCTTCCTGAAGATGAACCACTTTTAAAATCCTTTATTGAACAAGTCACTAAAGAAGATCTTTATTACCGTTATTTCAGTGAAATCAGTGAATTCACTCATGATGATCTCGCGAATATGACGCAAATCGATTACGACCGAGAAATGGCGTTTGTCGCTATTAAAAATAGTGATACACAACCTGAAATTATTGGTGTAACTCGTGCAATGGCGGATCCTGATAACCAGGAAGCTGAGTTTGCCGTTCTAGTTCGCTCAGATATGAAAGGACAGACGCTCGGTTATCAATTAATGCAAAAGCTACTCAACTACACCCGTGCGCATGGCATTAAAAAACTGACAGCGATCACCATGCCGGAAAACCGTAATATGATCAGCTTGGCAAAAAAATTAGGGTTCCAAATTGATGTTCAATTCGAGGATGGTGTCGTAAATCTCACCCTGCATCTATAATTAGCGTTAGGAATAAACCGTAATCTGTATAGTAAATAAACCAATGGTCAATTTATTCCTAATGAATGGTGTAAATATGATATCATCGACAGATCATTCGCTTAAATATTTGTATAAAGCGATTTGCTATTAGACTAACAAGAGAAAATTCACACTGTGATGTTGTCAAAATTAAAACAAGCAAAACATCAACAACACTTGGCAAACATGCCTAAATTGTCTCAGTCGGTTGATGATGTTAAAACGCTCTATAAGACAGAAGATTTTCGTGGTGCTCTGCTTGAACAGATCTCGCAAGCTAAAAATACAGTCTACATTACGGCTCTGTATTTAGAAAAAGATGATGCGGGTAAAGACATCCTTCATGCTCTGTATGCCGCTAAACAAGCAAATCCTAATCTAGATATTAAAATTCTAGTTGATTGGCACCGAGCTCAGCGCGGCCGAATTGGCGCAGCTGCTAATCTGACGAATGCCGATTGGTATTATGAAGTTTCTCAGCAATACCCTGATGTTGAGATCCCTGTTTTCGGGATCCCCGTAAACACACGTGAAGCTTTAGGGGTACTGCACTTAAAAGGTTTCTTATTTGATGAAACGCTTCTATATAGCGGAGCAAGCATCAATGATGTCTATCTGCATCGTCATGAAAAATACCGCTATGATAGATATCATCTCATCAAAAATAGTCAGCTCACAGCGACGATGAAAAAATTCATTGATGATTCTCTTTTATCATCGGATGCTATTCATCTACTCAATACGCCTGATAGGCCAAAAACAGCGGAATTTAAAGGGTTAATCAAACAATTTCGTTTGTCATTAAGAGGCGTTAATTACCAATTTGCAGGTAATGCTTCTAATGATGAGCTCGCCGTTACTCCATTTGTTGGCCTAGGTAAAAAGAACGAATTAAATCGTACTATCACCCACTTGATGAGCTCAACAGCTGAAAAGCTCACTATCTGTACGCCGTATTTTAATTTACCTGCCGTTTTGGTGAGAATTATCAGTAAGTTAATGCGTGATGGAAAAAAAGTTGAAATCATTATTGGTGATAAAACTGCTAACGACTTCTATATTCCACCTGAAGAACCTTTTAAAATTATTGGCGCTTTACCTTATCTCTATGAAATAAACTTACGTAAGTTTGTTAGCCGTTTGCAGCGCTTTATTGATAGTGAACAACTGACAGTTCGTTTATGGAAAGATGGTGACAACACTTATCACCTGAAAGGAATGTGGGTTGATAATCAATGGCAGCTGATTACAGGTAATAACCTGAATCCACGAGCTTGGGGATTAGACTTGGAAAATGCGGTATTGATCCACGATCCAAAACAGCAACTCCAAGAACAACGCCAACATGAACTCGATTGTATTCGAGTCCATACCAAAGTTGTTCATCACTATCGCGAGCTAGATAGCATTCAAACCTACCCTGTTAAAGTAAAAAAACTGATCCGTCGATTGCGACGTATCCGAGTTGATCGTCTCATTAGTCGAATACTTTAATTATTGACTCTCTAAAGCGCCGCTCATGTGGCGCTTTTTATTATCTAACGAACTCTAACTTATCAGTTGCTGTAGAGGCTCAAGATACATGTCAAATTTCTCTTATAAAACATTAGCTTTAAGTTGCTCGTTAATAGTCATGACAGGCTGTTCAGGCTTCCATTGGTCAAATGATAATTGGAAAGGAAAAGATAAGGCTCAGCACTTTGCTTTTTCTGCTGCAATGGCTGCCGCTGGTAATGCGTATGCGGATAAACAGAACATGCAACATCGGCAAGCAGCACAATTCGGTATGTTATTTTCGATTTCGCTAGGTGCTTCGAAAGAACTTTATGATAGCCGACCAGCAGGTACTGGCTGGAGTTGGCATGATTTTGCTTATGATGTAGCGGGTGCAGTGGCAGGTTATACTCTATATCAAAACTTAAAATAGAACTTGCTAGCGCATAATAAACAAAAAATCTTGAAGGATCGCTATAGCAGAGTGAACTTGGTAACGATAGGGAGAAAATAGAGTTCGAAATTACTTTGTCGTAAAAAAACAAAAACCCCGTGATTTTCATCACGGGGCTTGCTATAAGTGGCGGAACGGACGTCTGCCTAAAACAATTCCAACCCAGTACAAATAAATCCAAATTATACTTTATTTTCAATTACTTATTCAAACATCACTTCCAAACACATATAATCAACTCCATTCAAAACTTAACATAAATGGCATACCAAATGGCATACCCAACTTTGAGGATCGATTCATCATGGCGGTACTAACTCATTCTAAAGCAAAACATATTCAACCAGGGGATAAACCATTGTCTCATGGTGGTATTACCGGTCTTACTCTTCATCCATCATCAACAAAAGGTAGAGGTAAGTGGGTTCTTCGTTATATGAGTCCTGTAACACAAAAACGAAGAAATGCTGGATTAGGTAGTTTTCCCGAAATATCTATTTCCGAAGTTACAAATATCGCATCAACAATGCGAGAACAAATTATTAAAGGCATTGATCCTCTTGAGCTCAAAAAATCAATCTCCGATGAGCCTTCAATCCCTACTTTTGAGGTGGCTGCCCGTAAACTCCATGCAGAGTTACTACCTGGTTGGAAAAATAAAAAACACGGTAAACAATGGATCACTACACTGGAACAATATGTATTTCCTACCATAGGTTTATTAAAGTTGGATATCATAACTCCAGCCAATATTGCAGATGCATTACGCCCTATCTGGCTAACTCGCTCAGAAACAGCATCCCGCATAAAACAACGTATCCACGCAGTTATGCAGTGGGGATGGGCTCATGGCTATTGCGCAGCCAACCCTACTGATGTCGTTAACCATTTATTACCGCAACAAATCAGCGCTCATGTACGTACCGAGCATCAACCTGCGATGCCTTGGAAAATGCTACCTTTATATATTCGCACACATATATACCAACCCGAACGTTACAATGTTACCCGAGCAATACTGCTATTTATCATGTTAACAGCCTGTCGTTCTGGCGAGGCTAGAGCGATGCAATGGCAGGAAATTGATTTTAAACGAGCGGTATGGACAATACCCGCAGAACGTATGAAATCAGGGTTGCAACACCGAGTGCCATTATCTGAGCAAACTTTAGCGCTATTGAACAATCTAAAAGGCGTACATGACACACTAGTTTTTCCATCACCTAGAAAACAAATTGTGCTCTCCGATATGGTTGTCACCTCATTTCTTAGGCGAACCAAAGCCCCCAGTGACACCAATGGTCGCGTTGCAACAGCACATGGTTTTCGTTCTACCTTTCGAGATTGGTGTTCAGAACATGGCTATTCGCGGGATTTAGCTGAACGGGCACTTGCACATACCGTTAAAAATAAAGTGGAAGCGGCGTACCACCGCACTGATTTATTAGAGCAACGAAGACCCATGATGCAAGCTTGGGCAGATTATCTTTTACCGCCATCAAAATAAATCGAGAAAGCTAGCTAATCTATTTAGCTAGCTTTCTTTCATCAAATACTAATCACGCCTTGTTTTTTTGTTTTTTACAACATTTTCCAATGCAAACCGAAGATCATCATGACATGTTGCCCAACGTAAAACTGCATCATTCAAAGATTCTTGTTTTAGTAACGTTTTATGCCCTTCTTTTCTTTTAGTCTCAATAAATTGCCACAACTCATTTTCTATTGCTTCCACGGCTTTTTTCTTACTTTTCCATTCCTTACCATCTGATTTGGCGAGATGAAGTAACCTTATCGCTTCATTTCGAAAAAGCGCCGCTAATTCAGCAACGACATTACCGCCTTTTTTTGATGAAGATATCCTCTTCAAACGGTATTCTCGTTCTATCTTCAAAAGCTCTCGATAATGTTCAACTGAATACAGTTGAGTTAAATAGCTAATCGAAACCAAAAAAGCTTCAACAGATACCTTTTTATCAAAAGACCAGCAAAATTCTGCCCAGGATTTATTAATCGCAGCCCATAAAAATAATGTCTTAACATAATCATTTAATCCCCCCCCACCAGCCGTAATCAGCATAACGGTTCCTTTCAGTCTTATCAGCTCAACCACATCCTTAGCAACGCCTTTTGCCGTACCAAAAAAATACCCTTTATAATCCTTAAAAAATTTTTGAACCTTTTCACTATCCTCAGAAAGGATATCTGCAATTTCTTTTTTTACTGATGAAGATAACCACTTACATTCAATAGCAACCTTCAGCGCATCTTTCCTTTTTTGATTATACGTATCAATCAAAAAATCATAAATATCTTTTAATTCATTCATTTAACCAAATACCCTCACAAAAAGTAGGCTTGTAAAAAAAAAAGATTGGCCCTTACATGTTTATGCTCAGCACATTTCATTATGCTATTTCTTATCCCATACACACCTATAGAGACTTAACGACAATGAATACATCTCATATTAAAATATTGCGTTTACCCGCTGTACTACAACGTATTGGTATAGCACGTTCAACATTGTACGACTGGATGAATCCCAAATCGCCACGCTATGACCCAACCTTTCCAAAGCAAAAGCGCTTGGGACGCCAATCCGTTGGCTGGGTTGAATCAGAAATAAATGATTGGCTACTTAACAGACAATCAGTTTAATTTAATTCACTATAGCAAATAAGGAGAATAGATTAAAAATCTTCATGTTATTTTCTGTGATTACACAAAAAAATAAAAAACTAAACAGTTAATTTATTGAATTTTGATGATTCAACCATGACTGTCTTCATTTATATATATAACCCAGAGAAAAGGATAATTATCATGTCCCAACGGATTTCTATTACCATAAAAAATGAATCAAGCCTAAAAGCTATTGATGAATACTGTCATAAAAATAATTTAACACGCTCCGCTGTAATAGCGAACATATTAGCGAGTGCTTGCCCGCTGTTGAATGAAATAAATCAACATACACAGATAGTTAATGAATTGGAAAACCAGCTATTTAATCCTAAAAAAAACTCACAAAAATTATGGGGAGACACCCCCGTATTTTCACTACCTGAATACTTATTGGATATTTGGCAAACCCACGTAATAGAAAAAGGGATCATTATTGACAAACATGCTTACCCTCATGCTTATAAAAGCCCCAAAATAGGTTTAAAGGAAAAGAAAACCATTCAAGAAACATTGAATAGCTATATAGATTCACCATATATTAAAAAGGCCATTTTTATTTATACAGACAGGCATGTTCACTATAAATTACATAAAGCAGGTGGGTTTTCAAATACAATATTAATTAGAAACACTGAATACAAAAATTACCTATTCGATTTTAACGCAATTATTAACATCCCGATAAAGGATATTGTTTTCCATGGGATAGAGGCAGCATTCAAAAAAAACCAAATAATATTAAAAGAAAGTTATGTCGCTTTTATTCCTATTTATCACTCAAACAATCAGTGTGTTTTAATTGGTGTGATAGATAAAACGCAAGTAAATAGAAAAATAGAGAGCAGTCCAGATACGATTATCATAAATCCAATCTAACCGTTCATTAATTCGTTTTATGACCCTTAAGGTGACAAAATGAGCCATTATGCATATTTTAGAATCGTTCAAAATAGCAGTTTTAGTCTACAAGAGATTGAGCAATGCCTAAACGATATCGCTGGCACCCATCCAATAAAAAGAGAACATATTATTTTAGAACATCAATCAATAACGGATGTCAATGAGCTACCAAGTCAATTGATGTATTATATTGATAGGGTATTTACACCTGATGATACCTTAATTACAAGAACACTCCATGATTTGGGGAATAACACACAACAAATCGCTTATGTTATACAACGCTGCCAATCTCTGGGGATGAAATTACTCTTCCTCAACGACTTAGGCCAAAATGTATTTTCACTAAATGTCCCTTTAGCCGAAATACTCAATCAATTAAAAAACATTGAGGATAATTATGAAAAAATGAAACTCGATAGACGACATGCGATTGCATTACAACAAGGAAAAATATTAGGACGCCCCGAAGGAAGTGTTTATAAACAAGCTATTTATGAAATGAGGTGCAAAGGATATAAACAACGAGAAGTCGCTAATCATTTTAATATTAGCCTTTCTACCGTGAAACGATATTGGAAAAAAAGACTATTCGAATAGCACTAACTACAGAGTGATTATTTATCAACCAATTCAGTATTGGTGGGGTATTATCGATATTATTGATGTTGGAAAGGTAATATATATTACTAATAACACAACCTGAATAACTAACTAATATAACTTACACCGTAGATATCAATATAATCCAATACTGACTGTAACCTAATATCAATAATATCAGCTTAGCCAGAGGTCAATATCTAAATAAATACATCATTATTAATCTATAGATTAATAAATCTATGCCTGTTAAACAGGAATAACACAATACTCAATAAACCATAAGGGATCAGATAACCACATTATCTGTCCTTTATCACTACCAACATTCATACGAAAGAGTCATTCCAAATGACTCTAAGGGATCATTATGTCTAAAAAAGAATACAACCCGGGTTACCAAGGTGCGATTGCAGAAACTTTAGATTGTGCCTTACAAGCCTACCCTCGTATTACTGTGATACGAGTAGATCTCCATTTCCCTATGATGGATGAATATGGGGATATGCCAAACTGCTTTCCTAACACTGAAGGCTCTCCTATCACCCGTTTTATGAACTCCTTAAATGCAAAGCTTAAACACGATCAACACCGTAAAATAGGTCAAGGGATACGCGTTTACCCTAACCGTTTACGTTACATCTGGGTAAAAGAACTCGTAGATGGATACCTCCCTCACTACCACTGTGCATTAATCTTCAATAAAGACGCCTACTATCATCTAGGAGACTATGACTTAAATATACCTAGTTTACGGACGATGATTACTACAGCGTGGTACAGTGCGTTACAGCTCGAATTAGACCCTATTATTGATACTGGTCCATTAGTTCACTACCCTGAGAACTGTCGGTACTGTTTAAATCGAGAAGCCTTATCCTTTAGCGATGACTATAATACCGTAATAGAACGATTAAATTACCTAGCTAAAGAATATTCTAAACACTACAGTTCGAATTACCGTACGATAGGCTATAGTCAGTACTAGAAGCGACTTAGGCAGGTAGCGCCCACTACCTGCCTTTTGAAACAGCTTGCCCCTTTAAGCTCCCTTTGACAACTTTAGGGCCTAAGGGGCTTTTAGCAAAGATTTCATCACTCCCTAACATACTGTTAAAACCTACTATTTCAGCAAGCTTATTATGAGAAAGGCTATAAACCATACGACCTAGTTGATTCCATCACTAAACAGGATACATACATCAGGGTTCACAGCTGGTATACAGGGTGTAATAGGATAAATCCATGACTTTATGCTCAGAGCAATACTGGCGTATAAGACTAATTTCTACATGAAAAACTGGATCACTTTCAGTGTGTATGTGATTTTCACCAGCTGCTTTGCTTTAATCAAACAGAATACTTTAATAATGGAATATATCCAAAGCTTGGAGCTGGGCCTCGATAAGTCCCAGCATTGATTTCCATGCATAATCAACATTAATTATCCTATTTTCTTTATTTAGAACCTATCTCAATAGGGAGTTGACAAATAAATAACTTTAGAGAACTGATGTTTGCTGATGCAGTATCTATCGTCTTTAAACGTTAATACCAGCTGCTTAAAATACTGTTTGTATCACCTATCGAGATAGGCTCTTAATCATAAAGCCTCACAACTATTTTATATTTACAACCATTCAATAATGTTGATAATTTAATTTATGTAACATAGTAGCCTATAAATTTCGTTTTAATCTAATAATTTTCACTATTACATTAATATTTACCCTTCAACAAACCATATAAAAAAACAAAGGATTACGTACATGAAGCAACGTTGTTTATTCACAGAAGGAAGCATCAGCCTGCCTGAGGGCTACAAAGAACAAACTGTCAACATCTTGATTTCCCCCACTGGCAATGCGGTTAACATTTCTCGGGATGACAAACCCGCTGATGAAACCTTTGATGACTATGTTGCTCGCCAAAAGCAACTTTTGCAACGTTCCTTGAAAGATTGGCAACTCCTTGAAGAAAAGCCTTCGGTGCTCGGTGAGAATGGTATTCACGGCCACCTTATTAGTTCACGCTACCGCCCGAACAAAAAGCAGCAAGTCTATCAAATTCAGGCCGTTTACCCTTTCAGTGATACCCAAACCCTGATTTTTACAATGTCATCGCCGAACGCCTTTAATGATGAGCAATGGGCATGGATGAACACCCTCCTACTTAGCTTTCAACCAAGAGGGTAATCGCCATGCCAGAAGCCGCCAGAGTCGGGGATATCATCGGTCACTCCAAATCGATGTGGGGCATGCTCGTTGGAACGGTATTAGGTGCCGCTATCGCCATTGGCGGTGCCGTTGTTTCCGGTGTCTTAATGGGCGTTGGTATTGCTGCAAGCTGTATTTGGGTCGGTGTGCTTGCCATTGGTGCTTCACTGGCGGTCGGCTATGGTACAGGGCTGCTGGCAGAATGGGTGCGGGATAAGTGCGTTGAAACGGGGTCTAAATCGTTAAGTCCCAGTGGGGAAATCAAAACCGGCTCACGCAATGTTCGCATTAATGGTAAACCCGCTGCTATCTCCACGCGGAGTCAGGTCAACTGTGACAAAGAAAATAGCCTCCGTCAAATGGCAGAAGGCTCTGGCTCGGTGTATATCAATGGGTTTCCCGCTTCTCGGGTCGGTGATAAGACCACCTGTGATGCGACGGTGATGGAAGGCTCCCCCGATGTCAGAATTGGTGGCGGTACACAAGCAACCGAAGATATTGAACCAGAAATCCCCTCTTGGCTCACCACCTCCTCTGACCTCACGATGTTATTCGCCGGCTTTTTAAGCTTTGGTGCTGGGACAGCAAAAGGCCCCGGTGCAGTGGCAAAGCTGTGGGAGAAATTACCGAGCAGTGCCAAAATCGGTCGCTTCTTCTGCCGTTATGGCAAGATTTTTACTGGGCTTAGTATAGCTATTCCCGCCATTGGCATCTTAACCCGCCCAGTCGAAGTGATAGGCGGGCAAAAAGTATTAAACGGTGAAGAGGAGCTGGATTTTACCTATGAATCTGAATTACCGCTTTATTGGCAACGCAATTATTTAAGCAGTTATTGTTATGACGGTGTGCTGGGTCGTGGCTGGAGTTTCTTTAGGGAAACCCAATTGATTAAAACCGAAGACGGCTTTGTTTGGCAAAATCTATCGGGGGATATCCTCCCATTTCCAGACATTCCACACGGACACCGTAGCTTTTGTGAGGCTGCCCAAGGTTGGATAATCCACCATGATGATGACAGTTGGACGTTTCAGGATGCGGGAGAGCTACGTTACCATTACTCCCCTTTTGATGCCCAAGGCCATAGCCGCTTAAGCCATATCGTTGATAATGTGGGTAACGAGCAACGTTTCCACTACAACGAACAGCATCAACTCATTCACATTACCGGTTGCGGTGACCTGAATATCACGTGTGAATACCAATCCTTTGAGCTTGAAGATACAACGGTATCACGCCTCACTGCCGTATATCAGGTGAATGCTCATCAAGCACGCCGTCAATGTTGTCACTGATCATGTAAAACTGATCCACTAACGATCATAGAAAACTGAGCCACTTGGTATTATCCGTACATTTTTGTACGGGGAATTTATGATTACCAAGGAGATATTTGTGGATATTCATGTTCGCTTTATACAAGGTCAAAGCATCCGAAAAATTGCCCGTGAACTGGGTATTTCTCGCAATACTGTTAAACACCATTTGCAGCAGCAACAGATGCCAACGTATACTCGACGTGCACCCAAACAGACCAAATTAGCGCCATTTGAGCCATATTTAATCCAACGTATCCAACTGGCTAAACCCGACTGGATCCCGGCAACTATCTTGTTTGATGAACTCTGTCAAAGAGGCTATCAAGGCGGGATTGCCCAATTGCGTCGTTTCGTTTGCCAGTTTAAACCCATTATCGCGCCTGAACCTATTGTGCGGTTTGAAACGCCTCCCGGCCAGCAGATGCAGATTGATTTCACCACTATTCGTCGAAGTAAACAGACGTTAAAAGCATTCGTGGCGACATTAAGCTATTCCCGCGCTTGTTACGTTAAGTTCTTTGATAATGAACGAGCCAGCGCTTGGCAACAGGGTTTAAAAGAAGCGTTCGATTACTTTGGCGGCGCGCCTCAACAAGTTCTTTGTGATAACGCAAAAACCCTGATTGTCAAGCGAGACGCCTATGCAGAAGGTGAGCATAAACTGCATGTGGAAATGCTTCAGATGTCAAAAGATTATGGCTTTAAGTTGACCGCTTGCCTGCCTTATCGGGCCAAAACGAAAGGCAAAGTCGAGCGTTTTAACCATTACCTAAAAAATAGCTTTATCGTGCCACTTAAGGCGGAACTTCGGGCTCAGAACCTTGAGTTGGATGTTGAAATAGCGAACGCAAAAATTGGCCCATGGCTACAGCGCATTGCCCATCAACGGCGTCATGGCACTACGCAAGAGAAACCGGCTGATAGACTTGTTGATGAAGTCAAGTTTCTTCACCCTTTACCGGCAGTCGTTGAGCATGTCATCTCGACAGGGTCTTCCCTGAATATACCCGTCGTTCCACCACATGGATCCGTTAATTTACAACACCCAATCAAAGTCTATGATGCGCTGTTAGAGGAAAATTATGTTACTGCATGAACAAATTGAATACCTGTGCGCTTCATTAAAACTGAGCGCAGTTTCAACGCTTTGGCCATCATTGGCTGAGCAGTCTATTGCTCAGAACAAAAGCTACGGCGAATTTTTACTCGCATTATTGAACAATGAACAAAAACACCGCGATGAACGTACACGCAGTATGCTGAGTCAGATGGCGGGATTTCCAGCCCATAAGGCGCTGAGTGCATTTGATTTTAAATTTGCTACGGGTATTCCGAAACAGCAAATACAAGAATTAAGTGCGCTGACATTTATTGAACGGAATGAAAATGTTGTGTTGCTAGGGCCAAGTGGAGTGGGTAAAACACATCTTGCGATCGGTTTAGGGTTGAAAGCCGTTGAAGCCAAGAAAAAAACACGTTTTACGACAGCGGCAGACCTGATGTTACAGCTTTCAACGGCAAAACGCCAAAACAAACTGAAACACTATTTATCACGTTCAGTGATGGCACCGAAGTTATTGATTATCGATGAGATAGGTTACCTGCCGTTTGGACGAGAAGAGGCCAATCTATTTTTCAATGTTATTGCCAAGCGTTATGAGTATGGTAGCGTCATACTCACGAGTAATTTATCGTTTGGACAATGGCCGAGCGCATTCGCAGATGATGCAACATTAACCGCAGCGATGTTAGATCGTTTACTCCACCATTCACATGTATTGCAATTGAGTGGTGAAAGCTATCGATTGAAAGATAAACGACGCTCAGGTGCCATACCTAAATGAAACAGTGGATCACTTTTGATTGATCGAATTTGAGTTAAAAGTGGAGCAGTTTTCGTTGATCGTTGACACGGTTTTCGTCAACACCCAGACAAAACGTTTATCGGTCGGGTGAGTAAAGGGTTTGATTGGATGGGCGCTTGGCTTACCCATAATGGAATAACGGGGGTTGCCCCCCGCGCGTTAGCAAACCACCGAACTCGGTGTCGACAGCTTTATGAGCAAACGTCCCGCTTGACAGCCAAGGCACAAGCGGAGCGCGTGTCGCAATACCGCGTACGGTGGTTACAATGGGTTCAATGCGTATTGAATGGCCCCACATCGGCATCACCGTCCTCTCCAGTGTTTGCTGAGAGAGTTAGTTCGGTGTACGGGGCCAATATATTTATTAACCCTACATCTGGTAAGCGGTCACATTTAACGTCGCGTTCCAAGCACCTTGCACAGGGGTATTGAACTCTAATTCTGTGGGCGTTAACTCTACGATGTGTGCCGCGGCCATGTAATGGTACGTTCTGTGGGCCGTAGGTGAAGTTACCGACGACATGAACTCTGTAGTAGGGGTCTCGCAACCGGCGTTATATTCCGACGGCGGGCTATTCGTGTACCCGTCTAGAGACGCCAACTTGATGTTGCCGGTGACGTCGGCTTGTTGTAACGCATTCAAGTACGCTGCGGCAGCTGTTTTAGACCCGTTTGTGAATTTGATATCGGCTCCTTCTCCGCTGAACGTCAATGCTGGGCCACCGTTCCCGACAAAACACGACCCGCCCGGTGTTTGTATTTTCTTCCCTGAGGTTGTCACTACATACGATGCTAACACCTTGCGACCATCGCTGTTGTTTATTCCTGCGTACTGCCCACCGCGCACCTCGGTGGCTTTCAATGTTAATTTGCCGACTGCTTGTGCTCCGCTTGCATCGGTGGACACCGCACTGATGGCAAAACTCATGGCTTGGGGTTCCGCCAAAGATTTGATATCAGTGATAGGGCTTCCGTTGCCATCGCGGAATTCGGTGATATCGCGGACACCGATGGTGTTCGTATCAGGTCCAACCATCCCCGTCATCGAGGGTAAATAACCACTCACGGCGATAAACGGTTGTCCGGCTAATTTGTAGGTGGTGACGCCATCTGCGGTTGTCGTCGCCTCATTCGGCTTGGCATCCAAACGCGGACCCGGATAATCATTCACCGTCCACTGCCACATTGGGCTATTGGCGACGATATTACCCATATACGTCACGTTACCCACGTTATCCGGTGGGAGGTTCGCTATCGCTGCCATCGGGCTCATGATTGCCGCTGCCACCGCGATTGCGATAAGATTTTTGATGTTTTTCATGTGGTTATTCCTTATTTATACTGGACCTGGACCGTGATAACACTTTCCCATTGACTGACAGGGGTGTCTTGCGGAAAGCTCAATTTCCCAGCCGTCATGGTTGAGGCATAGCCCCCAATCATCGGTAGCTTCACTTCGGTACCGTCATTAAGCGTGTTTGCCGGCCATGGCGTGTTCATGTCATAAGTAATCCTAGTCGCGCCCACTTTACTTTGCTGGCTCGCTAGCTTCGTTATGGCGTTGTTGTAAGCTTGTGTCGCATTCACATCCGCTTGCGTCACCCCCACACCCGCCAACGGTTTCCCGATAAGGGTTGTGTCACCGTCATTCTCGGCTTGGGCCAGCAGTAACACCGGCTGCAAGGTTAACGCTAAGTGGCCTTCCACTGGCGTGGTGTCTTTGTTCCCCGTCGCTTTTAACGGCAGTAACGTGGCATTGGTGGTGGTGTCATAGGTCGGTGTCACTTCAGCGCCATCTTGCAGGTATTTTACGTCCGCATTCAGGCCCAACATCGCTAAGCCATTGACCGTCGGCTCCATATACCCTTCTAAGAAGCGGTACGGTTGACGGTTTTGCATGATGTCCCACACTTTGGTACTGGACGCCGTATCAACAACGCCATCCCCGTCTCTTAGGTCAATACGCACAGTGTTTTGCGGTAAGCTCCACACCCATTTTGGGGCGTTATCTGCAATGATGCCGCCGAAGCGAATATCATGATTAATTGACCCCACACCGGTTGCCCCTAAGGCACCCACACTGGTCAAGGCCCCGGCTAATGCCACGGCCATTACACCTAAATTATATTTTTTCATGGTCTTTCCTTTGTGTTAGCCTGTCCCTAGGCATGATATCGTCCTGCCTTTGCTGTCCCCCGTGTTGCTCTCACACCGCACGAGGGGCAGCACCTTACGATGATGACTATCATCACTCTGTTAACAATGACGCCTCACCCGTGACGCGCCACTGCGTGTTTAAGTCGCCTCGGTAACCTACGGGCACGGTCAGCTGCACCGCCCCCGCAGGCACCAAGTCCACCGTTTGAGCAGGCGACGGTAACGTCACCACCACCCCCAAACTGCTTTCCGTCACTGAGGCCGTGACAGGTTTGCCATTCACGCGCACTTGAACCGGTAACAACACCGAACCTTGCGTGCCGTCCGACAGTGTCAGCTCCTGCTGTACCCGAAACGTGTTACCGTCTTTTGACACCAAGCGTGTCTGCTCAAGGGTTAACACCCCAATAGCTTCTGGTGCCTCTGTCACCTGAAACAGCGGTTGCCCTGACAAAAACACCGTAATGTCCACTTGTGTGTTACGTGCGGTCATATTGCCGTTCACGACCCCAAGGGCTTCCACGCGCTGGTTTTCCTTTGCCTGACCGAGCACACCAAAACTTAACGTACTCATTATCACCCCCAGCACCCAAGCTCGCCCTCTCCGGCGATATTTCGCGCGAGGGGTTGGGTGTGATAACGCCGCCTGTTGTGTCATGGTGTGCTCCTTTTCCTGTACAAGGGGTAACGGGGTTCCGTTTATTTTTTCTCAGGGGTCGCTGGTGCCGGCAATGCCGCCTCGGGTTTAGCGTCCGATGTCACGGCAGTTTTGCCCGTTAACACGTGCGTCCCCAAGTGCCCCAAATCATCTATCGACACCACTTTTTTCGCCGTGGTGCCTTTGGGTAACGTCACGCTATCCCCTGGCGTAAACATCGCTAAAGCCTCGTGTTGCTTCTGGTCAAAGGCTAACGGGGTATCGTTTTCCCCCAACACATCCGCAATGGCAAAAATGTACGGCGTGCTGTTCACCAATTCGGTTTTCCCGTCCACCGTCTTCACCGAGAGACCGGACTCTGCGCCTTTGCGGTCTTTCATCAAACTGGCTGGGCGATAGAGCAGTTTCACCTTGGTGCGCAGCGCCACCGATAAACCGCCGTCTTTATTCAGCGGAGGAATTTCTTGTAAACTCACCCAGTAAATCGATTCTTTATCTTCCGGCATCTGCTCTAACGCTTTAATCACCCGCAACACTTGCTTGCCGTTACCGGCGACTTTGAAAAACGGGGGCGTCACCACAAACGTCGGTCGGGTATCGACTTCTTTGATATTCTCTATCCACGTTTGCCCGCCGTAAGTTTTCGGGGAGGCGTTTTCCACCACTATCGATACCGCGTCCTTATCCCCTTCAAAAATGTAACGGCTTTGGTCTACAGATAATGCCGCCCAGGCCGATGATGCTGTCATCAGACTCAGGGCTGCCAATACCCCCATGCTTAATCGTTTAATATTCACACACTACCTCTTGTAATCGATTTGAATCCGTCAATTGCGTCCCCGCAACCGAGCAGTCAGAAAACCGCACGACGCCTAACGTATCGACAGAGTTAATTAATATCACGCCGTTATGACTCACAAAGCCCAAGGGCGCCCCCGACTCGCTATAACCCCATTCGCCCGCCGGAATAAATTGCCCATCAGGGCGTTTCACTTGCAGTAAATACCGTTTCACCGTCATCGCTTCAAAGGGCACGTAAGTTACCGAGCCTTGTGTCGGCTTCAACGGTTTGCTGGTCACCGCTAACTCTGTATTGGCCGGCAACGTACTCGCATCAATGCTCAACGTGTTGAGCTGATAACTACTCAGAGGCACCATCAGGTTGCCATTGCGGTCAGCCTTATCCAGACCGCCCAACATCGATACCCCTTGCCCGCCCGGCACATGCACCACCGCCACCGTATCAGAGATGTTTTTCCCCAGTAAAACACTGTTGTCTGCCGGCAAATACATCACCGAGCCACTCACCGACCCCGACCCCAACGTGCCATTATCCGTGTGGGTCATCTGGCCACTGAGTTGTGCCAGCCGTCCGTCATAGGCAGTCCACACACTGGTTTGGGTGCCCAAACTGCCATCCCCGCCCCAACTTTCATTGGCGGATAGCGACCAGCGGTCAGTTAAATTGGTTGATGCCCCTGCGGAGTAGCTGTTGCTTCCCGATTTGCTGCCAGACATCGACGCAAACGTATTAAAATCATGGTCAAACACGGAAAACGGGATCGAGACCGACGTCGAAAAACTGTATTGGCTGTCATTGCCCGTTTTATACTGTGACCCCGCTAATGACACACTCACCGGACCGACACGGGTAGAAAAGTTCCCCGTCACCCCACGTTGCTTATCATCCCGACGCCAATATTCCCGTTGCCAACCATTCACCGACAACGTGGCTCCGCGCCACAGCGGTTGACTGAACCCTAGCGAGATGTCCTGCTTCAAGCGTTGGCGCTCGGCAAAACGGGCGTAATCGGTATCGTTGTATTCCCCAAGCGTGTCATACTGCTCACTCAGGCGGTTATACCCCACGCGCACCGAGGTGCTAGTATCAAAGCTCTTGGCATAGGTCAGGGTATTTTTGTGTCCCTGTCGGTTGCCCTCGTCATAGCGCGATTGCGTCCCCGAAAGCGCCACCGAGACCGAACCCAATGACCCGAGCTGTGATGTCACTTCCCCCGTGACACCGGTAAACTGACTGCCGAGCAGGGCGCCTGTTCGCAGTGACAGATAATCCAACCCGTAACCGTAACTAAAGGCGGCTAATCCTCCTGTCGGGGTACCTTCTGGGTTGTCGTTATCAATCACCCCCACCGATACGGAATACTCGTGCTCCCCCGGTGATATCTGCCCGCTAATAAGGGTAATGGGGAACACCTCTCGGGTGGTGGTGCCGTCATTTTCCGTCACGGTCATCACCACATCGCCCCCATTGAGCACCGTCACATCATTGATACTAAACGGACCCGGTGGCACCATTTCTGAATATAAAATCGTGTTGCCTTGACGTAACGTCACCCGCGCATACCCTTGCGCTGTACCGCTGAACACGGGGGTATAGCCGCGTGTTTGGCGGCGCATGGATGGGTTACTGCTTAACGTCAAACCGTAGGTCGATAACCCCCCCAGCTCACCGCTGCTCACCCCCGTTTTCCCCATCACTAAATCCGCTTGCAGCGATAAAAGGGCTTTGGAAGCCGTGAACACCGAGACCGTTTGGTCATCTTGAGTTAACGACGCACTGCCGTTGACTATCCATTCCCCCACGTTCGCCAGTAACGACCCCGACCCGTAATAATCCACGCCGTCTTGGTTTTTATTGGCGTTGGCGTTGTAGTTCATGCGCAGAGCGCTGTTACCAAACTCCCAATCCAGAGCATCCCCCGCTTTGGCTAATCCCGCTTGCGGTATCGCCAAGTTCAATGTCTGGGTGGCCAAATCAAACACCACCTGCGTATTGGCTTGCTCATCAAGGACATAACACTGACGCGCAGCTTGATAGGTCGATTGGTAAAACGCCGGGCGCAAATACACTTGCACGTCCGCTAACCATTCTGGTGAGAGACACAAGGCCGACTGCTCTTGCGGTGTCACCGTCAAAACACGTTTACCAACTGGCTCACCATTGACCTGCACATCCACCCAGTAACGCCCCGGGAAGTAACGGTTCGCTGTTGATAAAAATGCCGCCGCCTGTGCGCCACCGCCTTGCATAAAATTCAAATTTAGGGCGCCATCCTCTGTTTCGTCTGGCGCAGCCTGCCCACTTTCGGCAATGGTCGCCGTTGCTGAGGGGGAGGCTTCCTCTGCTGTCGTGGCCCAACTGGCGCCGGTGAAGGCCAATGACAGCCCGATAGCCCAAACACATCGATAATTATTGTTGTTTTTAGAGAGTCTGTTCACGGAAGATTTCCTTATCGGTACACGACGGTGACCGTCAATGTCCCACTAAATGCACCGGACTTCGCCGCCTGCCACTCACTCAATATCGCCTGAAAATCAAACATTCCTTTGACTGCAAAGGGAATGGGGTAGGTCACTTGCGCATGAGTGGCTGTCACGTACCCCGGCGCCCCAGCGGTGGGGAAGGTACCTTCCGCATTGAGCGGACTGACTCGAACCCGCATGTGCGTGTCGCTGCCGTCGTCATAACGTAATATCACCCCCGCTTCATCCAACTGCGTATTGCCCGCATCCCCAAAGCTCAGTGTCGCCACGGGGTATTGACGGCCGTAAGCTTCAAACGCACTGCATCCCGTCTTTCCGCCCACCACTTCCGATAACCGCAATGAAAACTGACGTACCGGCGCGGCGCGACTTTTGGGGTTAATAACCCCAAAATCAACCGTACCGGCATTGCCTGCTGCCCGACCGGATGAGTTTAGAGTCAAAATTTCCCCCACACAGGAGGAGGCCACAATGGTCGCTGTGAGTGTCGTGGTGTTCGTCACGCTGGCGAACACCCCCGCAGGTAACCCCATGCCAATGACACTCAATAAATACTGCCATCGCGCTTTACCTTGTTTGCCCATTTGTTACCTCTTTCACAATGTCATGCGCATTTAGCGCGCTAAAATGACGGCTACCCTGCAACCCATTTATAAGAAGGGGTACTCAGTAACGAGCTTTCCTTGCCCATCTTGCGATATCAGGCAAAGCGGATGAATGACCTCACGAATAAAGCTTTCCCATGACACCGCAAGCGCACGTAAAAACTGCTCTAACTGATGAAGGGTTAAGGAGGTGATACCGCGCTCATAACGGGAGATTTGTTGTTGGCTGACATTCAATAAACGCCCCAAATCTGACCCATTCAACCCCAATTCAATGCGTTTTTGTCGAATAAATAACCCTGTCGCTTCGTTGAGTTGTTTTGCTGTTATTCTTTTCTCTGGCGGATGGCAAAAATAATTTTCGGGTGAAATCGCTAAAGTTGCCTTCGTGGTTGATGTCATCATGACCTCCGAGAAACAAACACGGTTAAAAAAAATGGGCGAGCCGAGTATTGGATTTATTCACTCATCTTATTAGACGGATAAATAAAACAGTCAATTTCGCCCTCAGATAAATGCATTATTCTTAATAGCATCATAATCATCAAAAAATGATGGCAACGAGAAATAAATATAAAAATAAAAAAAGTGCGTACCAATAAAAATAAAGAGATCACTCATCGAGTGTGATAATGAAAATAAAAAAAACAAGCAAGCGAAACAGAGTTGAATATTAAATAAAAACACCCCAAAATATAATTAAGATTAAATCTTAATTATTGGTTTTTATATTCACCCTCGTTTTTACTTGATATAAATATAGACGTACCCTTTAAAAGGGAAAAGACGTTTATACCATTTGATAGGATCTGAATGATAGGTACCACCTATCAAGAGAATATTATTGATCGTCAATATAGATCAAAGAGACTTGTGAAATCATCCAAAATGCATATAACTAATTGTTTAATAGGAATAAAAAATAAATACATCGCGGAGTGAGTAATTTGGTTTTCATTTTATTTTCGATTTTGTAGTAATACGATATTCACTTGATTGAAAATAAATATTACAAATTGAAATAAAAGTGTAACTATCCCGTAAAATAATACAGCTCACTCGTAGAATTTCTTGTAAACTAAAACAAAGGAGTTTTACGATGAGCAAACGCATGTGCGTATTTTCATGAATGGAGATCACCCAATAACATCCATTGAGATCGGGTAATAACATTTGAGCAGATCGCTGAATAACATCGATGGAGATCACTTTAGGCTCATTTTGTTATTCGGTGATCTCCATCAATGTTATTAAAACTTCACAGGTGTGTTGATCTGTATCTTTTACCACTCCAGTAAAGGATACCTATGCCGACAGCTCCAATATCTATGAGAAAACTTAAAGAAATACTCAGACTTAAATATGGTGCCGGGCTCAGCCATCGTCAGATTGGCCGTAGTCTTGCGATATCCCCCTCCGTTGTATCTAGGTATGCCAACAGGGCGGCTCAGCTTGGTATTAAGCAGTGGCCATTGCCCGCAGAATGGGATAATACTGCACTAAAGCATGCGTTCCTTCAAACGCAGGTGAAAATGAAAAAACACTCCCTGCCAGACTGGGCTACGATCCATAAAGAGCTACGTAATAAATGCGTGACGCTACAACTGCTCTGGGAAGAGTACAGTGAACGCAATCCAGGCGGATTTTACAGTTATAACCATTATTGCCGGATGTACCGAGAATGGCTAAAAACCACCTCACCATCAATGCGTCAAGTCCATAAAGCGGGTGAAAAACTCTTTGTTGATTACTGTGGGCCAACCGTTGACATTACCAACCCTGATACTGGGGAAATCAGAACCGCGCAGATCATCGTGGCTGTTCTCGGTGCGTCAAGTTACACATGGGCTGAGGCCACTTGGTCTCAGAAGCTTGAGGACTGGGTTATGAGCCATGTTCGTTTCTTCCGATGGCTGGGCGGTGTTCCTGAGCTTGTTGTTCCAGACAATCTGAAAAGCGCCACGTCACGGGCCTGTAGGTATGATCCTGACGTTAATCCAACCTATCAGCAGATGCTTGAGCATTACAATGTTGCCGTGATACCAGCGCGACCACGTAAACCAAAAGATAAAGCTAAAGCAGAAGTCGGTGTTCAGGTTGTTGAACGCTGGATCATGGCCCGTATCAGGCATGAAATCTTCTACAGCCTAGCATCACTTAACCAGCGTATCAGGGAGTTACTGGAAAGGCTGAATAGCAAGGTCATGCAGAAACTAGGGTGTTCGCGAGCAGAGCTCTTCAACCAACTTGATAAACCCGCGCTGAACCCCCTTCCTGAGGCAGATTACAGCTATACTCTGGTGAAACAAGTCAGAGTCCATGCGGATTACCATGTGGAAATTGACAAACATTACTACTCGGTACCCAGTTCACTGCTGGGCTTACAGCTAGAAGCATGGATCTCGGGTGAACTGGTCAGACTGTTTAATCAGGGGCAGGAAGTAGCGACACATTCCCGAAACCGAAACTATGGCTACAGTACCCGTGAAGAGCATATGCCGGAAGCTCACCGTCAGCATGCCACCTGGACCCCGGAACGGCTTCTGGAGTGGGCCGGGCACGTTGGCAGTGAAACTTATGATTACGTCCTTCACATCCTGAGCTCACGCCCGCACCCTGAGCAAAGTTATCGGTTCTGCCTGGGGCTCCTGAACCTTCATAAAAAATACAGCAAAGCCAGACTTAACGCAGCCTGTACACGCGCGTTGAAAACTCAGGTATGGCGGCTTGCGGGAATAAAATCGATCTTGGAAAAAGGTCTGGATAAACAGCCTGTTCCTGAAAACAAACCTGACCTGCTATCAACGTTGGAACATGAAAACGTTCGCGGCAGTAAATACTACCACTGATATGGAAGCCAATAATGAACCATCTTTATGAACAACTCGCTGAACTGAAACTCACAGGCTTCCTCGATGCCCTAAAAAACCAGATCGCACAACCTGGTGCATACCTGGAGCTGGGGTTCGAAGAGCGCCTGTTATTACTGGCTTCAGAAGAACTGACCTGCCGCGAAAACAGGAAAGCAGAGCGTCTAGTGAAACAGGCGCGGTTCAGACTTAGCGCCGAGTTATCAAAACTGGATTACCGAAGCAGCAGGGGCCTAAATAAGCCCCTCATCCGTTCGCTCGGTCAGGGAAACTGGTTGAACCTTAAACAAAACCTGTTGCTGACTGGGGCGACAGGCAGTGGCAAAACCTATCTGGCCTGTGCGCTCGGCCACAATGCCTGCCGACAAGGATATAAGGTCTATTACTACCGTCTGAAGGCGCTGATGGAGCTGTGTTACCAGGGACATGCGGACGGACGCTATAGCAAACTGCTGACAAAACTGAATCACAGCGATCTGCTGATTCTGGACGACTGGGGTCTGGAGCCTCTGTCGTCAGAACAACGCAGCGATCTACTGGAAATAGTGGATCTCATGTACCAGCGAGGTTCTATCATTGTCGTGAGCCAGTTACCGGTGGAAAGCTGGTACAAGATGATCGGGGACTCAACGCATGCGGATGCCATCCTGGATCGGTTGGTTCACGGGAGCGTCAAGATAGACCTTAAAGGAGAATCAATGCGAAAAATGCAAACCTTGTTGACCGAAGGAGATCAGTGAAGTTAATGTAACAATGGTTCTGTGAAAGTGACACGAACCGATCTTCATCAATGTTACTCACCGATCTCCTTCATGGTAATACGCAGCATGACTGAAAGCCAGATTGTGGCGATTTTAAAAGAAGCCAAAGCGGGTATGCCGGTGAAAGAGATTTGTCGTAAGTACGGCATCAGTAATTCAACGTTTTATAAATGGCGCGAAAAATACGGCGGTATGGAAGCGTCAGATGTGCGCCGCTTGAAAGAGCTTGAAGAAGAGAACCGTCGACTTAAGCAGATGTATGCTGAGTTGAGTCTCAAGTCACAGATGCAAGAAGACATCATAAAAAAGCTCTAGCGCCTGTGGCAGAACGGAAAGTCTGGGCACACGAGTTACAGGTGCAGTATAACGCAAGCGTAGTGAAGTGCTGTCATGTGGTTGGTATCAGTCGTACCGCTTGCTATTACGAGCCAAAGCTGACCAATGATGACGAAATCATTGATGCCTTGAATGCTTTAATCGACAAGCATTATCGGTGGGGGTTCCCGAAGTGCTTTAAACGCCTTCGAAAGCTAGGCCACAGTTGGAACCACAAACGTGTTTATCGCGTTTATAAGGAGCTAAAACTGAACCTGCGACGCAAAGGCAAAAAGCGACTGCCCAACCGTAACCCAGAGCCGTTAGCTGCACCGAATGCATTGGGAAAATCTTGGTCAATGGACTTTATGAATGACAGCTTGCACAACAAAGTCAGGTTCCGCACATTTAACGTTATTGATGACTTTAACCGCGAAGTTTTAGGTATTGATATTGCGACCAGCATGCCGTCATTGCGTGTCATACGCTATCTTGACCAACTTGCTGAGTGGCACGGTTACCCTGAGAAAATTCGGGTTGATAATGGCAGCGAATTCACCTCGGAAGTGTTTGTAAATTGGGCAAAAGCACATGACATTATGATTGATTACATTAAACCCGGTTGCCCATATCAAAACGCATACATTGAACGATTTAACCGAACTTATCGCGATGATGTACTCAATTGCTACATTTTCAACAACCTGAACGAAGTGAAGCAAATAACCGAAGACTGGATTGAGCTATACAACAACGAACGGCCGCACGATTCACTCAATGACATGACGCCATTTGAGTACCGAAGTGCGGCATAAATATTCTACGAGATGACTGTGTTATAAATGGGGTATTTACATAGATTCTAAGTCATTTTTGCAACAAGCCCAAAAAACATGAGAAAACAATTAAAACAGGCCTTCTTTTTGTTTTTTTTAATTTTGTATCAGCAGCCATTTTTCCGGTGACAATAAAAGAAATAAAGACATTTTTTTTCATACGTTAAGCCCATGACATTCAATAAAAAGCAGATTTATATTTATGACAAAAATTTTCTCTTATTAATCTTCACATATTGATAAACCACAAATACAATCTGTTCTATTCTGTATTCTTTACCAATTGTTGAGTGAGTTTTTAATACTACAAGGTATTAAGTAAAGACCTATCACTGCATAATATTATTATTTAATTAGGCTAAAAAATAAGAATGGTGTTAGCTTAAATCACAACAATTCAAACTAACACCTTTCTAATTTAAATTAATCTATTTATATTATAGTATTAATATGCCCACACAGCTGCGTCAACAGACAATACATAAGTATCCCCCGCGACAACTGCTGTATCATGTTGTTGAACGGTGAAATTCAATTTTGATGTATCTTCATTTGTAGGAACAATCCAACCGTTGCCACCATTACTCATTTGTCCTGCCGAAGCGTCTGGTACTAACACAAAGTTAGCAATATGAGTCGGATTATTCGTTCCCTTAACTTGAATGATTGTGCTTAACTCATTTTCTGGCGTTACTGTACCAGATGCCGGAGTCCAGCGGATCGCCACTGAACTTTCTGTCGCTTCAGCTAAGCCCGTCGCAACCTGTGTACCTGCAGTTTGCGGACCAGCAACAAGATCATCACTCGCGGTTAATGTAACTGAAGCCGTTCCCCTAGCTGTAAAAATCACATCGGCCGTTGCTGTTACAACCTGAGAATCGATTTCATCTGCAATAGCTGAACCTGTTGATACAAATGCAATAATAGATGCCAATAAAGCGACTTTTAACTTTTTCATACATACTCTCTTAAATATTCAAATTAATTGTAATAACTTATAAAGCCCAAAATGCAGCATCTAATGACACAACATAAGTGTCCGCATTAATCATCTTGTGTACTACAGCTCCAATAGAATCAGTGGTCACTGATGATGGATAAATGAACCACTCTGTCTCAGATTTTGACGGAGAAGCGTCGCTCGCATAAAAGAAAGCTTCAAGTTTATTATTTGGATTATTTTTTCCAGAGAGAATAACTGCATTCTTAGTAAGGTCTGCTGACGCTGGAGTAAATGTTCCCGGTGTCCATCTAATGGCATAGTGATCGTGCCCATCTAGATTTGAAACGCTGAAGTTAGCAATAGGTTTATCAACTTGCCATAGCCCAGCTCTTAGATTGTCTACAGGGGTAATAGTGAGTTGTGGCCCTTGCCCCAACGCATAAGTCGCATTGGCTGTTCCAGTGAAGATATCACTCGCGATACCCGCTGCTAATGCCGCCTGTGAACTCATTGCGATTGCCGCAACACCTAATAATAATTTAAACCCATTGACTTTTTTCAATTTCATTTCTACTTTCCTTTATTTATATATGCACCATTCCAAAATAGAATAATGTGCGATAGGTACAAAAAAACTAAAATATTACTGACACTTCAATACAGAACCGTTTAATATAATTTCCCATGATGCAGACGATATTTTTTGTGTTCCATCAGAGACAATCTCAAAGAGTTCCGTTTTATTTTTGCTCTTTATAATGCTAATTTTATTTAATTCATCATGAATTAATTCTGGGGCACTTAAACGTATATTCAATTGCTTACCTGATGAAAATAAACGATAGCGTTGTGACCTGCCATTATTTAATGGAGCATCACTCCATATTTTAAATCCACAATAATCGCCATTATCAGAAATCTCGCCTTTCGCCAGTAACGTCCCATCGGTAATAACCCCTGATTTTAATCCATCAACAGGTCTAATATTTAAGGATAAAGCACTTGTTGCTCCCCCCCATCCTAGGAGAACGAAGGACAGGATAATTTTATTTATTTTCATCTTTTTCCTTACTGACAAATTGCGCTTAACTGATAATAAATATCATTGTTCTTCTTAGGCGGTAATTGATACTTAACTGAACATACCTCATTTTTTAATTTAATCTGTAATAGACCTTCTTCAGGAATACCCGATAAATACAAATTACCTTGTTCCCCGACAATACCATTGATCCCCAAACGATTATCAACTGTCACTAGCGTCCCAAAGGGAACGACTTTGCCATTTTTAAATTTCAAATTAAATAAAGCTTTAGCACCAATTTGGGTTATAAATTTGGCAGGGATAACCGCCCCCTCCGTTGGTACCACTTTAGTATTGGTATTTTTAACATCAATGTCCGATGAAAAACTCGCAGGGTTAAGCGTAATCGTATTTTCCTGATAAGGAATTAAATATGGCTGAATCGCATAACCTCTTCCGTCCGTTTCAATCCCAGGTAAACTACTGGCTTTAACATTTGCGGCCCCCGGTGCTTCAATGAGCGCAGCCGTCCCTTCAAATGGTTGAGACAATGTAATACCATCCCTATGTGCCACCACACTGCCACTGACACCAATCCCCGTTTGATTATAGTGATTGCTGTAGCTGTAATTGGAATTTATCTGCCCTGATGCTCCTCGCCATTGAAGATTCAACGTTCCATTATTTGAGTTTTCTGCCGAATTAGTTTTGTATTGTTGGCTTATATTCCAATTCAAGCGTTGCTCATAAGCATTACCTGATAACCCTACCGCATGGGTATCCCCACCATTGGACGGTTCCGTGTAACGATAAGATACTCGGGTACTCCCGCCGACCCATTCATCTAATGGCACACTTAGCCAAACACTGATGATATTATCATTACTAGAACGTCCATTTTCTCTCGTATATTGCGTTTTCTGCCAATTCAGTGACGCTGTTACATTTCGAATTAAAACAGAATAGCTAATATTGTAAGTATTATCGGAGCCAGAACGATCCCAATAATCATCTCGATAACCTGATGCCGAAATATTTCCCCTCTCAGCTAACCCTTGATTCAAGGTGACCGCAAAACGGCTTTTTTGTTTATAGCTAGAAGATTCATTGTTTTTCCAACCGTTTTTTGTATATGTATTTAAGGTATCTGATAATGAGTCGAACCCTTTGCTGTCATATTGGTAACTGGCTAAAGATAGCTGAGTATTACTGTCAAATTCTTTGTTGTAACGAAATTGTAAAGAATGACCATCTTGAGTGTCATGGCCCCAACGTTGGCTGTGATTTTGGGTGATATCAACCGACAAAGCACCAAAATTCCCTAACGTCTTACCAACACCTAACAACAGTGATTGGTAATGCTCCGCTAACTGTATTCCGGTAAAAACCGTCATATCCCAAGGCAAACCATAAATTGCGGTCCCTTGAGCCAACGCTTGCTTTTTTATATTGTCATCACTCGGCCGGTATTGACCTGACATGACACTATAACGAAGGTAGCCTTCCTTAACTGAAACCGCAGGTGCTTGATAGGGGATAACAAACTCCTGAGGAGCACCGTCCGTTTCCCAAACCGTCACCGTAATATCGCCCGAGGCCCCACTCACCGATAAATCATTTAACTCAAATGGACCCGGTGCCACAACACCATCATAAATGGTGTAACCATTTTGTTTCACTTCCACACGCGCTTGCGTTCGTGCAACACCTCTCACTACTGGGGAATATTGATACTGACTAGAGGGTGACATTTTATCATCCGTAGCCAGCATGCCCCCTCGAAATGGAACACTATCAAACACATCACCTGAGGTATAACGTTCGCCCAACGTTAAGCGACTCTTTAAGCTATATAATCCACGCTCCGCATATAAAGCAATATTCTCCCATTGATTGGTATCACTTTTTGTATTTTTCCATGTGGAGTTATTCCTGATACGCCAAGCACCAAGATTCAATCCCGAATTAAGTTGAACCCACGTTGAATCATTTGATTCTCGAACATTTGATTTATACGTAGTATGTGTTGTTGTAGCTTTATAATTTAAAATAAACGCCGTTATTCCCTCATTCCATAATTCAGGATTCGCTATCCCTTTTGTGGATTTCTTTAAATAAATTTGAGGAACGCTTAACTCAAGGGTCAGGGCGTTAAAATTAAAATGGGCATTAGCACCAGATAACGAGGCAATATCAAAGCATGCATCTTCCGTTTGCTCAACTTGGGATTCTGTTTCCTGAATATCAACACCATACTGCACCAGCTGAAGACTTGATAAACAGGGAACCAAGAGCGATTTTTCGTCATCCTCATCCAATTTTGAAAAACGGATATATGATGTGCCAACTTGCCGGCCATTAATCAGGACATCAACCAAGTAAGTCCCTGGCAACTGCCCTCCACCTTCAAATAAAGAGAGGTCAATAGAGTCACCATCAACCCCCTCTATTAATTTTGAATTAAATGTATATTGCTGGGCATAATTAAATGACGAAAATGATAAAATAGCTAAAGCGAATATGCTTAATTTAAATTTCATCATTACTACCCTTTTATTTTGGATTCAAACTTTCTACTTTCACCACCAAAATCGGTAATTAAATGCCATGAAACGGTACTATCACCCACAGCTTTAACGCTCACAGTGGCATCGCTATAAGGTAGGATATACCCAGAGTCAGGAAGGCTAACTTTTTTATTATTAATACTAATATCTTTAAAATTAAAAATATAAGGTGTTGGATTATGTATTTTTAAACGCTCACCCTCTTTTATCCATTCAATTGATGATGCAACATCTAGTGCTGTTTTATTAGCAATCGATTTAGGCCTAACGATTAACTTAATGCACGATTTTATTCTCATCTGAGTTAATAACGTGGCAGAGTCCAATTGTTTTGATTTTTCATCTTCGGTCACCCAATCCGAATCAATTTCTGGTGGGATACCCGTTATACATAACCAATACAATGACTCCCTATCATCAGGACCTAATTTTTCAGTATTGATTATACGTATACGATTACTTTGCTCACCATCCAATCTAAATAACGGTGGAGTGACAACAAAAGACGATTTTGTTTCTTTATCTGCTTGTAACACTTCCGACTGTACTAAAATCGGGTATGTTTGCGGATTAGTTACCGTTAAAGTTGAACCTTGAGAATTCGGCGTAAAAACAACTCTTGTTGCGCCCGTTTCCACAGAGAACTTTTGCGTTTCATGAACTAAATTAGTTGGGGATGAATTTGCTACAGATGTCTGAGTTACACACAAAGCCACCCATAACATGACAATTTTATTAACCTTTTTATGACTCATTAAACATTACCCCATTTAAAAACTAAGCAGCCTAATTTAATAGACCCGTATTTTATTAAAATACCGTTGTATAAAACGCACTCCCACTTAAAGAGTTATACAACCTTATTGATTACTACTTATCGCTGTTTCATCACTGTGTATTCATTCGCATTTGGCGGACTGCGTGAACACGCAACAAAGGCACATAAGAACACCCTCGATATCGGTTTAATTATTTAATTGTTTAATTGAAATCAGGCAAAGATAGAAAAGTGTATTTCTATAAACTTTCTTTTTCTTATTTTCGTTCCGTCATTTAAAAATAACGACCACCAACAATAGATTAAGACGTTCTATTGTTGACCTAATGACCATGCATGATTAACGATATTTAAATTAATTAGTGATTCAGGGTAAATGACGATTAAAAATGAATTCCCAATTATATTCCTCAATCACATTCCGAATAAGATCTTGCCAAGAAATACCTAGCACCATCAAATATTGATTTAATTGCGAGATTGTCAAATTGGTCACACCGGCTTCATACCGAGAAACTTGTTGCTGACTAACATGCATCAGCCGCCCCAGCTCTTTGCCTGTCAAATTCACCTTTAATCTATTTTCTCTTAAAAAAAGCCCCAGTTTTTTATTTAAATCCTGAGTGCAGTTAATTTCATTTTCAGAGCGCATACATTAACTCCATTCATTATTGGTTACTCAGTGATAACAAGGCTAAAAATTATTTAACAGCTGCGATTAATGTGAATTGAATATAAATAGACTCCGAACAATTGTAAAAACGATTATAACGATCAAACAAGTCAAATTTGATAGGTTTCAACTATCACCAAATGATAAATGATCGATTTTATCGATCAAAAGGCAACCCCCACCCCCCACAGAGAGTATTCAACCGATTGATCCACAAGTATTTTTCCCGAATGGCGCGTAATTGATTTTTTTATTGGTGAAATCTTCTAAAAATACCGTTCCCTGTATTTTGTGATAAAACGTCTTTATTTTTTTCATTTTGTTACACTTTAAATCTAACCAACCATTTTCTTAGATAAAAATAATCTTAGTTTCAACTGAATTAAAAAAAGCAAAATGAAATGTCTCCACAGAGGAATACGGGGTATTTTGACTTAAAGAACGGTTTGTCTGATAGTGTCTTAAAACGGGCTTGTTGCAAAAATGACCTAAGTGAGAAACACTCACAGTATTGATTATGTCTTATTAGAAATAGGCCATGCCATCGAATGAGCTTAAATGGAAACATTTTGCTCCCCCGATCATCATTTGGTGCTTGCGTTGGTATGGCTCTACGACATTAGGCTATGCCAACGTCAGTGATACGCTCACCGCTCAACGATTTATCGTTGATTTATTGAGTATGCCCCCATTCTCCGTAAAAAATGCAAAAAATATCAATTCATTCGATCGGTTTCCTCTTGGCAGCTCGATGAAACCTACGTCAAAGTTAACGGTATAACTTGGAACAACTGCAAATCAAAACTCTCAACAACCGGATTGAATACATGACCCAAAAATCATAATAAAAATATTAACGAAATTATCGAGGCGATGATTGATCAAATTGATCTACCACGGGATCCCATTGAAGAACTCATACTGTTAGTTAAAAAGAAAAATTTAAAATAATTTCAAATATATATTATCACCTTGAATAATGATAATTTTATTTTCAAGGAGTTTGTATGAATCAACATATTGAACTGGAGAAGGCTCTCGCAGTCTTTCCCTTTTCATTTAAAACATCATTTTTTAACCAACTCAGTCAGCTCATCAATTACTCCCCTACCATTGGTCTAATGGGTAAAACAGGGGCTGGAAAATCCAGTCTGCTAAATGCGCTGTTCCAATCCCAACTATCGCCTGTGAGTGATGTCTCCGGCTGCACACGCCAAGCGCAACGCTTCAGTATGACGATGAACAACCATACACTCACCTTTATTGATTTACCCGGTGTGGGGGAAAGCCTTGAGCGAGATAAAGAGTACCACCAGCTCTATCGCAACTTATTACCAGAACTCGATTTAATCATTTGGGTTCTCAAGGCCGATGACCGAGCATGGTCTTCTGATGAACAGTGTTATCGCTTTCTCACGAAGAAATGCGGTTACCAACCTAATCAATTTCTATTTGTCTTGAACCAAGCCGATAAAATAGAGCCTTGTCGCCAGTGGGATGAATACAAGCATCAACCATCCTCAGAGCAGACCTATAACTTAAAATTAAAGCAACAAGCCGTCATAACCGCCTTTAAGCCACATCATCCTGTGATAACAGTTTCTGCGGTCGAAAACTATCAACTCACTGAATTAGCAGAGCAACTCATACAGGCGTTACCGGCGCAAGCCAGTAGCGGGGTAGCTAGGCAACTAAACAGCGCTTACCGGACGCAATCCGTGGAGAACGCCGCACGTAACGATTTTGGGCAATGCGTCAGTGATATCGTCGATACTCTGATAGATATCCTTCCCCTGCCTGCATTAATAAAAGGAACGATGAATACAGTCAAAAATAGCATCGTATCCGTTGCTAAATCCCTGTGGAGCATATTCTTTTAGCTTCTTACATTAATACAACATTGATGACATCAAGCGCCAGTCCTTAACGGGATTGACGCTTTTTTATTTCTTTTTCTTGGAGTATCAACTGATGAATAATACAACTGAATCCGCTATTGCAATGACACTCGTCCCCAATGAACAACGCCTGGATTTTTGGCTCAACCACTTCGGGAGTGTGAAAGGCTGGACCACCTTTGAAGTGGTCATCTTTACCACTATGGGGCAGTTTTGTGATGACTACCACGGCGGGTATTGGGAATATTGTACCTTATCCAATGGTGGCGCCTTTATTTATCCCGATTTACCTCAAGAGACACTGACGCTGTTCAACCCACATAACGGTAACGAAGCCAACGTCAGTTGTGAAGCCGCAGGCATTGCCGTGTGTTTGATGATGTACAGTTTATGGTCATTTCAAACGGAAAGTGACACCCTCGTCGATCGCTTTTATCAATTGCGTGATTATGCTGCGCAACACCCAGAACGTTCCGCCATTTTCCATCTAATCGATTAACCACGTCCTTATTTACGCCTTCGTATTACCTATCCACTTAATTTTAAATGAAATTTATTATGACTCGCTTAGCATCCCGCTTTGGTGCGGCGAATAGCATTCGCCGTGACCGCCCGTTAACTCTCGAAGAGTTATTTCGCACCGTACCCAGTGTGTTCTCTGAAGAAAAGCATGAATCTCGTAGCGAAAAGTATACTTATATTCCTACGATTACCTTATTGGATAGCCTGCAAAAAGAAGGTTTTTATCCGTTCTTTGCATGCCAAACTCGTGTGCGAGATGACAGCCGTCGTGATCATACTAAGCATATGTTACGGCTCCGACGTCATGACCAAATTACGGGTAGCCAAGTGCCTGAAATCATCTTACTTAATAGCCATGATGGTTCAAGTAGTTATCAAATGTTACCGGGCTTTTTTCGCTATGTTTGTCAAAATGGGCTGGTTTGTGGCGATACCTTTGGGGAGGTCAGAGTTCCCCATAAAGGTAATGTCGTCGATAAAGTGATTGAAGGGGCTTACGAAGTGTTAGATACGTTTGATGCTATCGCTGAAAAACGTGAGCAAATGCAGTCCTTACTATTACCGCCACCAGCACAACAGATCTTCGCCCAAGCCGCTCTCATGTATCGTTATGGCGAAGAACATCAACCGATCACTGAAGCCCAAGTGTTACAACCTCGCCGCTTTGAAGATAAGAAAGACGATTTGTGGACCGTCTACCAACGTTTGCAAGAAAATTTAATTAAAGGGGGATTATCCGGCAGGAATGCTAAAGGTAAACGCGCTCGCACGCGTTCAGTGAATGGAATTGATGGGGATATTAAGCTCAATAAAGCGTTGTGGGTACTGACAGAACAAATGCATGCGCACTTTTCTGGACGCGAACAACTATAGCCACAGTATACGTTAAATAATTGGATCTTACGGTGAACGCGATGAAATTATCAGAACGGCAACTAAAAACCTTGAGTAATGTGAAACTCAATTATGGCTCACTCTGCAACAAAAGAACACTCAATTCGCTGGAGAAAAAAGGAATGATTCAATGGAATACATCAAACGATTGGGTCTTAACGGAGTTCGGTTTTCATATCTATAACATGAGTAAACGGCGTTGCTTATAAAGCGTTAGCGCTAACATAAAGACTTATCCCGTATTTTGGTGCTTGATAATATCGAGCATACCAACCTATTTAATAAAGGAGAGCATTCTTTAAACATCATTTTATTCCTGTCCATTTTGACTCACTCTCTCATCAACTCTTTTTCTTATTTAAGCACCGAAACAACAGTTGATCGATTACGCCGATCGATAACCGTTTATTGATAGATACAATCGATATTACCGATCGTATTTTAATTATTGATAGGTAAAACAGATCGATTAAGTTAAACTATCCCACGCTAAATTATCTTTATGTCAGTGATATTAAGGTGATTGAGTCAAATCTTTCATGCCTTCCACTGACATAACGCGATTCAACCATACTTAATGTGATATTGATTAAAAGGAAATCAATCATGAAAAAAGCGTTTATTGTTTCCGCCCTAATGGGGTGCATTTCATTACCGGCATTCGCTAACACGAATGACAGTAAAACGGGGCTTTATGTTACGGGAAAAATGGGCGCATCCATTGTGCAAATGTCTGGCCAGCAGTTTATCTACAGCGGCTATGCTGATGCCGGTGATAATGGTACCAAAAATGGAGATAGCCATCGTACTGGTGTATTTGGCGGTGGACTTGCGTTAGGTTATGACTTTTCCAATCAGTTTGATATCCCTGTTCGCGCTGAATTGGAGTTTATGGCGCGTGATAAAGCGAATTCAACCTACAATATCCGCGACCGTGTGCGTAATGGCGTACATCAAACTCGTGATATTAAAAACCAAATCAAACTCAATACGTTAATGGTCAATGGGTACTACGACATTAAAAATAGCTCAAATTTCACGCCGTATATCTCTGTCGGGCTAGGCTATGCGGCCGTGGATTTTAAAACCACCCGCGCTGATGCTTATACTCCAGGACTCTCTCTGCATGATACTCACACGCATACCGCCAATAACTTTGCCTGGAGTGTCGGTGCGGGGGTGAACTATGCCATCAATGACGATTGGGATATGGGGCTAAGTTATCGCTATTTAGATGCTGGAAAAGCCGACATCACGACAGCGGTAGGCGATGGGGAAAACACCTCAAAAATCAAAGTGAAGGCCAACGATATCATGCTTGGTTTAACTTACCGATTCTAATCTCTGGCATTCAGCCTTAAAGATTACCCTCAACTTACCTAGCCAACATGCCTTTTTGATGTTGGCTATTTTATTGATTAAACAAAAAAAACAACCACGGTTAAATTTTAACCACAAGAAAAATTGTAATAAAAAGAGGTAAAAATGAATTCAATTAATCATATTCGTTTAGGTGTTGAACGAATTTTTTTCATCATTAGCTTAGTGCTAGTATTCGGTTTTACAGTCATCATCGCCAATCACTATAATATCGACCCATTTATTGGTAAGCCCTTAATGTATCTACTGTATTACCTTATCGCGATGTTAGCTCCACTCTTGATTTCTCAAATATTGTTGTGGGTCATTTATGGGTTTAAGGGTATCCCTTTCCGTTTAATGCTAACGCGAAAAATTTTGGCATTCGTCTTCGCTTTCATCGCCTCTTTATGTGTTATCTACTTATTGCTCATCGGGATTATTCCTTTTATGGTTTTTGACCATGCTTTAATTTTTATACTTTATGAATACTTTTTTATTTTCCTCCTTTTCGCCTGCCTTATCGGACTGAGCGCTGGCGTTATTGTCTATATCCATACCGTTAAAAATGTATCCCATCCATTTCAATACCCGCATCCTATTTTCCGTTTAATGACATTCTTAGCGCTATACCTTGTCATTATGAATGCCTTAGCGATAGGCATTGGCAACCAAATCAATCTCAATATCATGGTGATTCTAGCGGGTACTATCGCAGGTTATGTGGGGTATTGGGGGTATGGCTTCCTACAACAATACACGGCAACGCGTTCTCGGAAACTCAGGATAACCCTGTCAACAATCATTTCCCTTGTTATCTTAGCGCTACTGGCACTCCTTAACGTTCTATTGCCTAACCGATTAAATATGTTCGGATTATTCCTGCTATTTTTTATCGAACTGGCTATTGCAATCACATTAGGTCGACTCACCTACCAGAAAAACAACCATCAGAAAGACGGTTCAACAATGAGGATAAATCATGACTAAATACGTATTTATTTTCATGGTGTTTTGCCTCAATTTTACCGCGAGCGCCTTTAACACGAATGTATTTGATACCGCCATCGATAAAAGTGGTTTTACACCAATGTGTAATAACCAAGCGATTGCCGATAAGGATTGTCGTGTTGACGATTACCTCGAGGGACGTTATGTCGTCACGAGCACAGTAAATCTGGGCGCTAAATGTGCCTTCGTAATTGCCGAAGTGATTGATAGTCAAACCAACCAACTATTTAGTACATCAACTGGCGATTGTGAAGACGGCCCTCTCGATACCTATTACCGCTTATCCCGTATTAACAAAAAAGTGTGGCTGGATGCTTACAGTCAAGGAAAACACATTGACCATGTGGAGGTTATCTTTCAATGAAAAATCGCACATTAAATAGCCTTCCTTTTGTGGGAATTATCGCAGTCGTCATATTGGGGATTTATTTCGGCAAACAACCTAAGCCAACCTATCGAGATTGTGTTGAGTTCAGCCCATCTCCTGCCAGTACGCTTCAGGTTTATGATCAACCCGATAGAGCTTCCAAGTCTATCAACTATCAACCCACATCAGGAAAAGAACAATTCTGGGTCGCTAAACGAACAGCTGATGAACAATGGGTACAACTCTACCATGCCATAACACTTTTTGATGATTTACCTGAATCAGCTAAACTCGGATGGGTTAGTACCTCGAACATAAACACATTGGGGATATTTGAGTGCATGACTAAGAATTAGCACTCATGATAAAATAATAATTGAAGGTGGGTAACCTCACCTTCATTATTGTCCATCTTAATTAGAGTTCACTATATACCTGTATTGCGTCCAATACTCACTAATGCAATTGAAGGAGAACCAAAATAAAATGGCATACTGGATGGCATACCATAATAACCTCAAAAACAAAAACGCCATGCTAATCAATAGCATGGCGTTGCAATATGGCGGAACGGACGGGACTCGAACCCGCGACCCCCTGCGTGACAGGCAGGTATTCTAACCAACTGAACTACCGCTCCACTTATTCTTTTTTGCCTTTCGGCAACTTATCGCTTCGCAATAAGCTTTAAATTAATGTCTGGCAGTTCCCTACTCTCACATGGGGAGACCCCACACTACCATCGGCGCTACGGCGTTTCACTGCTGAGTTCGGCATGGGGTCAGGTGGGACCACCGCGCTATTGCCGCCAGACAAATTCTGTTTATTCCCGTTTAGCCTTTCATTCACTAAACCAGAATATCAATCCTGAACAAGCTGTTGTGTCCGCCTCTCGGCGTCTCACACTTTATTGAATCAACGTCATCTCTCATCTCGAAAACACCTTCGGT